>CBDCQG010000004.1:0-27742 GCA_965220565.1 Dehalococcoidia bacterium | reverse complement strand
TGCGGTCGCGCGCTGCCGCAAGGGCAGCCGGAGGCGGAGGAAGCGAGTGCAGGCGCTGGCGCGCTTGCAGCGCCGGGAGTTCGTGCGGGAGAGGAACGCCTGCCATCGGGCCACGACCGAGATCATCCGCGACTACGGACTGGTCGCGGTGGAGCGGCTGCGGGTCGCGAAGATGACGCGCTCAGCGCAAGGAACGGAGGGACAACCAGGGAAAAACGTCGCGGCGAAGGCCGGGCTCAACCGGGAGATATTGTCACAGAATTGGTCGCTTCTACGGAGCCAACTCAAAGCTAAGGCAGCATGGGCCGGGCGCGAGTACGTGGAAGTTGATCCCAAATACACTTCACAGGATTGCAGCAGGTGCCACGCACGGAACAACCCGCAAGCAGCGGAGACGTACCGGTGCCGCGCCTGCGGACTGGTGGAGGATCGCGACGTGAATGCCGCGATCAACATCTTGGCGGCCGGGGTTATTGCCGCCGGAGCGTCAACGTGGGCCGCTGGGCCGTGCGTCGCTCCAGAATCGTATGCGAGGGCTGCCTGACGGTACTCTCGTAGTCGAGTAGGAGGGGGCGTTACCGCGCCCCTCCCCTCAGAGACCCGAGCGTGCGCGTCTAACGCACTCGGTTCCTCACATGGCAGGTTCGCTCAAGGGGAAGAGTGGAGCAGTGGCAGCGGCCGGATGCGGGGCTGCGGCAGAGGGTGCCTCTGTAGGAGTTCCCGCATTTTGTCCCAGTTCAGGCGCGCTTTATGGCTGCGGCGTGATAACCACTTCCGCCATATGTGCGTGACTTGGTAGCGAAAACTCGACAGCCGCACGCTGTTGCCCTTGAGACCGTAGTAGTTCCCGTGCCCCCGCAGCACGCTCGCCAGATGCGCCCATTGCTTGGGCACCGCATCGTGCCGGTGTCTGCGACACCAGTCGTTGACGGCTCGCAGCGCGCGTGCGAACCGGCTCTTGGCCGTGGTCTGGCGGACGACGGGGCTTCCCTTCCGCGTCCGCGCCCAGTAGTGGGTGAAGCCGAGGAAGTCGAATGCCGCGCCCGTGCCGCGCCCGTGGGGCCGGTTCGGTCGGAAGTCCAGATACCGCGTCTTGTCCGGGTGAAGCCGCAGCCCGTGCCGTGCAAGTCGCTTGCCCAGTACAGCCAGCACTCGCTGGCCGTCCCGGTCGTTCTCGAAGAGCATCACGGCGTCGTCGGCGTATCGCACCAGCAGGCTGCTGCCCCGCAGGCGTGGTTGCACCGTTTCGACGAACCACTGGTCCAGCACGTGGTGCAGGAACGTGTTCGCGATGAGAGGTGAGACCACACCGCCTTGCGGAGTGCCCTTCCCGGTCCGTTGCAGGACGCCCTCTTCGAGCACCCCAGCCTTGAGCCATTTGTCCAGCATCTTGCGGACTACTCCGTCCTTGATCCGCAGGTCGAGGAACTCCCGCAAGTGCTTGTGCGAAATCGTGTCGAAATATTTCGAGATGTCCGCGTCAATCACCCACCGCTTCCCTTCCATCACGCCCGCCCGCACTGCGTGCAGGGCGTCGTGGGCGGAGCGGCCCGGGCGGAACCCATGCGAGCAAGGCAGGAAGTCCGCCTCGTACACCGGTTCCAATAGCATCACGATCGCTCTCTGCGCCACCTTGTCCTCGAACGTTGGAATGCCAAGGGGCCGCATCGTGCCGTCTGCCTTCGGGATGTTGTGCCGCCGGACCGGCGGCGCGAGATAGCGTCCGGACTTGATCCGGCCCAGCAGGTCCAACAGGTTGGCCTCCAAGTCCTTCGCATAGTCCGTCGCCGTCACGCCGTCGATGCCTGCCGCGCCATCCTTGCGCGTCAGTCGATACGCCTCCTGCATCCATTCAAGGTCGATGAAGCGGTGCAGCGTCGTGAACACCCAATCGGGGTGCTTCCTCGCCTGTTCGGCTATCCACTGTCGTTTCGTGTTCGTGTTTGCGAAGCTCATAGTCTTCTCCAGCGTTTCCCTCCAGTGGTTCTGTCCATGTGGCACCCCCCTTCCCTCGGACGGGTCCCGGCGGTCCCGGTTCCCCGCCGTCACCAGTACTATGAGGGCGCTACGACTCCCCGCACTGCCTCCCTTCGGCTTATTGATTCACCAGCCGGTACCACGCTGTGCCTGCTTGTTCGCTCCCGATCCCCCGCAGGCAGGGGCGGGCCAGGACCCTTTGTTGCGGCCAGTGGTCCTCGTTCCGGCCTTCATGCGTGGACAGTACGGGGCCTCCCAGGTTCCCCGGCGAGCCATCCCGTGGCTATGCAAACGTTCTCTGACCCCGGACGACCCGTTGCGCCTCACCTGTCGCGGCGCTTCCGGTACAGCCCCCGCAATTACAAGAACGAAGGCGTCGACGTTGAGGATTTCGAGGCTCAATAGCGTCGCTTCACCACCTGCTGTGTAACGCTTCACGACGGGCGTCGCCGCACGCCATGCAACACTCGCTTCCGGCTGGCGGGCTGCGCCTCTGCCGGGCAGGAGTTGAACCCGCTGGCTCGCGGTGCAAGGTTTCAGCTCATTCGCATCCTCCCTGCCAGGGCTTTCCCTGGCGCACTATAATCCCCCTTGCATGCCAGTGGCGCACGGATTGCACCGGCGCGAAGCGCTGCGACAGCTGTCTGCTTTCCTGCTCGCGTCCCCGCTCGCCGTAGGGGCGGACAAACCGGAACTAACCGATTCGACCCAGCTCGCCAACGTCTTCGACTTTCGCGACCTCGCTCGCCGCTTGCTCGATCCAGTGGCTTTCGACTACATGGCCGAGGGCGGCAAGGACGAGATCTCGCTCGCCGAGAACCGGCTCGCCTTTCGTCGCGTCATTCTGCGGCCGCGGTTCCTGACGGACGTCCACGAGATCTCCGTCTCCACCGAATTGCTCGGCCGCGAGATGGACTCGCCGATCTTCGTTTGTCCAGCGGGTGGCAAGAACTGCTTTCGCCGTGACGGCGAGGAGGAGACCGCTCGCGGCGCGGCCCTCGCCAACGCGATGTACATCAGCAATGGCGGCGTTGAGGAGTTTCTGACATCCGGCGACGCCCCCGGCCACTGGTGGCAATACACGACAGGAGGCCAGTTCCTCACCGAGAACACGATGCTGGATTTCGTGGAACGCTTGGAGGACTCGAACTGCACTGGCATCTGCTTCACAGTGGACAACATGCTGGTCTCGCACCGCGAGCGATCAATCCACAACGGTCTTGTGCGGACGTGGTGCAACCTGGGAGCGATTCCCCGTGATGAGGACGGAAATCTCGTCAGGAGCCCGGGCGATCGCACTTGGATTACCGGTGAGTACCCCGGGCGCGTCTCTCCTACCCCAACTTGGGATACAGTGAAGCAGCTGCGAGACATGACGGACCTCAAGATCATGCTCAAGGGCTTGATGATCGGCGAGGATGTCGAGAAGGCTGTGGCGGTCGGCGCTGACGCCGTGGTCGTGTCCAATCACGGCGCCCGCCAGCTGGATCACACCGGTTCGACGATCGAGGCCTTGCCGGAGTGCGTGGAGGCGGCGAGCGGCCGCATGCCGGTATTGGTGGACGGCGGCTTCCGGCGCGGCACAGACGTGCTCAAGGCCCTCGCCATGGGAGCGACCGCCGTCGGTGTCGCGCGCCCCTACCTTTGGGGACTTACGTGCTTCGGCAGTGAGGGCGTCGCGCGCGTCCTGCACTTGCTCAAGACCGAGCTGGCCCTCGACATGGGCATGTCGGGCGTGGCAAACATAGCGGACATCGACGCAAGCCTGGTCCGCCGGCGAACCTGGTCGTACGAAGGAGGACTACAACCATGACAAGAAGAGAATTCTCCGCTTCCTGCGGATCAAGCGTGGCTGCCCTGCTGGGAGCGACGCGGGCTATGGCGAACGCTGGAGGTTCGTACCCTGTCCGTCGCCGTAAGCGGGTCGAAGTCCTGTATCAATCGCCCGAAGGTCATCCGAACGGGCTGGAAGCCACGCCGGAAGGCCTTTGGCTCGCAGAACAAGTCTCCGACCGGGCGTACCTGCTCGATTGGGAAACCGGCCGACCTCTGGCCAAATACGAGACACAGTCATCGAACACCAGCGGCATCGCAGCAGGTGGCGGCTTTGTCTTCATGGGAGCCAACGGCCCCGCCCACAGACGTCCCCGCCGCCCTCACGACGTCGCCCAAGGCGGGCGCATCGTCAAGCTCGACGCAAAGACCGGGCAGCACGTCTCCAACTACCAGACCCCCTCCGGCGGGGGGGTGCATGGACTGCTGTGGGCCAAGGATGCACTGTGGATCACCCAGTTCCGGCCCCTAAAGGTAGTCAAGGCCGACGCCAACCTGAACACCTTTCACGATTTCGACTTGCCCCTAGGCCGTCCCCACGGCCTGGGCTGGGATGGCGAGCATATCTGGTGCATGTTCTCGAATGACTACCTAGCGCTGAGGTTCGACATCCGGACCGGACGCATCATTGAAGGAGTCGAACTCGACCGCGGCGATCCCGACCCGCACGGCATGACTTGGTGGAACGGAGCGCTGTACTACTGCGATGCAGGCATCGCGCCCGGACACAAAGACAACCTCAGCAAGCATGGCGGGGCGATCTGTCGCATTGAACTCTAGAGCGCTTGCGCCTGCTGCACTGCTCTTGTGCTCTGCACTGTCGCTCCCAGCAGCCGACAGTGCGATCGTCAAGCCGCCCGAAGGAGCGTGGTTGCCCGGCGCAGAAGTGCAGATCATTGCGAGGGGGGAAGCTGTGAAGCTCCTGCTTGACGGCAAGCCTCTGGAGGCCGAAGAGCCGTTTCCCGGCGTTTATTCGGTAACTGCTGAGCTGCTACCCGGAACCCATCGCTTGCGCCTCGAATCGGCCTCAGGAGTGAGCGAAATCAGCTTCCATTCGGGCGCAGTGCCACCGGACACCGCAAGCGAGAAGTACGCGGACCACCCTCCCTCGCAGATCGCCTGCACGCACTGCCACAGCGTCAGCCGCCGCGGCCGATTCCGGTTTAGCGGGGGCTGCCAGTCCTGCCATCCCAAGGAACCGTTCATCAAGACCCACAGCCACGAGCCGCACGAGCTTGCGAGCTGTGGGATGTGCCACGATGCCCACGGATCGGCAACGGCGCAGTTGCTCCTAATACCCAAGGAACAGGCCTGCAAGCAGTGCCATAACTAAGTCTTTATTTCGTAAGTTGAGAGTCTCGCGTAGATGCGGTGTACCTAGCGCGTTCGGCCAAGTCTCAGGAAATCAGTCTCAATCGGCGTGATGCTCGGCCCAAGGATTGATGGCACGAGCACCAGTGACTCTGAAGTCGACCAAGTTTCTCGTAACGACCGTCATCCCATGTACGATGGCCGTTGCCGCAATCAGCGCATCCCGCTCAGCCCGCGGGTCCGGCACGTGCAATTGTGCACATTTCAGGGCAACAGTGGAATCGACAGGCAAGGTTCGCGCGAGGAACTCGGGCAGAATATATCGGTCCATCCAAGCCCGTAGCTGTGTCCCCTGCTTGAGATCGCGGCGTTCGATGCGCAGGATGCCGATTTCCAGTTCCATGAGGGTCAGTGCGGAAACGTAGAAGTCCGTAGCGTCCCTACCCGAAACCCATGCCACCACACGGGCATCTGCCTTGCCATCGCCGAGTCTGCGCAACTCGGAGATCACGTTCGTATCCAGCAAATACATCAGTCAAGATCGGGAACAGGGGTTTCGATATGGACACGCGGCGGCTCAAAATCGATATCGGCCAAACCTGGCATAGACAACGCCTCCACAAGACTACGACGCTGCCCCGCCAACCGCCGATAATCCTCAATGCTGAGCAGCACGTGCGCAGGCTTGCCCCGATGGGTGATGAAGACAGGCCCCGACTTCGCTGCCTTCTTGGCGTGTCCGATGTCTTGGTTCAGTTCGCGGCTTGTCACGGTCGTCACAGGCATATGTAGTGATGTTACTACATGCTCGAACGAATTGCGGGGGGCTACGCGCCCTGGTGCATGTGTGCTGACTGGCCGGGATTTGAGGCACTTACATCGATCGGCGAACCGATTTCCACCAAGATGGAAGAACAGCCCCTTCAATGCAAGGATAGTGAGTTATTGCGAATCGAGTACTAGCGTTGCCTTCAGCACGGTGACCGGCTAGCTAGCGGTAGAACAGCCGACAGAAACCGAGCACTCGGCAGCCTGAGACGAATCGTCGGCAACGACCATAGCAGGTCTCCCGTCAGAAACCGTTCGCTTCGCCCAAGGGGTAAGTCCTGCGACGCCAGCCAACGACAACTCCCCCACGGACATCGTATCGCCCGGTTGGGGTTGGGCAGCACCTGGACGGTGAGCACTGGGGCGCTTCTGCGGAGGCGCAACCAGAGATTAGCGGCGTCGCTCTTGCCCGCCCTCCTCCAATCAGGTCCCTGCGCGAGACGGTATAGCAGAATGTCACAGCTCGACGTCACAGCTTGTCATGGCTCTGCGCCCGATCCCTCGATGCCGTCTGGCAGCTGGTAGTGCAGCGTTGGATCCGTCGGTGCAGCACCCGCTTCGTACAGCAGCCCCTTTTCCACCAGCATCCTTACGTCTCGCTGCAGTGTCCTACGGTTTCTTCCCGGACGAAGTCTCTTGTAGTCCCGAATCGTGAGGCGCCCATGCTCGATGATGTGGCCACGCACGGCCACCTGTCGGTTGGACAACCCATGCAGACGCACCAACACGTCCTTACGGATCGCCCGCTCCCCTCGTGTCTTGACTTCGTCTTGCTGGCGAAGGCGGGCCTGGCTCGCTGAGTTGAGACGGCGGACGCGGCGGCGCGAGAGCTGGCCAAGGCAGCGCGGGAGTCCGCAGGGGAGCAAGGGCAGGGCCGCCGGTCGAGTGTGCTCGACCGAAAGCGGACACTTCCAGACCATCACTCAATTCTGCGCCTTCCTAACGATAGAACAGGTCCACCAACGACATTGGAATGGCCGGGATATAGGTGACGACCAGCAGCACGAGCAGGAGCACTCCCACGAAGGCGGCGTTGACCCTGCTCACCTCCCACACCTGCGCCTTGGCGATCGAGCATGCGGTGAGCAGCACGCTGGCGACAGGCGGTGTCTGCTGTCCGATGCCGAGATTGAGTGTCAGCACCAGCCCGAAATGCACCGGATCGATACCTGCCTGGTGCACTAAGGGCATCACAACCGGCACGACCAAGATAATTGCAGCAGCGGAGTGCAGGAAGAGCCCCACCAGCAGGAAGAAGACGTTGAGCAGCAGCAGGATCACCCATTGGCTGTGGGTAAACGCTAGCAGTTGCTCCGCAAACCGCTGCGGAACCTGAGCGGACGTCAGGTATTCGCCGAGCAGGGCCGAGGTGGACACCAGAAGCATCACTACCGCGGTTTGAATGCCGCCGTCGACCACCGCCTTCCGCAGTGCTCCAAAATCCAGTTCGCGGTAGATCAGCCCTCCGATCACGGCCGCTGCCAGTACTGCCAATCCGGCCCCCTCGGTGGCCGTCACCCAGCCCGAGAAGATTCCGCCCAGGATGATCACCGGCAGCAGCAAGGCCCAAGCCGCGTCCTTGAACGCTCGCCCCAGCCGCTGCCATTGGAAGGCTGCCTCCGCTGGGAATCCCCGACGCACGGCTATGCGATATGCCGCCGCCATCAGGAGCAATCCGCCCAGCAGCCCTGGGATGATGCCCGCAACGAACAGCTCCACGACCGACGCGCCCGCCATTACGGCATACAGGATCATTGGGATCGACGGCGGGATGATCACGGCCAGAGTCGACGCCGACGACGTGACCGCCGCGGCAAACTCCTTGGGGTAGCCAGCCCGCTTCATCGACGGGATCAGGACAGAGCCGAGCGCGGCCACGTCTGCCACGGCGGATCCGGAGATCTCGGCAAAGAAGAGCGACGTGCCGATCGTGACCATCGACAGGCCGCCGCGTACGAAGCCGATCAGAGCCGAGGTCAGCGCGATCAGACGGCGCGAAATGCCGCTGGCGTTCATGATGGACCCCGCCAGGATGAACAGCGGAACGGCAATCAAGGAGAACTTCACTGCCCCGTCGAAGAGCGTCAGCGGAACATTTGGCAAGTCGCGCAGGCCCGTCTCCAGCGCCATCGCCGCGACCGACGCCAGGCCGAGAGCAACGGCGATCGGCACGTCGGCCAGCACCAGAGCCAGCAAGCCGAGCAAGACCCAGAACAGCGTCATGCAGCACGGCCCCGCTGCCATTCCTCAACGGTGACCGTCAACTCGGCAACGATGAAGAGCACCGCTCCGATCGGGATGGCCGAATAGACGATCTGCGCGGGGAGCCACGGCAGGCTGACGAGGAACGTGCCTCCGAGTGCCGCCATCAAGTCCACTCCCATCCACGCGGCAAGGGCGAAAAAGCCGATGATGGCGCCCTCGCGGAGCACGCCCAGAACGAGCCGGGCGGGCCGTGGCGCTCGGCGGACAAGATTCGGCAGGCCCAGGTGGGCCCGGTGTAGCGCGGCCAACGCCGCTCCGTAGTACGTGACCCAGGCGAGCAGGATCGCCGCCACCTCGTCGTACCAAACAAGCGAGTAGCCGGCCTTTCGGCTTGCCACGCCGACAACGACCAGCAGCGCCAAGGCGACGGTTATGCCGACAACAGTGACCTCAAGGAAGCGGCTCAAAGCCACGCGCAGACGTTTGGCCAACAAGCGGCTAGTATCACTGTTCCGCCGGAGCGAGGGCAAGTGCCTTGGCCACCATCTCCCCGCCCCGCGGCACCTCGCTGGCGAACTCTTCGAAGAGCGGCCGGCCTGCGGCCAAGAACTGCTCCCGGTCGCATTCGTTGACTGCGATTCCCGCGAGTCGGAGATCGGCTAGCAGCTTCTCGTCCAGAGTTTCGGCTTGCTCGTAGACAAAGGCTTGGATCTCGCGGGCAGTCGAGGACAAGATCTCTCGCACGGGCTGGGGAAGGGATTGCCAGCGATCCCGACCGGCCAGGAGAAATGCCGGGGTATATACGTGGGAGGAAAGCGTGAGAAACTGCTGGACCTCGTGAAACTTCTGGCTGTGAATCTGACTCAGCGGGTTCTCCTGGCCATCGATGACTCCAGTCTGCAAGGCGATGAACGTCTCCGAAAGCGACATCGGCGTCGGATTGGCGCCGAAAGTCTGGAAAAGCCGCACTCGCCAGCGACCGCGGGGCGTCCGTAGCTTGATCCCGCGCAGGTCAGCGGGGTCCTCGATCGGGCGGGTGTCGTTGGTGATGTGCCTGAAACCGTTCTCCCAAACAGCCAGCAACTCATAGCCGCGAGCGGCAGCGTCGGGTGCAAGGCGTGGCCATATCAACTCCCGCTCGATTCGCCCCATGTGCTCGCGGTCCCGCACCAAGTACGGCATTTCGAACAGGCCGAAGGAGGCCACGGCCGATGACATGATCGTGGACGGCAGAGAGAGATCCACGGTGCCAAGCTTGAGCTTGATCAACAGGGTCTCGTCATCGCCCAACTGGCTGGAGCCGAACACCGTGACCTGCCCGAGATCGCCCAAGCGCTGATTCGCGCGCTTGGCGAACTCCTCCGCGGAAATCGCAGTCAACGAACCTGGCGACGCTACGTGTCCGAAACGCAGGTCCAGTTGAGTTCGCTCTGCTGCGCAACCCGCCAATAGGAGAGCCCACGCAACGAGTGCATAAAGCGGCCGTCTCACACCGGCATCTTGCGACCGGCGTACTTGCGGCCCTTGGCCATGGCCGCCTCGTTCGCACCGGCACCGATGCGAACGCCTTCATCAAACATCTCGGTGACGTCGTGCTCGCGGACAGTGTTGAGGAACGCCAAGCCGTTCTTCTTGCAGGCGTTGAGCACGGTCGCACGGGCCTCCAGCATGCGGGGATGCAGGGATCGGTTCGGCAGGTGGCCGTCGGGCAGGCCGAGGGAAAGCGCCATATCGCCCGGCCCCCACTCGGCAAAGCCGATTCCGGGCACGGCTGCGACCTTGTCGGCATTCGCCAAGGCGTGCTTGTCCTCGATCTTCAGCCCTAGCAAGAACTCGCCTTTCGGGTTGAGCGGCCATGGATCGGCCTTTTGCACGTACTCTTCGCGAGACACGCCCCAGATCTCCGATGGAAAGCCCTGGCTGCCATTGCCGAGCAGGCCCTCGCCGAGTTCGGGCACGACGGGCTCGGCGTTGGGGTAGCGCGCCGCGCGGACCATCCACTTGATCGCATCGACGTCGCGGGCATGGCAAAGGAGGATCCCGTGAACACCGCATAGCAGGGTCTGCTGGACGACCCAGAAATTGGCGCGCATGTGCATCTCGTCAATCCCGATAACGGGCAGTGTCGCGATGACCGCGGGCGTGCGGTGCCCGCTACGCGTCGGACCTGCATCGACCAAGCCCTGCATAAAGCCTCGCAAGGCGCTGAAATCTAGAGCTCCATGCTCCATCTCATAGTTGATGTAGTCGTACTTGGTCGCGGCCGCCTGCTTGCCCTCTTCGTATCCGCCGCGTCCGCCGGTGTAGAAGATCATCTGGTTCGATTCGAGAAGCTCAATGGCCCTGTTGATCCGACGTGGCGTCTTGGCGGGGCCCGTGGCTGCGGCGGCAGCGCCGGCAGCCATTAGCGGGGTGGCAAGGAATTGTTTCCGGGTCATAGCGGCACAATAGCGAGCAAAGTGCCTCCCCGTCAACAATCCTCTGGCACTACTTGCGAGGAAACGCCGCTTTCTGAGCGCAATGCGGCCTCGGCATAAGCGTGTCGATAGCCCGTGGGGGGATGGTCGGGGCGCCGAGATTTGAACTCGGGACCTCTTGCTCCCGAAGCAAGCGCGCTACCAGGCTGCGCTACGCCCCGACTGAACTCTCAGTCTAGCCCAATCGACTGCGGGCTGTCAGTGGGACCCAACCGGCCAGTTCAATCCCAGATGCCCTCTACGGAATCGCTGTCGCCAGGGTAGGTCAGGCGACGCTCACGCTTCCGCTGAGTCCGTCGGCTCGGCCTCGTCGCTATTTGTTGACGAGTCACCGGGCAGCTTAATCTCTTCGACAAGATCACGGCCCTTCTCATAAAGCTCACGCCCAAACTGCGTGGCCTGCTTCTTTTGTTCCGAAGCGAACTCACGCCCCTTCGAGGCGGCCTCGGCAAGCTGCTGGCGTGTCTCTCTCCCGGATTTGGGGGCAAACAGGATCGCGCCTGCAATCCCCACCGTCACTCCGGCCACAAACCACGCAAGATTGCCCTCGTTTCTATGTTTGGCCATGGTCAATCTACCTGAGACTATTGTAGAACACTATTGCCGGTTCCGTTTGGATGGCCGGCCGAGCAGGACGCCGATTCTTCTATTGCACCGCCGTAGGCCGTGTGCTCATAAACCGCCCATCTCGAACCACTTGGCGGAGGCTTGCATCGGGCGCCAAGTTCGCAGATCTCAGCCCATCCAATCGACCGGCCGCCTACTCGCAGACTACGCCATCGCCGTCGCCATCCCGCATATACGGGTAGGCGGGGTGCCCCCGCCGCACCGGTGCGATGCCGTGCGCCCTCGCTTCCGCGCAGCTGATGCGGCCATTCCCGTTGTCATCCCACTCCCCGATTCCAGCGCTGCCTGAAGATGTGCTCCTAGCCGCGGTCAAAGGGTCGCCAGAGACCGCTCCGCGCGCGTACTTGACCATTTCGTTTGACTCGCAACCCGATAGCACCCGTTCTAACGCATCCGCTTCGCGCCGGTCTATGGTGAGGCGGTACCGCTGCCGCACCGCAACCACTCGCGCAGCGAACCAGCATTGGTTTTTCTCGGGCATCCACTCCGCCGCGTCTCGGGCAATCTTCTGACCTCGGTTGACCGACGGGCTGGCCAGCGTGAGATTGAGGAGGTCGTTTGCGAAGCGGCGCCGAGTCGCGAGATCCGCGGCGCACAGGCCGCTGTCGTGTGCTTCGGACCGGGCCACCATGTGCTCGATGTCCGTCTCGCGCTGGCTGGAGAACCAGCGGCCCGTATACGGGCCGTAGACTCCGCCGTAGTCAGCGATGATACGGTCTTCTACCGACTGCGAATACCGATAGTCGTCTGGATCGTAAGGTGAACAGCGCCGTTCCGGCTCGACCTTCAGGCCGCGCCAAGTCGACTGCGCGTGCAGCGAGTTGGAGGCCGGGACAAGAACGGCCATGACGAGAACGCCCAGCTGTACGATGACTCGACTGGTGCTTCCCGGCGTAGACATGTTCCTTGCGCTCTCTCGGCAGGTTGCGTCCGAAGATGCGGCCAGCCAACTCTCAGGGGTCACGACGTTTCCAGCAGACGTCCGCTGTCAACGGCCACACGCGCATGCTCCGCGGCACCGGTCACCCCGGCTGCATCGCCAAGCTTGGACGGCGCGATTCGAAACTTGTCGCGCGACGTGGCAGGCAGGATGGCCCGGCCTGCAGACACCAAAGCAGGTTCGAAAAGGCCGAGCCGATGGCTCACCGAACCGCCGATCACCACAACGTGCGGATCCAACACGCAGCACAAAGTCCCGATGGCCGTCCCAACGACTGTTCCGAACCCTTCCCAAGCCTTGATGGCAGCGACATCGCCTTGCTCGGCCAGCTCGCCCACCCGCTTGGCAGTGATGGTGTCGGATTGCGCCGATCCGGAGTGCTTCAAGTACTGCTGCACGACTCCATTCCCCGCACCGGCTGTGTCGAAGTCCGAGTCGCCCACCGGACAGTACGCCACCTCCCCGGCGTTGTTGGTCGCACCGGAGTAGATGCGTCCGCCGATCGAAATGCCGCAACCGAACCCGGTCCCCAGCGTGACCCCGAGCACGATCTCGCGACCGCGACCGGCCCCGTAGACGGCCTCGCCCAAGGCAAAGCAAGCCGCGTCGTTCTCGAGGTGGAAGGGTGCTTCGAACTCCTGGCGACAGAATCCGCCGATGTCGAAACCCAGCAGGTTGGGCAGAGAATCACCGTCTTGAAGGAGCTCATTCTCTAGGTCGAGCGGGCCGGAACTTCCCATACCGACAGCTACAGGCGCTCCGGTTACACGCGCCTCCAGTTTGGCTTGCTTCACGACCCGCTTGAGGTTCATTAGCGTTACCACGGGCTTCATGCTCGCCATCGTCGGCAACCGGGCGATTTTGCCAAGCCGCTTGCCGGCAAGGTCGAAGGCGGCAGCGGCGATCTTGGTACCGCCAAGGTCAACGCCGATCAGGAACTTCTTAGCCATTACGAAACCGGATGGTTCGGTCTGCGGCGATCCACAAGCCGTAGAGCTGCTATGGATCCGATTGAACTGAGTCTAGCGAAAGTCCCGCCACGAAGGCCCTCAGCAGCGACGTCCGTCTTTGATCAACTCGCGGACTGACAGGCCGCGCAGACTGTGTGTCTTCTGAAACGCCGCCAAGCGATCTATCGCGGCGCGGATTCTGACAGGGTCTCGTTCCCTGAATGGAACGAGCTCAGCCACAGGACGATCATGTTTCGTGATGACGAATCGCTCGCCTTCTTGAACTCGCCGCAGCAGTCGAGAAATATGCGTTTTCGCATCAGATGCGGTGATTGTTGACACGCGTCGAACCTCGTCTAGCCATCTGACAGGACCAAGCCTTTTTCAGACTAATCGTTCGGCACAGTTTGTTCCGTACCGTCCACTCGTGGGGTATCAGACGGTGCGCGGCAGTCCTCTCAAAGAACCTTGCCCGAG
This sequence comes from Dehalococcoidia bacterium, assembly GCA_965220565.1. Taxonomy (GTDB): domain Bacteria; phylum Chloroflexota; class Dehalococcoidia; order UBA6926; family UBA6926; genus VXMO01. The sequence goes on along the minus strand of CBDCQG010000004.1, from coordinate 14,117 downwards.
GCCCGCTTGCTTCCTCTGCCGAGAGGCCCTGCCCCGCAGCGTCCGGATCCGCCGTTGCAATCTCACCGTATTCGTCTCAAGATGGAAAGCTTGCAATGGCAAAGCCACGTATGTGCCCGCATTGCCGGGCGTTCATAGACAGCAGCGACAAGACTTGCCCCTACTGCGAGCAGGATCTTCCGATCACAGCTGGTCGGCGGTTGCTGCGCGAGGAGCGCATCCGGAACGCCGGTGCGCAGATGAGTTTCACGACAAAGCTACTGTTGCTCGTCAACGCCGGCTTATTCGTGGTGTCGTGGGTGCTGACCGCCCGCTTCACCGGCGAGATGAACTTCCTGGGCGGGATTGACGGCCAGGTCCTGCTATTGCTTGGCGGCAAGTACCGCTTGTCGATCCTGCTACACGGGGAATGGTGGCGCCTCGTTACTGCCAATTTCCTGCACGGCGGATTGATGCACATCGCGTTCAACTCGATGTCGCTGTTCAACCTAGGCACGATTGCCGAAGAGGTCTTCGGAACGGCGCGATACGTCTCTCTGTATCTGGTCACCGGCGTTTGTGGATTCATAGCCAGCATGATGTGGTCGAACTCGCTGTCGATCGGCGCCTCGGCGTCGATCTGCGGGCTGATCGGGGCCATGTACGCCTATGGGCGTATCAGCTGCAACGCGGACCTGCAGTCTGTCGGCAAGCGCTGGATCTTGTTCATCGCCATCTTCGGATTCCTGTTCCCAGCGATCGACAACGCCGCCCACTTCGGCGGGCTCGTATCGGGATTCGGCTTCGCCTACCTGTGCAGAACCCCGGGCCATGACCGAAACAAGGAGGACATATGGCGCGGCATAGCCCTAGCAGCCGTGGCCACCACGTTGGTGGCGTTCTTCTTCGCCTACCGTAACTTCGCTCTTGCCACGGGCTAGGCGTGGCAGCCTGCCCAGCCGTCAGGCCGATAGTTCAGATCCGAGGGCGGTGCCTTCCAGCGCCCGTGCGAGGACGTCCGGCTCATGGCCGTTGACGATGGAGACGCGCCCGATACCGCCCGCAAGAGCAGATATGGCAGCTCGTAGTTTTGCTTCCATCCCGCCCGTTGCCACGCCCTCGGCGATCAGGGACTCGGCTTCGCTCGCAGACAGGCTCGGAATCGTCTTGCCCTGCTCGTCCAACACTCCGCCGACATCTGTCAGGAAAACAACCTGGTCCACAGCGAGGCCCGCGGCGCAGGCCGCGGCCATCTGGTCCGCGTTGACGTTGAAAATCGCGCTGTCGGCTCCGCCGGCGATACAGGCTACGGCGGGCAGGAACCCGCGTTCGGTCAGCGTGTCCAGCAATTCGGGGTCGACCCGTTCAACCTTGCCGACCAAGCCCAGTTCAGGCGCGAGTTGGGAGGCTTGGACGGTTCCCGCGTCGATTCCTGTCAGTCCAACCGCGCGAGCACCCGCTCCTTGCAACTCCGCCACCAGTTGACGGTTGACCGATCCCGCCAGCACGCGCAGCACGGCATCCATGATCTCCGGGGGCGTGACACGCAATCCCCCGCGAAACTCGCTCTTGTGATCCAGCCCGGCCAGATAGCGGCTGAGGCGCTTCCCTCCCCCGTGGACCACCACCAAGCGGTGCCCGGCAGCCTGCAGGCGGGTGAGTTGGCGCGCTAGCGAAGAACGGCTCTCGTCTGACTCCAGCAGAGTGCCGCCTAGCTTGACAAGCAGCTTCATTGCGGCGCCTCGTCAAGCAGGCCGTCCGTCTCGCTGCACCCCAGAAGCAGGTTCATGTTTTGGACAGCTTGGCCCGCGGCACCTTTGACGAGGTTGTCTATGGCGGCGACGATCACCACGCGGCGGCTCTCGGGATGGACCTGGAAGCCGATATCGCAGAAATTGGTGTCGCGCACGCTGCGAATGTCCGGCAGGCGGCCCTCCGGATAGATGCGCACGAACGGCTCGTTGGCGTAGTACTTGTCATACGTCGCGCGCAGGTCCTCCCACTCGATCTGTTCGGCAGCCCGCACGTAGATCGTTTCCAAGATGCCGCGATGGATGGGCAGCAGCTGCGCTGTGAAGCTGAGCTCGTACTCGTCCACGTCCGTCGTGTGCAAGATCTCGGGCACGTGGCGGTGGTTCAGGACGCTGTAGGCCGAGAGGTTCTCGGTCACTTCGCAGAAGTGGGTCTTCAGCGACGGGCTCCGGCCCGCGCCACTGACGCCAGACTTCGCGTCGCAGATCACGCCCCCCGATCGGTCTAGCACCGCCTCCACGATGAGGGGACGGAGAGCAAGGTTGACCGCGGTCGGATAACAGCCCGGGTTTGCCACCAAACGAGAAATCTTGACGACTTCGCGGAAGAATTCGGGCAGTCCGTAAGCGGCTTCGCCGAGGAGTTCCGGGCAACTGTGCTCGACCTTGTACCAGCGTTGGTAGTTGGCCGTGGTGCGCAGGCGGAAGGCCGCGCTGAGGTCGATGCACCGCATCCCCGCCTCCAAGACCGTGGGCGTGGCTTCCATCGCGACGTCCAGCGAGGTGGCGAGGAAGACGATCTCGACCCCCTCTCCGGCCAAGGCCTCCATCTCGAACGGGATGCGCGGGGTGTCTTCGCCGACCGGCAACTCCGAGTCCGCGACAGGCCGGTGCTCCAGCAACACCGGTTCCGCGCCCGGATGGGTCTTCAAGATGCGGAGCAACTCCGCTCCGCTGTAACCGGTGAACCCAACGATTCCAACACGCGTGCGCTTAGCCATCGCCAACCAGCCTTGCTTGTCTGATGTTAGCGAGATTGCCGAAACTGGCGCGTCGCCCGCGCCAGCCGGGTTGAGCCGACCCTGTCCCGCCGCCTAGACGTCGCAGAGCCGCACTGCCTGCGCCAGCGAGTCCAGAGGGTCGCGGGTGGGCATGAATTCATGCCCCACATAGCCTTGGTAGCCGGACTCCGCGAGGGCCTCCATCACCGAGGGGTAGTGGATCTCCTGCTTGAGGTGCAGCTCGTTGCGCCCCGGATTGCCAGCCGTATGGATGTGACCGATCAGGTCAGCCATGCTCCGGATGCGGCGGATCACGTCGCCGTTCATGATCTGAACGTGATAGATGTCGAATAGCAGCTTTGCCCGGGGCGATCCGACTTCCCGGATAATGTCCGCGCAGTACTCGATGTCGTCGCCTTGGTACCCGGGGTGCCCCTTCATCGGATGCGTGCCATCCCGCGTGTTGAGCATCTCCAAGCACACCGTGACGCCCTTCTCCTCGCCGTAAGCCGCCAGTTCCTTCAGCCCCGCGACCGTGTTCCGCGCACCCTCTTCCAGAGAGATCTCGCCACTCTGCGGATCTTCCGCGTCGTTCCACTTGTAGCCGTTGAAGGCGATCACGCTGGGAATCCCCTCTTGCGAGCAAGCGTCCATCACCTGTTTGGTGGTTTCGATCACAGTGGCTTGGTAGCGGGGGTTGTTGAGGCCCTTCATAAAGGGCGGCGCCGGCATGCCATTGCCGGCGATCGCGCAGGTCAGCCCGTGCTTGTGCACTGTCGGCCACTGCTCGGGCGCAAGCAACTCGACACTCTCCAAGCCCAAGTCAGCGGCATGTCCGGCAAGCGTCTCCAGGTCCCAGGCCCACTCTGAGCCTTCGAACGGCCACAGACAAACCGAGTGCCGGATGCGGCCGTTCACCGCCCCCGTCCAAGCCTCCTCGGAATCCTCGGAGGAACCGGTCGCACAGGAAGCAAGCGTGGTAGCTGCGGCGGCGCTGCCGTAGCCCAGCACGCTCCGACGGGTAGGCTGCTGTGAGGAATCAGATTGGTACATATTCGCGGGCTCCTTTGCTTCGTTATACGCTCGTCGAAAATTCGATCCTCAGTCAGTCTGCCCCGAAAACCGACGAGATTGCAAGCGCAATCATCTCACATAGTTTTGTGCTAAACATATACACATGAGAATGCACATTGAACTCGACGATGCGGTCGTCGGCGAGATCGATGCCATTGCCGGACTGCGACGCCGCAGCGTCTTTGTGCGGGAAGCGATCATAGAGGCTGTCGAACGGCACCGCCGCGCAATGCACCTGCGTAAGGCGGCCGGCGTGCTTCGCGATAGCGAACACGAATGGGACGATGACCCCGCCGCTTGGGTGCGCCGCCAGCGAAGTGGCGACCCCCGGCGCGTTGGATGAGACGATGCAAGTCCTTCTGGATACGACCGTGCTCATTGACTACCTTCGAGGACGAGCCGCGGTTGAGCGTGTGAACATGCTGCTAGCGCGCGGCGACACGCCATGCACATCGCCGGTCAATATCGAGGAAATCGTTCGGGGGTTGCGAACGGCGGAAACAACAGCGGCAGAGCAGTTGTTCGATGGTCTCCGTATCTTGCCGATTGGGCGAACGCAAGGCGAGCAGGCTGGTGAGTGGCGGAGGCAGTTTGCCGCCCTCGGCATAACGTTGTCGCAGGCGGACTGTCTGATCGCCGCGTCAGCGCATGCCAAAGGTGCAGTGCTGGCTACCGGGAACCCGCGTCACTTCCCAATGGACGGACTTCAGATCGAGCATTGGCCCGTTGGTCGGTAGCCGGGCTCTGGCATTTTTTGATCCAAACGTGGATTTTGCCGTGAGGAGAGGCGGGGGCCTCTCGAGCGGCCCGCCCTAGCGACCAGAGTTCCTTTGGCGGGCCTGCCGTGTCTCCTCTGACCGCGCTTCACACGGCTCGCCAGCAGGAATTCAGCTGATTCGGCACCCGCAGAAGTGACCAGAACTCTGCCTGCTCCCCACAATCTGCTCAATGCCAGCAAGCAATACACTGGCAAAGAGGATTTCGACTACGTGAGCGAGTATCAGTACTACGAGTTCCAAGCGATTGACCGCCCACTTGACGAGGCGGACCAAGCGGCGTTGAGGAAGCTCTCGTCGCGGGCGAACATAACGTCGAGGTCGTTCACGAACGAATACCACTGGGGCGATTTCCGGGGCAATCCTCGCAAGCTGATGGAGCGTTGGTTCGACCTTCATCTGTACGTCGCCAATTGGGGGACGCGAACGTTGATGGTTCGACTACCCAAGGGGACTTTGGACGAATCGCGGCTCGATGAATTCGTGAGCGAGGTTGACGAGGTCGAGGTGTTTGGTTCGGGCGAGAACCTAATCGTCGCCATTACCTTCGATTCAGAGAATTCGGGATACAGCTATGGCTACGCGGACGGAGACGGATGGCTTGACTTGCTGGCGCCGCTACGCGACGACCTGCTCGCTGGCGATCTCAGGTTGTTCTATATCCTCTGGCTGACGGCTGTGGAGCGGGACTTCCTCCCAGGCGGTCGGAAGGAGCCACTTCCGTGTCTCGGGCCTCTGTCCGCTCCGCTCAAGGAGTTCGCCGATTTCATCGGCGTCGATCGAGACCTAGTCCAAGCAGCTGCCGAGTCTCCGGCCGTCTCCGATGGTGGCGCAGATAGTGCGGACGAATCCCGTAAGATCATCGAATCCATTCCTGAGGATGAGAAGTCGGCCTTGCTGCTACGTCTCGTGAACGGTGACACCCACGTAGCCGCAGAGCTCCGGCGAAGGATACGCACTGCCTTGGACGCCTCGCTACGGCGCTCTGGTCTTGAGCTCCGAACGGTCTCGGAGATCCGCACTGGTCGACTGGCTGCTCGCAAGGCGCGCGAGGCAGAGGCGGTCAGGCGCAAGGAGGAAGAGCGTCTCCGCAAGGCACAGGAGGCCGCGCGAGCACAGCGGGCGCGCTTGGATTCCATGAAGCGCCGGGGAACGCGCGTTTGGAACGAGGTCGAGCGGGAAATCGAGTACAAGAATGCCAGCAGCTACGACCGAGCCGTGCAGTTGCTCCTCGACCTGCGGGCTCTCGCAGGGGAGACTGGTGGCGAAGTCGACTTCGCGCGGCAGATCGAGTCTATCCGCGACAGGCATGAGCGGAAACGAGCGTTCATCAATCGGTTGGACACACACCGGATCGGGCAAGCTTAGGACCCTTGCCGAAACGGCCTCGCCGCTCAGGCGAAATCGCCGATGACCAGACACCTCCGGTGCGGGCTAGGCGCGGCTCGGTCACAGGAGGCCTCGGTCTCTCAGTCGGTTCGCACGCGTCACGCCCAGCCCCGCGGCGAAGGAAGTGCCAGGAATTCGGGCTGAAACGGTCGCCGAATGCCCCGTCCCAGTGGAGGCCGGAGAGCGCCCCGTCGCTCCGGGCACCATCCGTCCGAGTCCGTGTGCCCGCGTTGTCGGCGACCCCGCTAGTACGGCGGCATCTGTGCGCACGGAAGTGCAGACTGGTTGCGGGAGGTGTGAACGGATAGTAGAGGGATGCCACAGTGGACCGGGACCGCGGCGACGGTGGCGCCCGCGTTGGTCGCGCTGGCAGCTCTGATCGTGAGCATCTGGGCGAGCCGCCGTGTCGCTCGCCGGCGGGACTTTGAACTTCTCTTGGAGCGGATCGATCAGGAGGCTGCCAAGCGCGAGGCCGAGACGCGTACGATCACCGAACGGTTCGATCAGCAAGCCGCCAACCGCGATGAACGGTTCGAGCGGGAGGTTTCCAAGCGCGAAGAGGCAATCCGGGATGTGATGGACCGCAGCGACAGAGAGTTCGAGGCCCTCCAGTGACGTAGCGACGAGTTGTACCGGCAGTTGGTGGAAATCGCCGCACGTGCGGCACACAACGAGGCCGTTCTGGAGACGGCGGCGGAGGCAAATCCCGCGTCCGGTCAAGGCGAGGCGGTAGCCGCACAGGATGTGCTTGGCGGCCAGCCTGGCGAATGACAGTTGAGCGTGGTGAGCCGCCCGTCGAACGCGGCAACCCCGGGGGCGGCGTCGGCCGCATAGTGGCGGGCAGGCCGTTCGGCGCGGATGGCCGAAGTAGGTGGGAGCAGACAGGCACTCGCCTGGCATTCACGCGCTCTGCACTGACCGCGGCCCAGTTCGTCTGGCGCAGGTCGGAGCAGCGCGGGACCACGTGGGATCCCATCGCTTTGCGGCCTCATGGTTCCAACCAGCGGGAACCGAATGCACGAATGACGGACTTGTTTCAGAAAGCGCCCTTGCCTGCAAACTCTAGGCATGGTCCGCGTCTCGCAGGCATCCCTCCTGCCGAGTAGCTCCAGCTCTATGTGTGACGTGACGCCAGGTTCGTGCAGCATCGGAACATCGGGTATATTGGCCGCTTGGGAGACCCTCGAATTAGAGGTCTCGAGATCGAGCGCTCGTGTTGTATGTGCGGTCGGGGAACGCCAGAAAACCGCCCAACGCAGCCAATACGCCAACGACTGGCAGCGCTCCCCTCGCTCCTTCCGAGAAGACTCAAATCTCGACAGTCCCATAGCCCGATGGGCACCTAATGGGCATCCGTCCTGCAGAGAAGCGTCCGTCTGGGGATACCGCCGCCAGCGCCACGGCCCCAACGTCACACTTGCCGACCGTCCTGCACGGCAGTTGGCTCCCTGACCAAGACGGCGGTCGGTTCGCACTATGGGCCGAGAGTTCGGACGAGCTCAACAGGCCTCGGAAGTTCGAGCACCCATTCCAACTGCGATGGAGCGAACTGGCCGATGCCGTATCAGAGTCATTGCCCTCGTTGCAGGATTCCGGGATTCCCTCCAGTGAGCAAAGCCGCGTCTGGGCCACATTGCCTGGCGATGGCATCAAGCCATCGCCTTCCCTCGAGTTACAGGCAGACTTGGATGGTGAAGTCCCCGAGCCAACGTCTTGGGGAGCATGGCAAGTCGATGCAGTTCTCGCTCCCGACCCGCTGACGCTCTTGACCTCGAACGATCTGCGGAGTTCGGAAAGCGTCGTGCACACCCGCATCGGGCATGACCTCAGGTTTTGGACCCGACTGGTGGTTGCTCTCGAGTGGGTTGTACGCCGACACGAGTACCTTCCGGCAATCTTCGCCGAGAAAACGAGCAAGCCGAGAGCGCGGCGTAAGGCTCCCGCCTTCAAGTTTGAAGCGGGCTGGGAGCTTGCAGATGCCGCAGAGGAAGGCATCATCAAGGAGTTCGCGCGGTCCATGCCCGGAGCGTGCCGGGCACTCCGCCCGGGTGCATCGGCGGATAACGGCGGAGCGTTGACGTTGCACGAGCCCCAAGCCCTGGTGCGGCATTTCTTAGCAGTACAGCTCCAGCGCATGGTCCTGCGAACCCGCTTTCCCAGATCAGCCTTGGATCAAGTTGAAGGCTCGTTCATCGCTCGCGCGCTTCCCGAAGCTCGCGCACTTCCCTATGCTCGTGCAAGGTACCGGCTGTCCGAGCCCTTGCCCATCGGGGAGCCCGACTGGGCGCAATGGAGGCGCTGGCGCGATCGCATCCAACGGTCCTCGTTCGGCGCGGACGAGAGGGTCTGTTTCCGATTGGCCGACCCGCACCGCGACTCGCCCAACACCTGGCGCTTGGAATGGCTGCTCTCGTCACGTCGCGACCCCTCTCTTCTGGTCCCCCTTTCGGACTTCTGGGGATCCGCGGATGAGGCAGGGCGGCGCTCGCCGCGCAGCGTCCGGGAGGTGCTGCTCCAACTCGGCCAAGCCTCGCGAATCTACGGCAGGCTCTGGGAAGGGATGAACAGCGGCGCACCCTCAGGAGTGAACCTAGACCGCGATTCGGCGCTGGAATTCCTCAGGACTCACGCCCCGGTCCTCCAGAGCGCCGGATTCAGGGTCATCGTGCCCGCTTGGTGGACCGCCACCGGCCAGCGCCGCCTACGGCTGCGCTTGGCTCCGCGTCCCTTCAGCTCTTCCGAGAGCGTGGGGACAGAGTCCTCCGGCATGCTCGGCTTCGACACACTGGTCGACTTCCAAGCTCAAGTCGTGCTTGACGGTAAGCCTCTCACGCGCCCGGAGTGGGAACGGCTCGTGGCCGCGAAAGAGGGGCTCGTCCAATTGCGTGGCCAGTGGATGGAGCTGCGCAGCGAGGAAGTCGCCCGTCTCGAGGAGTACTGGCGGGCCGGTGACGGGCTGCGGAGCATGACGGTCGCCGACCTTGTTCGTGCGCAAGCCGACTCAAACGCCCTCGAGATTGATCCCGAGTCCGATTTCGGGCAAATGTTCGCCGCACTGCAAGGAAAGGGCTCTCTAGAGATACTCGATCAGCCGCCCGGATTCGTCGGCGCGCTACGCGGCTACCAAGTGCGAGGCTATTCCTGGCTTGCATACTTGGAACGACTCGGTTTCGGAGCCTGCCTGGCAGATGACATGGGCCTAGGCAAGACCATCCAAGTACTCGCGGCAATCCTAGGCGACAAGAACCGAAACCCGAATTCTGGGCCGACTCTGCTGATTGCGCCCACTTCAGTGCTCGGGAACTGGCTCAGGGAGACTCGGCGGTTCGCTCCCGCACTGTCGGCGTACATCCTCCACGGGCCGGAGCGGCCGAGGACGAAGGACGCTCTCGCGGAAGCGATAAGCGGCAAAGACATCGTCATCGCTTCGTTCGGTGTCGCGCGCCTGGACGCGGTTCGCCTGAAGGAGGTCCCGTGGCACAGGCTTGTAGTAGACGAGTCCCAGAACATCAAGAACCCAAGCGCGGTGGTGACGAAGGCCGTGCGCAGCTTTCAGGCACCTCGCAGGGTAGCCCTAACCGGCACGCCGGTCGAGAACCGGCTCATGGATCTGTGGTCTCTTTTCAGCGTCCTCAATCCGGGGTTCCTGGGGAACGCGACCGCGTTCCGAAAGGAATTCGAGCGGCCGATCATGCGGCACCAGGACAGCGCGGCAACGCAGCGCCTGCGCGGCATGGTGCGACCGTTCATATTGCGGCGCATGAAGACCGACAAGTCGATCATCCGCGATTTGCCGGACAAGGTGGAGCAGAATTCCTGCTGCAATCTGACGCCCGAGCAAGCAGCGCTCTACGAAGCTGTGGTAACAGACCTCGAAGGGAAGCTGTCGGACGCCGAGGGAATCGGCAGGCAGGGCCTGATGCTCTCCACGTTGCTGCGTCTCAAGCAGATTTGCAACCATCCGGCGCAGTTCCTGCAGGACGCCAGTGAGTTCTCGGAAGCACGCTCGCACAAGCTCGCACGGGTCTGCGAGATGTTGGACGAAATCGAGGCCGAAGGCGAGAGCGCCTTGGTCTTCACGCAGTTCACCGAGATCGGCAAGGAACTCGAGGCCCTCTTCAGAAGGCGGTATTCGGGAGCCGTCTACTACCTCCACGGCGGAACGCCCCGGGCGCGGCGCGAGCACATGGTCGAGGAGTTCCAAAATCCCGACTCCGAGCGGGCAGTTTTCGTGCTTTCCTTGCGGGCCGGCGGGACGGGCATCACCCTCACGCGGGCGAACCATGTCATCCACTTTGACCGCTGGTGGAATCCTGCCGTAGAAAACCAAGCCACGGATCGGGCTTTCCGGATCGGCCAGGAGAAGACCGTGTTCGTCCATAAGATGGTGACGATGGGCACGCTCGAGGAGCGGATCGACGAGATGATCGAGTCCAAGAAGAAACTCGCCGAGGAGATCGTCGGCAATGACGAGTCGTGGCTCGCAAAGCTCGACAACGAGGCGTTCCGGAATCTCATCGCACTGAACCGCGGCGAGGCGGTGGTCGGATAGGAGAAGTTCCATGGCGAGCAAGAGCAAGACTTGGTGGGGCAAGGAGTTCCTAATCGCGCTCGAGGACTGCATGGACTCGGGCCGCCTATCGCGAGGCAAGAGCTACACAGCGCCGTACCGGCGGCGGAGATTCTCCATCCAGAAGGGCAAGATCTCGGCCACGGTCATGGGCAACATCAACCCGCATTTCGGCGTCTACGAGACTCCCTACTACGAGGTCGAAATCGGGCTGCGGAAGATCGCGAAAACGCACTGGCCTAGAATCCTGAAGCGCTTGGGCTCGAACGCAAACTGGGTGACACACCTCGTTCTTGGAGAGGTCCCTCCCTCAATCGAGGAGGCTCTCGAGGGCGCGCCGGTCAAGCTGCTGCCCCGCACGCACCGAGAGATTCAAGCCTCGTGCTCGTGCCCCGACTGGGTGAATCCGTGCAAGCACATCGCTAGCATCTACTTCCACGTAGCCTCGCTGATCGACCGCGATCCACTGTTGCTGTTCGAGTTCCGCGGGCTGGAGCGGTCCGAGCTTCTGGAGGCCGTCGCGAAGTCCGAGTTCGGCGCCGCGCTGCAGGGCGAGGCCGATAAGGCACCTCCTGATCTGGCGGCTTCGACTCGCGAGCCGCGCTACCCGGCCGTGCCCGCGGTGCAGAGCGACGCCCCCGCATCGGACCTACGCACTTTCTGGCGGGGTCGCCCTCTGCCCAAGGAGACCGAGGCGGATCGCCAAGTGCCGCCAGTCTCGGCTCTGCTGCTGAGGAGAGAGGGCGACTACCCTGAATTCTGGCATCGCGAGAAATCGTTTCTCGACACCATGGCGACGATCTACGAACGGGTGGCGAAGGGGCTGCCGCCGGCCAAAGGCGCGGGCCTGGCAAACAGCCATACTCGCTAGCTGCTGTGTAGGCATGGTCGCCCCGACTCGGTGACGTCGCGCCACATTCGCCAGTCCATGCCATCCGGTAACACCCCGCCGCAGCCAGCAAACTGATCCCAGGCCGCACGAACGCAGAGCGCGGCTGCACCGACCGATGCAGCTTGACCCGCCAATTCTCCGAGACCTGCGGCCACTCCGGAGGCTGGATTTATGCAGCTAGCGAGGCTTCGCCTCAGACCCACGAATGCGCGCAAGGGGGAACGAGCGGGGCTCCAAGCGTCAGTCGTTTACGGACCGCACTGAGCGAGAGTGGATCTCGACAGTGGCGGCCGTCGTCGCCGCAGACCGAACCACCGCTGCGAAGCGTCGCTTGAAACCGTCGCCTGAAACCGTCGCTGTCCGAATAGGAAACGCATCCGTACTTTGCAGCACCAAGTTTTCCGCGATGTTGTCTTAGCGGCTGGCTTGAGACTGCTCCGAACGCTGGAATCCTAGGCGGACTTGTCGGACAACCGCAGTCGCGCTTCCAATTCGCGGATCCGTTGATTCGCTTCGTCGCGCTCCCGTACCGCCTCGTCGCGCTCTCGCGTCGCTTCGTCGCGTTCGCTCATCGCCTCGTCGCGCTGGCTCGCGGTTTCTTGCAGGGCATCGCTGGTTTCCGCGTGCGTGAGCATGTCCCGGCCCAGCCGTGGATCATGGAACCGCAGCAGCCAGCGCTCCGCCCGTAACTCCAGTCCCAGCGCCTCGCTGCGGTGCCAGCCAGCCGCTCGCACAGCCCGCACCCGCTCGTAGCGGCCACCCGCCAGCCGCCAGCCCTCCAGCCGCCCCGCAATCAGCTCGCCCAGCGGGTCGAAGCGCCAGTATTCGAGCACCCCCATCCGCTCGTACGTCGCGCGCTTGCTCGTCACGTCGCGACGGCTCGTGGACGGCGACGCCACCTCCACCACGAAGCTCGGCGCCACGCCGCCCTCCTCCCAGAGCAGATACGACTTGCGCGCCTGCTTGTGCGCAGCGCCCAGCACGACAAACACGTCCGGCACCACCACGGCCGCGGGGTCGCCTTGGCGGTAGTACAGCGCCATCCTGCCTGCCACATAGGCGTCTTGGCGGGCCTTGAAATGCGTGTCCAGGTGGTCGCGCATATCGATGATCGACCGCGCATGCGGATCCGTCTCCATCAGGACCTTGCCGTCGGAGTAGGGGTACTCCACCGGTTGTCCCGCAGCCGGGTCGGTGCGGGCACTTAGAACCGTGCTGGGAGCGGCCATGGCCGCATGATAGCAGGCGGGATTTCGACCCGGGCGCGAACGGTGCGGGCGTGCTGATAACGTCCCGATCGCTCGGCGCAACCGGCTGAAGCCGAGCGTCAAACCGGCAGGGACTCGGCCCCCTCGATCGAACTTGACTTCATCGTCAAGCTGGTGCCGAGACAAGGAGTCTAGCGAGGCTCATGGACTGCGGTGGTGCGATTGAGGGGAACATCCTCTAGAAGTTGCTGCCGTCCGCTGGGCCAGTCGATCTGGACTGAGACCGGCCGGCCGGCTGTGCCGAGCCCGAAATGCACCGGTCGCAACGCTGACGAGGCGTAGCCTGCCGCGCTCTTTACCCAGCGAGTCTGTCCGTCAACGTGGACCCTAGCACCCAGGGCGTCACGCCCTGACTGCTCGCCGATCAATTGCAGGGCGATCCAAGCGTGCCGTTGCTCGGAAACGTTTCGAAACAGTTTCGATGGCTCGCCCAGCGCGCTCACCACGACATCCAAGCGGCCGTCAGCGTCGAAATCTGCCACAGCCGCTCCCCGGTGAGTGCCGACCGCGCCAACCTCCACGGCATCTCCGAAGCTCCCGCCGAGATTGCGGAACACGGTGTTCGGCTGTCGATACGCAAACGGCTCGAAATCTTCCACCAGATCGTTGACGTGAGAATTGGCCGTGAACAGATCCAGCCAGCCATCATTGTCAAAGTCGGCAAACACATTGCCCCAGCCTGCGTAGGACCGCGAGGCCTTGGCCAACCCGGAGGCTACGGTCGCATCCCGAAAATTGCCGCCGCCAGCTCCTCGAAACACCGGGAACGTCTCGTTGCTCAGGGCCGTCACCGACAGGTCCGCCAAGCCATCGCCATCGAAGTCGCCAACGTCCACTCCCATTGACGCGACTGGGCGACCGTGGTCGAGAAGCGCCGCCCCTGCCAGCAGGGCGTCTTCGGTGAAGCTGCCGTCGTCTTGGTTCAAGAACAGGAAGTTCGGCAGGTTGTCATTGGTCACAAAGACATCCATGCGGCCGTTGCCATCGAAGTCCGCAAAAGCCGCACTCATGCCCCGCCCTGCAAACGCGCTGAGCCCAGCTTGCGCCTCGACCGGCTGGAAGCGCCCCGAGCCGAGGTTGCGATAGAGGCGATTGGCGATGGGGGTCAGGTATTTCGGATGGCAATAGACTCGCAACCCGCGCTCGCGGTCTCCGCAATAGCGGTCAAAGTCCGGCGTCCAGTCGGCGTAGTTGACCACGAGGAGATCTGCAAGCCCGTCGCCGTCGTAGTGGAACCACCCGGCTGCCACGGCCCACTCGGCGCTGGAAATTCCCGACAGCGGCGTGATGTCCTCGAACGTGCCGTCCCCGAGGTTGCGAAAAAGGGTGTTCTGGAAGACGCCGGCGACGAACAGGTCGGCGTGCCCATCGTTGTCAAAGTCGGCCGCCGCAGCCCCCATGGAATAGCCGCGCCCCT
>CBDCQG010000003.1:0-6589 GCA_965220565.1 Dehalococcoidia bacterium | reverse complement strand
GGGCGGCAATCGCGGGCTGGCACGCCAGGCGTTTCGTGCGATGCTGGGTCCGCATGCGCCGTCGGGAGTTCATCACATCCGTCGCTGGCGCGGCTGTGGGCATTGGCTGCGGGTCGGAGCCCGGCCTGCCGGAGGAGAGGCGGCAGGGTTCCCGCTTGACGGTCGATTTTCACCAGCACACGAACTACAGGGGCCGCAGCGATGACGAGTTGGTGGCCCACCAGCGCAAGATGGGGGCAGACCTGACCGTATTGCTGCCAGCCGGATCTAGGTACGGGCTGGCCGCAGAGGCGTACGGAAACGACTCGGTCGTGGCACTGGCAGAGCGGTTCCCGACAGAGTTCGTGTGGTTTGCCAACGAACTCCCAGATATCGAGCAAACGCGGCCGGTGCTTGAGCGCTACCTGGGACTCGGCGCCAAGGGCATTGGCGAGCAGAAGTTCCCGGTTGCGTGCGATTCGGAGGCCATGCAACTCGTTTACTCGATCGCTCGCGACTACCAGGTCCCCGTCCTGATGCACTTTCAGCACGAGGCCTATAACACCGGCATAGAGAGATTTCAGGCCATGCTGGAAAAGTTCCCGACGGTCGACTTCATCGGACATGCGCAGACGTGGTGGGGCAATATCGACGCCAAGCACGACCAATCGGTGATGTACCCCAAGACACCGGTCACGCCCGGCGGCATCACGGACCGCCTGCTATCCGACTATTCGAATGTTTATGGCGACCTCTCGGCCGGCTCCGGGCTGAACTCGATGTTGCGCGACGAGGAGCACGCCCGCGGGTTCTTGGAGCGGCACCAGGATCGTCTGCTATGGGCCAGCGACTGCAACGACACCATCGGAGAGGGGGAAGATTGCATCGGGGCCAAGGGCTTAGCTGCGCTGCGTCGGCTGGCACCCGACGATGCCGCGCTTGGCAAGATCTTGGGCGGCAACGCAGCCCGTCTGCTGAAGCTTGCCTGAAACAGATGCGCTGCCGCGATGCGGGGACAGTTTCAGGCCTCGACCGGGCAGGCGGCACCGCCCTGCGCTGGCACGCGTACGGTCCCGGAGAGTTTCAACGACGCCTCGGCGCCGAGCATGTCCGAGGCTGGCGTGCGTCCAGCGCTGCCAATCTCTGCTCGCAACTCGGACCAGGAGCGGCATTCTGGCTGCGAGTCAGGAATAATGGGACCGCTATGACAAGCTTGCCCTCGCGCCGGGAATTCGCCGCGATGCTGACCGCCGGTGCCGCTGCGTGTAACCGCACCGAGCCCCCGCTCAACGTGTTGTTCGTCGCCTCGGACGATCTCACTTCCACGCTGGGCTGTTACGGCCACCCCGTCGTCAAGTCCCCGAACATCGATCGCCTCGCGGCGCGCGGGGTTCGGTTCGACAACGCGTATTGCCAGTTCCCGTTCTGCGGGCCCAGCCGCGCCTCGCTGATGACGGGAATGCGACCCGACACGAGCGGGGTCGTCACCAATGCCATGGTGAACTTTCGGGAAAAGCACCCCGACGCCGTCACCCTCCCGCAGCTGTTCAAGAACAGCGGCTGGCGCTCGATGCGCGTCGGGAAGATGTTTCACATGGGCGTCCCAGGCGGAGTCGGGTCGATGAGGCACCAGGATCCGCCTTCGTGGGATGTCTCGATCAGCCCGCCGGGAGACGAGGACGAGAGCGTCGGGCCGGGAGGCGATCCGAATCCTGACCTGCGCAACGGATTGAAGATGCAGTGGGTCCAAACCGCCGACGCATCCGGCCAGGCGGATGCTGCTGCTGCCGACACGGCGATCGACTTGCTCGAGTCCACGGAAGGCCAGCCGTTCTTTATGGGGCTGGGGTTCGTCCGGCCACACGTGCCCTTCGTCGCCCCCACCGAGTTTTTTGACATGTACCCGTTGGAGGACATCGAGCTCATCTCGAACCCTCCCGATGACCTCGACGACATTCCACCGCCCGCGAAAAACCTGCGGCCGTTTCTGTGGAATCAGATGGGCATGAGCGAGGAGAACCAGCGCATTTCCTTGCGGGGCTATTACGCCTCGGTGTCGTTCATGGACGACCAGCTTGGACGCGTGCTCGACGCGCTGGAGCGGCTTGGGCAGGCGGATCGGACGATCGTGCTGTTCTTCGGGGACCACGGCTGGCACCTCGGGGAGCACACGCACTGGCAGAAGATGAGCCTGATGGAGGAGTCCGTCAAGGCGCCGCTGATCATCTCCGCGCCGGGCATGCGGGGCAACGGCCGCGCTTCGAAGGCTATGGTCGAGTTCGTGGACTTCTATCCCACATTGGCCGACCTATGTGGTTTGACTGCACCTGCTGGACCGGAGGGCGTGAGCTTGGCACCCTTGCTGGACGATCCGTCCGCCTCGGTGAAAGATGCCGCGTTCTCGCAGGTGCAGTGGGAAGACCGCATCTATGGCCGCACCGTGCGGACAGACCGGTATCGCTACATCCGCTGGGAAGGGGACGGGGGCGGCGAAGAACTCTACGACCACGAGACGGACCCGCGCGAGTTCACGAATCTTGTAGCCGACCCGCAGCACGCTGATGTGCTGGAATCCATGCGGTCTAGGCTCGCAAAGGGACCTGTCTGACCGCGGGCAACAGATTCCTAGTGACGAGCGCCGTTGCCAGATGAAGGGCATTCAGCGACTTGATCGGCTCGCGAGGAAACGACCGGCGGGACCGCTCGACAACCTCCGCGTCGATGCCGTGGAGGGTCCAAAAGGCTGACGTCCTGTCGGCGATTGCGTGAAGCCGCAACCATTCACTGGCACTGGTTCGCCCAGCAGCGACGGCGCGTCGGAGCGTCCGATCGCACTCGACGAGCGTCAGGTCCGAGGCGTGGACAGCATCGGCGGCGACAAGTTGCGACCAAGCGAGGCCGGCGCGTCCAGCCCCTCTTTGTCGAGCAGCCATGCACCGATGGCGCTCGTCTCCACCGACGGCGTCAACGCTCTCCCCTGGTCTCGTCGATCAGGTCCTGTACAACCGCAGAAGGCAACCGGCCGCTGGGCCTGGGGTAGGCGTCCGAGCGGTTCGCCGCACCTAGGCGGACCGACCCGGCAAGGGCTCGACTCCACAGCGCGGCGTTGGCTTCTTCTTCGGGGGCTTGCGCAGGGGGACCCAATTCGGCCACGACCCGCCCGTGACGGGTGATCGTCACGCGCTCGCCCTGCTCCACCATGCGGAGATAGGTGCTCAGGCGGTTCTTGAGCTCGCGCACGCCTGATGTCTTCATCGCATCGGATTTTGGCTGCATGAATCTACCTTGTCAAGCCGTCCCCGTCGGTCATGTGTTATGGCTGACGACCACGCCTGGCGGAGACGCTACCTGCCAACAGCAAGCGGGCTGTGCCCAAGAAGCGGGAGGTAAGGACAATGCGCCAAATCATTCAATGGAGACGAGCGCGGGCCAAGCAAGCCCAGCAAAGAGGGTCTCGCAGACAAGAGCAGTCTTGGGCGCCCGCTCAACGACGGAATCCGCGGCGAATGCTTGCGGGAGCTATTCTTCGTCGCTCTCGATCTTCTGGCGTCTCAGTGCGCGGTTGAGGCGGCGCTTGACCCGCTTGCCAACTCCCGGCCGCCGCGTGTAAATCAGCAGGAAGCGCCACCGCGAAGTCCAGTCGTGCGCATCACCGTCCATCTTCTGGCGAGGTCCGCGTCGCATGCGTAGTAGTTACGTCGCCCTCTTCGCCACCTAGCTCTGGGCGAGACGTGTGGTTCTCATTCTACGATTGCCGCAGTGGCCGCGATGCATTCGCTAGCAGTGGTCTAATCGGCTGCCGCCCGTAGAACACACCAATCATGTTGACAAATCCGCACTTACAGCGGATAATTAGTCATGCTTCATGATCAACGGTCTGCTCTGTCTAGCTATGCCAGCGGCCTGCTTAACGAGGGCCGGACAGTCTTCACCGCTGAGGAAGCCGAGCAGGCGCTCGGCGTCGGGCACGGCGCGTTTCTGGACGCTGCTGAGCGGCTTCAACGACGGGAAGCGCTCCTGAGCCCGCGACAGGGATTCTACATCGTAGTCCCCCCGCAATTCGCGTCGTGGGGGGCACCGCCGCCGGCCTGGTACATCGACGACCTCATGCGCCATGAGGGCCAACCCTACTACGTGGGGCTACTCAAGGCCGCGGAGTTACACGGAGCGACACATCAGGCTGTCATGGAGTTCCAAGTTGTTTCGCCAAAGCGCCTCCCCAGGATCCTTGCCGGGCGCAGTTTGATCGTCACTTATTTCCGTAAGGACATAGATCGATTGAAGCTCGGGATCGAGGCGCGCAAGACCGATACCGGGATGATGCAAGTCTCTTCGGCCGCGTTGACAGCCCTAGATCTGCTGCGCTATCCCCACGCGTCGGGCGGCACCGACCATGTCGCCACGGTGCTCTTGGACTTGGGACAGAAGATCGCCCCCCAGGAACTCGCCGCCCTTTCTGGACGGGTGGAGCGGACCGTAGTGCAGCGCCTAGGCTATCTGCTGGAGCATCTCGGCCACGGTTCGAGGACGGGACCGATGCTGGAGGCCTTGCAGAGACGGGGATCGCCGCTCTGGACTGAACTCGACCGGGAGGAGGCGCGGGACCCAGATTTCGCACCCGAGCCGTGCGCGTACGATCCTCGCTGGCACGTGGTCGTGCGGCGGGTGCCGGAGGTCGATGAATGAGCGCTCCGCAGGGTGTCGTTGCTTGGAGCAACGTTGTCTCTGGGGCAGCCCAGCGACAAGTGGAGCAGGATCTCATCATCCGTCGCGCGCTCGTGGAGGTCGTTCCAGACCAAGTGCTGCGTGGGAGGCTGCGGTTTCGTGGCGAGCCGGTCAGGTCGCTGGATGCCCTCCAGCTGCCAACGGCGCTCGCCGTTCGGAATCTGTCGCCCGAGGTGCAGATCCCGTCGTTCGATGATCGGATTCGCGACAACGCGACCGCCTCCGGGCTCGATGTGGTACCGGAGACGGGCGCGCAGCCGCCATGTCCCGGCTGACGATCGGCCGCGTTGAAATGCAGCTGTGCAACGATGCGTCTCGACTACTCTACGAAACCATTGGCAGGCGTCTCGCCACGGCCCTACCTTGAACTCTGCGATGCAGCAAGTTGGTCAAGCCCCCGGGCAGACAGGTTCCTTTGCGAGCTTGGATCGCATGAATTTCAGTACGCTGCCGTGTTGGAGCGAATGCGCTCTATGCTCGTACAGTGACTTGCCGCACCGCCAGCCTGACCGGCGAGTGCGCAGACCCATGATCTTCTCTATGGATTCAGCCAAACAGGCCCGGTCCGTCGGGCCGGAACAGTTCGCCCAAAGGCGCCGCCGGACTGTTCGGCGTGATTGATCCGTGCAAACGGTTCGCAATTAACGGGTAGTCTGCTCGCGGATCTGCGCTAGCATCCGTTGCGCAGCTTGATCGTCCGGGTGCCACGCCAGCACGGCGGCAACCGCTTGGTGGGCGAGCTTCAGGTTCCCGGCCCTCAGGGCAAGGCCGGCTAGGCTGCGCTGGGCGGGCTCCATACTGGGCGCGAGGTCGACGGCGACCCTCAGCGACGCAATTGCCTCGTCTCGTCTGTCGCTGGCTGCTAGAAGCAGTCCGCGCCGATAATGCGCCTCCGCACGCCTAGGATTGATCTGCAGTCCGCGGTCTATCGACCCAAGTGAACCTGTGACGTCACCGCGCGACTGCCACAAGGCAATGCCGTAGTAGAGATGAGCCTCCTCCGAATCGGGACTGATTTCCGCAGCTTCGTGGAATAACTTCGCAGCCGCCGAGGCGTCCCCGTCCTCGAGGAGCTTCTTTCCTTGCTGTACAAGCAAGATCGCTCGGTTGCTGCCAGCTTGGAGGGCCGCGGCCTTCTCGGACTGTTCGCTGGCGGCCAGAGCTTCCGCCTTGCGCCCAGCCCTTTGATATGCCTGCGCTAGATTGCGGTGCGCCTTGACGAGCAGCGGGCTCCGGTGCACCGCCTCTTCTAGCTGCCCGATGGCGCCGTCCAGATCTTTCAGGCGGAGCAGCGTCGCTCCAAGGGTGTTCCGCGCGTCGGAATCGTCATCGAAGTCTTTAACCGCCTGTTCCAGCTCGTGGGCTGCGCCAGTCAGGTCGCCGATTTGCTGGAGCGCGGCACCGAGCGCACGACGTGCGCCCGGGTAGAGCGGATTCAGTGCCAGTGCAGCGCGAAAGAGCGGAATCGCTTCCTCCGGCCCCTGGCTCTTGGCGAGTGCTAGGCCCAAGTTGTAATGCGTGCCCGGATCGTTCGGCTGTAGTTCGACCGCAGACCGCAAGCTGGAGACCGCGCCTGGCAAATCGTCGAGCTCTGCGAGCAAGATACCGAGGGCCAGGCTAGCCCGTGGGTTGGCCGGCTCCTGCTCGGTTGCTCGGGCAAGGTGCGCGGCCGCTTCCCGAGCCTTGCCCTCGCGCTGCAACAGCAATGCGAGATTGACGATCGCTTCCGTGAAGTCAGGAGACTCGCCCACGACCCGCTCGAGCCATCGGCGCGCGCCGAGCGTGTCGCCCCGCTTCCTAAGGGCACGGCTCAACGTATACATGGCTGGTATATGGCCGGGAGCCACCCTCAGGGCTTGGTGATACGAAGCGACGGCCTCGTTGG
>CBDCQG010000002.1:0-328939 GCA_965220565.1 Dehalococcoidia bacterium | reverse complement strand
GCTTCGGCGCCCTCCTTTACCGTGACGTCCGGCATCTCCGCAAATATGGCCGGTTCATTGTCCAGGATGACCCAGCTAGAATAGATAGCGTCGTCCGGTTTTCCGTCGCCGTCCAGGTCGGGGAACGTAAGGTTGCCCGTAGGTTCGCTCAGTTCGAGGATGATGGTTTCGGTTGCTTCCACCAGGGTGTCTTCTTTGGTCTCAACGCGTATCCTCTTGATAGCTGCAGACGGGTCGAAGGCATCGATACGCAGGTTGAAGGGAGCCCATTTTTCGAAGTCCGCCGCGCTGGCGGTGCTGTCTGCCACCCCTATCCTGGCTCGAACGGTGCCCCGGCCCGTCCTCTCTGTTCGCACGTTGTTGTGGCCGGTTTCTCCCTCATTCACAGAGCCACCCGGGTCCAGGATTACTGCGTACTTGTCGCGCTCGGTGATGGTGACGTCGATGGTGAGTTCTGACTTGTTACCCGGAAATCGGGCATTAACTCCTGAGTCGGCGTATTGGACCTCCAGATGCACCTGGAAGTTCTCATCCCCCTCCATTTCGTAGTCCCAATTGATGGGCACCTTGATGGTTGTTTCCGAGGCCCCAGAGGAAGTCATATCAAGCCAGCCATTAGGGTTAGTATGACTGAGGGAGGCATTCTCGTAATCGGAGCCGTTCTCGGCAGTGCCATTTATTGTATTTACAGCTATGAAAGCCCCACTGCCTTGATAGGAGAGGTTCAGGGTCAACTCGGCGCCGTCGTCCTCCATCACCGTCGCAGTGGGGGACGGGTCCACGGTGATAAGCTCGTTGTTGGTCTGGGCATTGACTGTACCGGAGGCCAAGGCAGTGATGCCCAGCAGGATCGCCAAGGCCAGCGCAGCAGGGGTCAGTGGGCTCAAGCCCGGAATGCCGAGCCGGAGCCGAGAGGCTAGCCGCCGAATACTCATCTACACCCCTATCCGATTTGTCGTTTGCACCAGCAAGGCGAGATCATCTACTCAAGGAATGCCAAACACATACAGCGCCGTCCCGGAGCGTGTCGGCTAGTCGTCGTCGATGATGAGGCCCTCGCCATGCTCACGCGTGACGGGAGTGTTGGTGGGGGAATAGGCCAGGAACATCCCGAAGGACTCGTCCCCCTCGCTGAGGTCGTCATCCAAGATCACCACCTGGACCGTCTTGCTGGTCTCCCCGGGCGCGAAGGTGAGCATGACCCAGGTCCGCTCGAAGTCATCGCCAATAGTCGCCGTCTTGTACCGGAAGGAGGTGGTAGCGGCCATCACCTGAACCTTCTTATCGCTGGCGGCGCTCAGTGAAACGGTGAACTCCATCACCCCCGCGTCCTCCCGCGCCGAACCGTCGGACACCGAGAGGGACGGCGTGGCATCCGGCGGCGGCGGGTCGTCGTCGTCCGCTACCGCAACGGTTGCCGTCCCCGCAATGGCCGACACGGTGTAGCCCTGGCCTGAGCTTACGGTGGCCGTCACCGAGCCGTCGGCTTCGTCCAGCGCGTCATTGGTCGTGGCGACGGTCAGCGTGTAGCTGCCCGTGGTCGGGATGCCCACCGTCTGCGATCCAGTCGTTACGCCGAAGTCCCCGCTCTGGCTCACCGACACGCTGACCGACAGCGGAGCGTGGGGCGCCGGGTTGGCGGTGAGGGTGAAGGTGGCATTGCCGCCCTCGGTTACCCCAGAACCTCCGGTGATGCTGATCTCCGGCACGTCGTCGTCCGCGACGGCCACCGCAGCCGAACCTGCCGTGGTGGACACGGTGTAGCCCGCGCCGGTACTGACCGTGGCCGTTACCGAGCCGTCTGCTTCGTCCACGTTGTCGTTCACGGTTGCAACGGTCAGCGTGTAACTGCCCGTGGTCGGTATCGTTACCGTACGCGATCCGGTGTTCACGCCATAGTCGCCGCTCTGCGACACGCTCACGCTCACGGACAACGCGGCTGTGGGCGCCGGATTGGCGGTTACGGTGAAGGTGGCATTGCCACCCTCGGTTACCCCGGAACCTCCGATAATGCTGATTTCCGGCGTGGCCGGCGGCGCGGCGTCATCGTCCGCCACGGCAACCGTGGCTGAACCCGCAGTGGCCGACACGGTATAGCCGGTTCCGCTGCTGACCGTGACGGTCACCGATCCGTCGGCTTCGTCCACGCCGTCGTCGCTGGTGGCGACGGTCAGCGTGTAGCTGCCCGTGGTCGGGATGCTCACCGTCTGCGAGCCGGTGGAAACCCCGTAGTCGCCGCTCTGCGTTACCGCCACGGTTACGTCCAGGTCGGATGCCGGCGCTGGATTGGCGGTCACGGTGAAGCTGGCGTTGCCGCCCTCAGTGATGCCACTTCCTGCGGCGATGCTGATTTCCGGCGTAACCGTCTGGGTTGTATCGGTGGAATCGGCGCACTGCTCCAGTGCCTCGAGTGTTCGTGTGACGCGGTCCCAGCGCGAACGCATAAACGTGTCCTCATTGTCGCGGGATTCGTCTGCCGACATAGGAGTCTCTCCCGTACTCTCGCCCAAAGCGGCTAGAACACGGTTCCACCGCTTCACGTGCGCAGCATCATGGCTGTGGGCGTCCCGCCAAGCTTCCACCTCCGACACCGTTATGGCGTCGGACGGCAATGTCGGCGTGCAGGTCTGCGGCGTCGCGTCGTCGTCCGACACGGCTACCGTGGCCGAACCCGCCGTTGCCGACACGGTGTAGCCGGTTCCGCTGCTGACCATGACGGTCACCGATCCGTCGACCTCGTCCACGCTGTCATCGCTGGTGGCGACGGTCAACGTGTAACTGCCCGTGGTCGGGATGCTCACCGTCTGCGAGCCGGTAGCAACCCCGTAATCGCCGGTCTGCGCCACGCTCACGCTGACCGACAGGGCCGCCGTAGGCGCCGGGTTGGCGGTCACGGTGAAGCTGGCGTTGCCGCCCTCAGTGATGCCACTTCCTCCAGTGATGCTGATCTCCGGCGTGGCCGTCTGGGTTGTATCGGTGGAATCGGCGCACTGCTCCATAGCCTCCAGCGTGCGGACCGTCCGGTCCCAGCGGGTGTTGTCGATACGGCTCTTGATCTCCCGGGCCTGGTCCGCGGTCATCGGCTCTTCGCCGGTATCCTCGCCCAGCGCGGCCAGCACCCGGTTCCAGCGCGACACGTGCGAGTCCTGGCTGTACTCGCCCCGCCAGGTCTTCACCTCCGACACCGTTATGGCGTCCGATGGCAGGTTCGGCGTGCAGGTCTGCGGCGCGGCATCGTCGTCAGCGACGGCGACCGTAGCCGAACCTGCCGTGCTGGACACGGTGTAGCCCTGGCTGGCGTTTACCGTGGCCGTTACCGACCCGTCGGCCTCGTCCACGTTGTCGTTGGCGGTGGCGACGGTCAGCGTGTAACTGCCTCCAGTCGGGATGGTCACCGTCTGCGGGCCGGTGGACACGCCGTAGTCGCCGCTCTGAGCAACTGCCACGGTGACGTCCAGGTTGGCGGCTGGAGCGGGGTTGGCGGTCACGGTGAAGCTGGCGTTGCCGCCCTCAGTGATGCCACTTCCTGCGGCGATGCTGATTTCCGGCGTGGCCGGCGGCGCGGCGTCATCGTCCTCGACTGCAACTGTGGCGGCGCTTGCCGTGCCGGACACGGTGTAGCCCTGGCCGGTACCGACCGTGGCGGTTACCGAGCCGTCGGCCTCTTCCACGTTGTCGTTCACGGTGGCGACGGTCAGCGTGTAACTTCCGCTGGTCGGGATGCTCACCGTCTGCGAGCCGATGGACGCGCCGTAGTCGCCCGTCTGGGACACGCTCACGCTGACCGACAGCACAGACGCCGGTACCGGGCTGGCGGTGAGCGTGAAGCTGGCGTTGCCGCCCTCGGTCACCCCTGAACCTCCGGTAATGCTGATCTCCGGCACGTCGTCGTCCAGGATGGCGACCGTGGACGAACCGGCCGTGCTGGACACTGTGTAACTCTGGCTGGCGTTGACCGTGGCGGTTACCGAACCGTCGGCCTCGTCTACCCCATCGTTTACGGTAGCAACGGTCAGGGTGTAACTGCCGGTGGTCGGTATCGTCACCGTCTGTGAGCCGGTGGACACGCCGTAGTCGCCGCTCTGCGCCACGATCACGCTGACCCAAAGGGCAGCGTGAGGCGTCGGGCTGGCGCTGACCGTGAACGTCGCCGTCCCGCCTTCAGTGATACCGGCACCACCGGTGATGCTGATTTCCGGCGTGGTTGGTGAAGGAGCGTCGTCGTCGGCCACCGCCACCGTTGCCGCCCTTGCCGCCCAAGACACCAGGTAGCCATTGCCTCGGCTGACGGTTGCCATTATCGACCCGTTGGCCTCGTCCACGCTGTCGTTCACAGTAGCAACGATCAGCGTGTAACTGCCCGTGGTCGGGATGGTCACCGTCTGCGAGCCGGGCGTTACGCCAAAGTCGCCGGTCTGCGACACGTCTACGGTGACGTCCAGGTTGGCTGTCGGCGCTGGGCTGGCAGTCACCGTGAATGATGCATCGCCGCCCTCGACGATATCGCCGTTCGCCGAGATGCTGATAGTGTAATCTGGCGAAGGTAGCTGCTGCTGACGGGCGAGCCGCAGTGCCATCGCTTGCACGTCGGTCTGCAGGTTAGCGAATGCGGGCCGCAGGCGGGATGTTGTCTCGTTCGGCAAGAGCGTTGCGCGCTGGTTCTGGGTAGTTTGATCCCATTGCTGTTCCGCCAGCGCGATCAGCTCGGCATTGGTGACGGTAAAGCGCAGGCGTACCGTCGTTGAGCCGTGGCGGCCGCCGCGGCTGTGCTCCGCCGTAAAATCAATCTCATAGACGCCATCCTGATTGGCGTCGTCCGACGGGTCGTAATTATGCTCGTTGAACACAAGGAGACCACTATCTCCGTACAGGGTGAATGCGCCGGTGTCGGGCCCGGCCATGGTGAAGGTCGGGGCTCCCATGAGACTCAGACGGGTGTTCAATGGGAGAACGTAGACTTCTCCGCCACCGACTGCGTGGTCAGCCGCAAAAAGCAATGTGGGCCCCGGCACTACGTCGTCCTGCACCGTCACCCGCGCCGACCCGGCGCTGGCGATGCCGTATGCGCTGCCGGCGTTGATTTGCAGGGTGACCACACTGGTGGGCGTGATCTCCGAATCGTCTGCGGTCGGGAGCGACACGCTGGCAGTCGCGCTGTTGGCGGCGAAAGTCACCGTGGTGGGCAAGACGCCGGCGAGACGACTCCCGTTGTCCGTGACCGTGATGTCCACGATGAGCGGCTGCTCCAAGACGCTGCCGGAGCGGGTGAACGTGAAGCCTGCCGTTGCCCCCTCCAGCAACGTTCCGGGGGCAGCGTGAACGCCGACCTGCGGCAGGTCGTCATCGGTCACGGTGGCGGATGCCGAGCTGGGATTCCCAGTGACGTAACTGCTGTTGTCGACAATGCTTACCGTCACGACGCTGTCATGCTCGTCTTCCCGGTCGTCGTCAAGTGGCGCCTTTATGGTAAGAGCCGTCTGATTGACCGGTAGTGTCACCGAGGCAGGCTTGGCGCTGGCCAGCATCGCGCGGGTTTCGCTCCAGGTCAGGCCGACGTGCAGGGGCGTCGACAGGACGCCGCCATCGCGCGTGACAGTGAGCTCCAGCCCGGCGCCCTCGGTGACCTGCGACGCGTTCAGCGCCAGCGTCACCGTCGGCGTCAGATCCAACGGCTGCGCGAAGATCCACGGCCGGGCCTGCTTGATGGCCAGTTGGTTGGCCGCGGTGATCTTGAACTCGATCTCGATGGCGAATTTATCGCCATCCTGCACCCCGTAGAGGGTCGCGAAGTGGTTGTGGATGGTCTCGAGGTTGCTGCGCAGTTGCCGCATCTGGGCGTCGGTCATCAGCAGCTGGTTGGCGGGCGCCAGGTTGGAGCGCGACAACACGGTGGCGTCGCCGGTGGAGCTCAGCAGCAGTTGCTCGGGCTGGGAGTACGCCTCGGGATTGGTGACCAGGTCCTCGCCCATCTGCGAGTTGACGTAGTAGGCGTTCTCCTGGAACGTGATGGGGTCATAGCTGACCGCGACGCCGTTGACCGGCTCGTCTGAATAGTTCGGGTGCACGAGGACGCCCATGTACACTGTGGTGTGGTCAACCCGGTGGAAGTCGCGCTCCAGAAAGGCGCGGTAGTTCCACAGGCTCGCCCAGACGCTCTTGATGGACTTGTCGATGCCGTCCGCGGTCGTTTCGTCCGGGTCCTGGGTCTTCGAGCTGTACAGGCCGGCGCCGTTGAACGCGGGCAGGTCCTCGTTGTTGGTGCTCGAGCGGTAGCGCAGCGACTGGCCGTCCGGGTATTCGGCGTGCATAGCGGTTAAAGCGTCGGTGATGAACTTAGGCGACGTCGCATCCTTGATTGCGTCCCGCAAGTCGTCCAGCATCTCCTCCTGGATGTCGGCGTCGGTCTGGAAGTACGGGTGGGCCAGCATCTGCGTGACCGCATTTGCGAGCGCGGTTCCGGCCGGCAGCGTGATCTTCTCCTCATCCGGAGCTTTCTTCTTGCCCAGAATGGTTTCCTCGGCAACCGTGGCCTGCTTCATGAATTGGTCGTAGAAGTAGAAGGGCACCGCGTAGCCCACGGGCGTCGTCCCGGCGGGCAGGGACAGCTTGGTCAACTCCGCCACGTTGGCCGCCTTGACGCCGTAGGACGTCCAGTCGTCGAAGTCGACATCATCCAACGAGGCGATTGTCGTGACCGTCAAGTCGCTTTGCAGGGTTTGGACGCTCTGCGGACGAAGGCTCTCGTGGTGGTCATCCACTTCCTTTTTGGTGGCTGCGCGGATGGTGTAGCCCTCGCCGGTCACGGCGTAATACACGTAATTGCCGATCAGCGGCTTGATCGCTTCATCTTTGAGCACATCGCGGATGAACGCGTTGGGCAGGCCGTTCTGAATGGCACGCAGGTTGACGTGCGACAGCGGTGTTTGCGGCACCGTGGTGATGGTTCCGGCCACCCGGGGCAGGTCGTTGGGCAAGCTCTTGTAGATGGCCACATCGTAGGGGTTGGGGCGGTCGTCTTCCTCCATCAGCCGCAGCAGGCCGTATGCTTCCGCCTGGTTGAGGGCGATGTAATCCACGTCCGCCAGCACCTGGTGTTCCAGCAGGATGTGAATCCTGGAGGCGTCAAATTTCTCCCGCTCATCCCAGTAGCTTGAGAAGAAGGGAGTCGTCTCCGGGTAGAAGTACAGGTTGTCCTCCAGGACCGGCATCGCTGCGGCCAGCATCATGTACACACGCTCGGTCCCTTCGAATGAACGGGCCGCGAACGAGCCCCACTCGAACCGATAGGAACCCAGGGTCCCGTCGGGAGCGGGTACGTTAGGATGCCAGACCAACTGGCCGGCCACAGCGTCTTCCAAGACTTCTTGTGGGTAACCGATCGACCTGACGAACGGGTTGTGGTACACATGCTTTTCCGTATTCAAGAAGAAGACTTCGGGGCTGTCGGTAAACGGGTAGAAGATCCAGAACTTCACGAACCCGATACCATCGAGGTGGGACTCATGCGAAATACCCCGGAACGCCAACTCCTGGAACGCTGCATGGGAATCTATGGCGACGACGCCGTTGATGGGGCTGATCTTCTTGGCCGCATTGATCGGGTTATAGGCGCCGAGGTTGTCCAGCTCGGTGATGTCGTCGACGCAGTCGCCGTCCACGTCAGCAGGGTTGGCGACCTGGTACTTCTCCACCCGATACTGGTCTGCGGCCAAGGGTTCCAGATTGTCGGACAGCGTGGTAGTGCCGTCCTCACCCCGCGTCACCGAAACAGGGATATCGGTGGTGATCTCATTGAGAGTGTGCTTCGCGTACAACACGAAATAATCAGCGGTGGTCGAAGACACCTCGATGGGAACTTCGGTCACCGCCACCGCTACTGGGGTGGGGGCTACGTAGCCTTCTTCACAGGGTCCAGGCGGGGTGCTCGCCATTGCCGCCTGCGGAAGCAGTGCAGTGATGCCCAGCAGGATCGCCAAGGCCGGCGCAGTGAGGGGCGGCAGGCTCAGGCCCGGAATGCCGAGCCGGAGCCGAGAGGCTGGCCTTCGAAGATTTTCAACGAAGTTATGCTTCAGGCCATTCATGTACTCACCTAACCGATTTGTCGTTTGCACCAGCGAATTGAGACAGTGTTGAGATACCCGCTTGATGCATGCTATAGTCTATAAGAGACCAAGCATTATATGCAATAGCATAGAGTATTGAGTCCATATATGCAAATGGAGATGGTTTTGGTATGATTTACCCGGTAATTGATCTACTTCGTGCGGCGTGATGGCAAAGGGACCTCATGGATAGATTGGCGGACAGTCCCATCCTGCTACTCATCTCGGACCTTGGCACCCTGACCGAGCGGCGGTTGACCGCCATGCTGGCCGCCCGGGATCTCTCCACCGGAGAGTACCGCCTGCTCTGCATCCTGGCGCAGAGAGGCCCCATGACCCCCTCGGAGGTCATCCCGCACATCACCCTGGAGCAGTCCCTCATTAGCCGGACGGCGCAGCGCCTCTTCGAGAAGCGGCTTATATCCAGGCGGCGCTCGCGAACGGACCGCAGAAACGTCACCCTGACCGCAACCCCCGACGGCGTTGAACTCGTGCGCGATCTGGAACAAGTCCTCCAGTCTTTGGAGGACGAGCTCACGCAGGGGATTCCGCGGCAGCGGCTCCAGCAAGTCACACAGGCCATAACGGCAATGCTGGGTAACCTGGAAGAAGCAGGAGGCAAATGAAACCCGTTTGCGTCGGACCAATATCCCAACGGACGAAGGGGGCGCAGTAGAGCGATGGAGAACAGCGGTCCCGCCCAAACCTACACGATGGGCTACAGCGACGAGTTCATCGGCTTCCAGTCGCGCTTCGCCCAGCAGGACAGCGTAAACTTTCTCATGCCCCATCTGGCCCCAGGTCAAAGGCTGCTGGACGTCGGCTGCGGTCCGGGATTCCTGTCGGCCAGGCTGGCGGACGCCGTCGCGCCGGGCGAGATGCACGGCATAGACTTGATGCCCTCGCAGATCGATCTGGCTCGGGCAACGGCTGCCCACAACAACTGCGACAACGCGCTGTTCCATGTGGCGAATGCGGTGGATCTGCCCTTTGAGGACGGCTCTTTCGACGTCGTCCACATGGGCGGAGTGCTCCTCCACGTCGCCGATACCGACCTTGCACTGTCCGAGGCGAAGCGGGTGCTTCGGCCGGGCGGCATCGTGGCCTGCCGGGACCTCATGCTCGACACCTGCTTCGCACACCCGGAGTTGGGTGTGATGCAGCGGTCGTTTGATGCACTCGCCGATCTTGTGGAGGCGGACGATGGCCACCCTCAAATCGCCCGGAGCATAAAGCTCCACCTACAACAGGCCGGTTTCACAGATATCACTTTCTCGGCATCCTTCGAAACCTACAGCACCCTGACCGAGCTGGAGTTCTTCTACACAATCGTCAAGCAGTGGTTCCTCGGTGCAGGAATCGCCGATGCCGCGAAGAAATACGGGGCAATGTCGGATGAGCTCATGATCGAGGTCGCCCGAAAGCTGGAGGAGTGGGTACGTGAGCCGGGGGCGCTGGCCGGCGTAGCCTTCGGCCGTGCCATCGCGGTCCGTCCCTGAAAGCGGGGTGGTGTAAGGGACGTGACGAACCGTATATTTACCATGTAAAGTAGGGTCTAATTTCCTCCCCCGCGCGAGTGCTTACCGGACATCGGGGGGGGGGGGGGGGCACATGATTCGACAGGCGTCGGAAATCCCCAACTACACGGTGGGGTTCACCGATGAGCTTCTCGAGACCTTCAGACGATTTACCGCTGAGGCCAACCCAGCGCACCTGTTGCCATATCTGAGACCGGGCCTCCGCGTTCTCGATTTCGGCTGCGGGCCGGGCACTATTGTCGCTTTCATCCACCGCGTAGCCCAGATGTGTTTTCTCGCTCCCGAGATCATGGAGCGGCGATCAGGTACGTCACTGCTAGCAGAGATCTGTGCGACGCCACAGCCGACGCCTATGACAGGTGCACGGAACACCCCGGCGTTGATGTACGGAGTCGCCTTTGGCGAAGCCGTGGCCAACAAGCCCTACCACGCTGGGAATGCTGACCCGCAGGCCAAGGCTGAATGATGACGAATATTGGGATTCACAGGGGGTTGAGATATGGGTGAGTTATATATCATGGGATACTCCAACGCATACCTGCGGATTCTCTCGACGCGAACCGTTGCAAACTCGTGTGGCCATGTGGCGGCGCACCTCAGCACCGGAATCCGAGTTCTCGACATAGGCTGCGGCCCGGGCTCTATATCGGTCGGGCTGGCCGATGCGGTAGCGCCGGGCGAACTACACGGCATCGACATCGAGCCTTCCCAGGTGGAGATGGCCGCCAGCTTGGCAAGGGAACGGGATCTGAGCAACGCGGAATTTACCGTTGCCGATGTGTTGGATATGCCCTTTGAAGACGGCTCATTCGACGTTGTCCATTGCAACGACGTCTTGGCCTACGTTCCAGAAATCAACTCCGCTCTGGGTGAGATAAAGCGAGTGCTGAAGCCCAGCGGCGTCCTGGCGTGCAGAGAGATCATCATGAATTCCTTCTTCATTCATCCCGACACCACCGGTCTCTTGAACAGGGGGTACGCCGTGTTCGCCGATGTTCTGGCAGCCGACGATGGGCATCCGAATATGGGAAAGGACATCGGCGGGCTGATGCTCCAGGCCGGGTTTGCAGACATCAGGGTATCCGGATCATTCGAAACCTTCGCTAATCCGGGAAACCTGGACCTGTTCTATGACCTTGGTCAAGAGTGGTTCTTCACGTCACAGGTGAATCTCCCGGCGCAACAGTACGGAGCGGCCACTGACTCAATGCTCCAAGAGATGATGGCTGCGAGAGACCATTGGTATGAGAGCCCTGGAGCAATGGCAGCCTTCGTGTTCGGCGAAGCGGTCTCACTAAAGCCCTAGCACAGGCGGTTTGACCACACGGCGCCGGATCAAGCTTTCATCGTTTGGCCAGGGGCAGATATTCGGCAGTTGAGGGGAAGAGACCTGAACAACTGCGATTCGGCGCGGCGAGTCCATTGGGCGTCAGGATCAACAACCGCTACTACACCGCTCCCTGGGGGGCCGTACATGTCACGATTGGAGCAGGCTGAGATTCTCTCAGAAGGATGGGCGCTGGCTTGAAGCGGCAAGGGAACGTCCGAATTGATGTCTATGGAGGCCGAAAGTGTCGAAACTGATCGTCTCAGCCGTGCTCTTGATTTTGTTAAGCGTGATCCTGGCTTGCTCTGACGAAGACGCTTCTACTGCCGTGTCCCCCACGGCAACTTCCAGCCCTACGGTTACCCCCCAAGCGACCCCACAGCAGACAACGTCGGCTCCCACACCGCAGGCAACTCCCACTCGCCCACCTATTGCAACCTCGACGGCGACGGCGGCAGCTACCGCAACGCCCACCCCAACTTCGACCCGAGAGGGCCAGGACTCGAGCCGCGCCCAGGCCATAGCGCCGCTCAAGGTGGATGACCTGGAGGCGTTCCTATCCCAGTTATTCCCTGTTGAACAGACCTGCCTCAGCGATAATGACATAGGCCACCAAGAGCTTACGCAGATGACGGGTCTCTCCCCCGGCGGCTCTCCTGAGGCCACCGCCACCATCATTGGCTGCCTACGAGACCAAACCATACTGAGGCTCTTCCTTACATCGCTCGTCGGACTGAGCGAGCCGCTCAGCCCGGAGACCTCCATGTGCATTGAGGAGGGACTCGTACCCCTGGACCTGCGCCGACTGCTGGCGCCCGCTGACGCGGGACACGCCCCCGTCAACTCCCTGGCGCTGGGGATGGCCGCGCTGAACGTCTCCGTGGTCTGCATGAACGATGAGGAATGGGCAGCCTACGCCCCGAGACTCGGGATGCAGCCCGAGGACAGGGAGGGAGCGGCCTGCCTGTTCGAGGAGCTGGGCGGGCCTGCCAAGCTGGTGGAGGCCATGCAGTCGGCCAGCTTGGGGGAGGTGCCCGAAGAACTAGCCAAGGCGTTCGAAACGTGTGAGGCCGCAACCTCGCCGTCAACTGCCACGTCCGGTTCTGGCGCACCTGGGGCAGGGCCGATCTGGACATTCACCACAGGCGGCTGGGTGCTCACGGCCCCTGTGATGGTGGACGGGGTGGTGTACGTCGGCTCCGACGACGGCAGTCTCTATGCCCTGGCTGCGGACTCCGGTGAGCTGCTGTGGAGCTTTGCCACCGGCGATGCGATTCGTTCCGTTCCGACGGTGGTTGACGGAACGGTCTACTTCGGCTCCAACGACAACCACCTCTATGCCGTGGACGCCGCCACCGGAGAGGAGTTGTGGCGCCACGACACGGGGGACTGGGTCCAGTACTCTCCCGCAGTGGGCAACGGCATGGTCTACTTCCCCGCCCGCTCCGAGTGGGACCGTACAGTCCACGCGGTGGACGCCGGCACCGGGGAAGTCGTCTGGGTGGCGGAACCGCCCTACCCGATAGAACAGCGGCTTACCCCTACCGTCCGTGGTGACCGGGTCTATGCGCAGGGAGCTGACTATGGAACCTTCTATGCGCTGGACGCCGCCACCGGAGGGGTTGAATGGCAGGCGGAGGTTGGAGGCTACGTCGAATCGGCCCCGACCGTGCTGGATGGAGTCGTTTACCTGACGGTGATCAACCAGGCCTACGCCTTCGACGAGGCGACCGGAGAACTTATCTGGAGCGTGAACACCGAGGAGTTCCCCGCCAAAGACTTTCCGGCCCTTGTCGTTGACGGCATCTACTATCTGGCCCCCAACGACTACGTCTACGGGCTGGACGCCGCCACCGGAGAGGAGCTTTGGAGCTATGAGTCGTATGAGCTGAGCGCCGCTCCCGTGGTGGCCGACGGGGTGCTCTACGCGGCGTCGGTGGCTGAGTATCTCTTCGCCCTGAATGCTCTCACCGGAGAAGAGCTGTGGACTACGCCCACTGAGGACTTCCCCCTCTACGCGCTGTCAGTGGTCGATGGGGTCCTATACGGGCAGATATACGAGGGCTTTCTGGTCGCCGTTGATGCGGAGGACGGGGCCATCCTGCCTTGGGACTTCGAGTCCGCCGCCTTCGAAGAAGACCACTACTACACCGTCAGCGACGGAGTGGTGTACTCGGCCTGTCCCTACAACAGCGTTTGCGCCCTCGCTGCGCCGACGAAGTAATGGGAAGAGTAGCGTGGACTGGTCACGGACCTACATGCATTCGCGTCATGGGAGGCCCGTGGGCTTGAGGATAGTGCGCCTCCCTCCCGATAGAGCGTGGCGGCGGTGACCGGAAGAGAGGCAAATGGTGAAAGCCGAAAGGTGATGCGATTGGAGGACACCGGTAGTGAGGATGCTCCGGGACAGGGCTGCCCTCAGAACCCTCATGGCGCACTGGCGGTACGTCGGCGTCGTCGCGGGAGTTGTGCTGGGGCTGCTCGTGGTGGGCTTTCTCATCTTCCCGGAGCGCAACTCCCTGGTGGCGAAGGGTCCCATGAACACGGGCCACGAGGGATTGTCCTGCCAGACGTGCCACGTCCCCGTCAGCGGCACCGCCGCGCAGCAGCTCAGCTCCAACGTCCACCACTGGCTGGGCCTGCGGGAGTCCACCATAGGGTTCGGCTCCGAGGACGTGGGCAGCGCAGCCTGCCTCGACTGCCACGAACGACCGGACGACCGGCACCCAGTCTCCCGTTTCCTGGAGCCCCGCTTCGCCGATGTACGTGAGAGCCTTGCGGTCCACACGTGCGTCACCTGCCACACCGAGCATCACGGTGTGCGGGTCACGCAACCCACCATAGGCTTCTGCACCCACTGCCACCAGGACACCGCCCTGGAGAACGACCCCATCTTCCCCACCCACGCGGAGCTGGTGCGGACGGAGTCGTGGAACACCTGCTTGCAATGCCACGACTTCCACGGCAACCACGTGCGGACCACGCCGGTGAGTCTCGACGACGGTGTGCTTGAGGAGCATATCTGGGACTACTTCCTCGGAGGGCCGTCGCCCTACGGTGACGAGAAGCACGTCGAACCGTCTACCACCAGGGGAGGCGACAAGCCGTGAAGACCGTCGTCATAGTCCTGGCCGTTGCCGCCGTGCTGGTCGTCCTCATCGTCGTGAACGCGCCGCCCCCCGATGACGCCGCCACCGGCGGCGGCCCGCCGGTTCCGGTCGAGGCCGTCTTCGCCGTGCTGGAGGCGGAGCATGACTCGGTGCGCCGGCTGTGGGCCGAGGAGATCGTGGGAGATGGGCAGGAGCAGGGCCTGCGTTTCGACAAGGACTGGCGCGAAGGAGTGGATGCCGGGCCGCTTCCGGCGCTGTTCCTGCGGGAGACCGCCGAGGGCCTCCGGCGCAATCCCGCGCCCCTCTACCTCTTCCTGGGCTCCGACTTCCCAATCAACGACGCCAACAGGTTCACCGGCCTACAGGCGGAGCGCTTTGCCGAGATCAGGCGCACCGGCGAGCCCCAGTTCTTCCTGGACCCGGAGCTCGGATTCCAAACCGCAATGTTTTCCGACATCGCCTCCGTCCAGGCGTGCGTCGTCTGTCACAACAGCGAGCCCGACTCGCCCAAGACGGACTGGCAGGTCGGCGACGTCATGGGCGCGACCACCTGGACCTACCCGGAGGCGGAGATGAGCATGTCCGAGGCCCTGACGCTGGTAGGAGCGTTGCGTCAGAGCGTCCGGGAAGCCTACGAACGCTATCTCGAAAAGGCCGCCGCCTTCGACGATCCCCCGCCTGTGGGGGACAAATGGCCGGCGGAAGGTTACTTTATCCCGTCGGCGGAGGTCTTCATGGCGGAGGTGGAGGAGAGGGCCTCCGTCGATACCCTTCGCTCGCTGCTGGCCGCCCAACGCGGGGAGGAGCAGTGAGAGGGCGCGCCCAGTCATCGAGTCCGGCGCCGATGGAGGCCGCCGGGGGTATGGCGAGCGGAGGGAGCGCTCACGTTCCTCGCCGTGGAGCTCGTCCCTTCGCGCTCCCGGCAGCGGAGTGGCGGTGGCGGGCGGCGGGTGTCTTGGGCGTGCTCATCTACGTGGCGCAGGACGTATCGGGACTGAGGTGGGAGTGGCTGGCTCAACTCCAGGACGTCGATGTCTTCAAGTACGTCACCGGGGCCGGGCTGCTGTCCTATGTGGGGTGGCAGTGGTGGCTCTTCTACTCCCGGGCCAGGCGACGAAATCTGCGCAGGCTCCTGTCATGGCACCAGCGCACCGGCGCCCTGGTCCCGCTGCTCTTCTACGTCCACAGCGTCGGGATAGGCTACGGCTACCTTGCCGTGCTCAGCTGGGTCTTCCTGGTCAACATGCTGGTCGGCGCAGCGAGTCCCCTGGGCGTCAGGATCAACAACCGCTACTACACCGCTTCCTGGGGGGCCGTACACGTCACGCTGGCCGCGGCTACAGTGGTGCTGGGTCTCTTTCACGCCTATATAGCGATGTACTACAAGTAGAATGAGGAAGGACTGAACGTGATACAACAGACTGAGGTACTCACGCTCGATGGGCAACCCCCTGATGGACAGCGCAAAGACTTGAGGCGATGCTGGTCATGAACCTGGCTCGTGCCATAGCCATGGTGTGGTACGCAGTCATTGGGACAGTGGCCGTGGTTGCGTTCCTCGTACCTCTGCTTACGCCGCCCACACCTGAGAACCCCACAGCCGACGCCGGTCTACACGCCCCGATCCTGGCCCTGTGCGCTGGGGCCTTCGCAGTGGCCCAGGCGTTGCGTCCCGGCGGA
Organism: Dehalococcoidia bacterium; assembly: GCA_965220565.1. Lineage (GTDB taxonomy): Bacteria > Chloroflexota > Dehalococcoidia > UBA6926 > UBA6926 > VXMO01. The sequence continues at coordinate 313,182 of CBDCQG010000002.1, read as the reverse complement.
CTGCGGCTCGCACAAGCTCCAGCCATTGGCGCAGGCATAGCGAGCCTGGGCAGCGCCTATTTCTGGATCGCGGACGCGGCGGGGACTCATCCCCGCGATCCCGCCTATCCCGGCCTGCTGTGGCTGCTTCTCATCGGCACTGCCGTCGCCTCCGTGGGCATATTCCTTACCCGCAGGAATCGGTCGCCGGATTGAATAGATTGGGAGAGCACATTGACGTTCGGCCACGGGGCAAGGTCCCACAATTGACCTTTGTACTACAGGCCGCCAAGCCACATTTCGAAAATGGTTCTGTCTACCGTCAACTCAGACCCCAACCAGACTTGACAAAATCAAGAACCTTCACGTTGCGGTTCCGGTTGGCGGTGTAAGCGGCGCGCGCCTGACCCCGCCGTCAAGCAACGCGGCGAAATAATGCCTGGAGGCCCCGCGCTCATGCCGGGCTTTTCGCTATGGTTCCGGGGCAACGGGTGTGGCGTGGTTTGTAGGCACTTCCCCCGTCTCCCCCAACGTGATTCCGGCTCCGCCTGTTGCGCTGCCGGTCTGCCAAGCAAATAAAGTGAGGTGGGAAGTGGAGACGCAACTGTCAGTTGCGTCTCCACTTATTGCGGTTCGTCTCCTTGAACCGGTGGCAACCAGAGCGACCCTAGTCGTCGTCGATGATGAGGCCCTCGCCATGCTCACGCGTGACGGGAGTGTTGGTGGGGGAATAGGCCAGGAACATCCCGAAGGACTCGTCCCCCTCGCTGAGGTCGTCATCCAAGATCACCACCTGGACCGTCTTGCTGGTCTCCCCGGGCGCGAAGGTGAGCATGACCCAGGTCCGCTCGAAGTCATCGCCAATAGTCGCCGTCTTGTACCGGAAGGAGGTGGTAGCGGCCATCACCTGAACCTTCTTATCGCTGGCGGCGCTCAGTGAAACGGTGAACTCCATCACCCCCGCGTCCTCCCGCGCCGAACCGTCGGACACCGAGAGGGACGGCGTGGCATCCGGCGGCGGCGGGTCGTCGTCGTCCGCTACCGCAACGGTTGCCGTCCCCGCAATGGCCGACACGGTGTAGCCCTGGCCTGAGCTTACGGTGGCCGTCACCGAGCCGTCGGCTTCGTCCAGCGCGTCATTGGTCGTGGCGACGGTCAGCGTGTAGCTGCCCGTGGTCGGGATGCCCACCGTCTGCGATCCAGTCGTTACGCCGAAGTCCCCGCTCTGGCTCACCGACACGCTGACCGACAGCGGAGCGTGGGGCGCCGGGTTGGCGGTGAGGGTGAAGCTGGCGTCGCCGCCCTCGGTGATGCCCGTACCGGCGGTAATGATGATCTCCGGCACGTCGTCGTCCGAGACGGCGACCGTGGCCGAACCCGCCGTCCCTGACACGTCGTAGCCGGTACCGGAGTTGACCGTGGCCGTTACCGAGCCGTCTGCCTCGTCCACGCCATCGTTCACGGTTGCAACGGTCAGCGTGTAACTGCCCGTGGTCGGTATCGTTACCGTACGCGATCCGGTGTTCACGCCATAGTCGCCGCTCTGCGACACGCTCACGCTGACCGACAAAGCGGCTGTGGGCGCCGGATTGGCGGTTACGGTGAAGGTGGCATTGCCACCCTCGGTTACCCCGGAACCTCCGGTGATGCTGATTTCCGGCGTGGCTGGCGGCGCGGCGTCATCGTCTGCCACCGCTACAGTGGCCGATCCCGCCGTTGCCGACACGGTGTAGCCCGCGCCGGTACTGACCGTGGCCGTTACCGATCCGTCAGCCTCGTCCACGTTGTCGTTCACGGTGGCGACGGTCAGCGTGTAACTGCCGCTGGTCGGGATGCTCACCGTCTGCGACCCGGTGGACGCGCCGTAGTCGCCCGTCTGCGATACCGACACGGTGACGTCCAGGTCGGATGCCGGCGCGGGATTGGCGGTGAAGGTGAAGCTGGCGTTGCCGCCCTCGGTGATGTCTCCATTAGAAACGATGCTGATTTCCGGCGTGGCCGGCGTTGCGTCCTGCTGCGCCGAGCCGTCGCCTTCGACGCACTCCAGCGCCGTAACGATGGGCGTCCAGCCACCCCAGGGCTTGCCGTCGCTGTAGTCCTCAACGTACTGGGCGGTGACCGTCTCGACAGTTACGTCAGCCGGCTTGGCGGGCATATTGCCCGCGCCCAGGGTATTCAGGATGCGCCAGAACAGCCCTTCGTCGGGGCCGTTGTTGTTCACATGCCAGTCGTAGGCCGCTCGCGCCTTCTGCTCGGCGTCGGCGGTGTCGCACGTCGCCGCGGCGGTGCGCTGGTAAGCGGTAGGAGTCACCTCGTCGTAGTCTTGGGAATAGACGATGACGGCGTACTCCGTGTCGGCCTTCAGCCCGGTGAGGGTGTGCGTGAGCGTGCCGGCGTCCACCTGGACGAACTGTACGTCGGCGTTCTCGACGGCCTCGGCCCAGTAAACCAGGTAGTGGTCAACTTCCCGCTGGGACCAGGACAGCGTCATGCTGCTGTCGGTCACGTCCGAGAAGCCCATAGATCCCGGCTCCGGGAAGGGGTCCTCCTGCTGGTCTTGCTCCCCGTCCTGCGAACCCCCGCCATCCAGCTGCGGCTGCCCGCCGGGGCAGGAACCGTCGCCCAGCTTGATGTACGGATCGTGGTTGTGATGGTGGTGGATATTGCCATTGCCATCGGTGTACGGGTGCTCGCCGTGGCCATAGCCCGGCTTGCAACTGGTCCAGACAGTCGGTCTGTTACTGGTCGAGCCGTTGCCGTAGACCCAGTTGTCAATCTCGTCACTCGTCAGGCACTCGGTAATCCCCGTGCCCGCGGGTGAGTAAACCTGAGCTCCATCGACGGTGATCAAGCGCGCCGCATGGTGCGAGTGGCCGTACCAGCACGCCGCTTGCGCCGTGTCGAACACGGTAGTCACCACCTCAGCCGAAGCGCCGTCGCCGACACTATAGGCAATGTCCTCCTGGACCTCCGCCCAGTAGTTGCGCCCGGCCATGTTTTCAGTGCTACGGTAGATCTTGGTGGGCAGCGTGAACTCGGCGGATCCGCCGGAGCCCACGTCCACGTGGCTATATGCCGTGAACTGCACCTGCGTACCACCTCTGCGGGGTTGATTGTAATAGTATTTGTACTGGATGCCGCGCTGCGTTTGTATTTCTACGACAACATCCTCATCCATTGGATTTCCCTTGGCATCTATCTCAACTAAGCCTGTGAGCTTAGCTTCCTCCGCTGCATTGAATGGAGATCCGTCGGCCTTTATCCGAACTCCGCCGACGATCAGCACCTTTGGGTCCGTCGGTTTGACGAACACTTCCCACGTCTTGAGGTACACCTGCCGCGTTTGGCCAGCCGCCGGCGCCGGGTTGACCGTGATCCGGTAACGCGCGTCGTTGCCGGACACGACCGTGCCGTTGTCCAGGGGAACGATGCTGGCGGTGGGCACGCCCGGCCAGGCGGACGGACAGGTTCCGCCGCCCACCGGCATGCAGGCCCACTCGGCCTGGGAATTCAACACGTAGTGATTGGATTCATCGTCGGGATTGGGGTCCGGCGCCACCCGCATGGCGATCCAGCCGTTGCCGACGTCGCCGCCGGCCTCGGCGCGGTTCTTGACGTGGACGCGCCGGCTGAAGCTGCGGTCGCCGGGCGAGATGGAACTCTCCAGCCAGGGACGCACGTAGTATCCTAGGCGGCTCACCTTGGCGCTCCCGTCCGATTTCCAGTTGGGATTCACCGCGTACCGGTCCCACGTCGTCGGGCGGTTGTCCGAGCGCGGGCTGAGCACGTCGCCGCCCCACGCCAGCTGCGTCCGGATGCCGCTCAGATCACTCCCCCTCCACGGTTTGGGGAGCGAGAAGGTGAAGTCCACGTTCGCGCCGGTCTGGGCGGGGCCGTTGCTCCCGTCCCCCAGCGCCGCGCTGACAGAGATATCGCGGGCAACGTCTGAACTGGTGATGACCGTCATGGCCGTATCGGAGGCGGCCAGGGTCCGGTAGCCCGTACCGGACCCAATGCTGACCGTCACCCCGCCGTCGGGCTCGCCGTCTTCGTCGTTCACCGTGCCGACGGTGAATTCGAGAACTCCGGAGGTGGAGATGGTCGGTGTCTTCGCGCCGTGGGATCCGGGTTGGACGAAGTTGAGCCCGCCGTCGGTGGTCTCGGTCACCTTCACGTTGACTATCACGGGCGACGACGGCGCCGGGATCGCCCGCAGCGTGTAGGTGATGTCCGTGCCCTCTTCGACCCTGGTCTGCCGGGTTTCAATGGTGACCAGGGGATTGGCGGCGCTCACGTCCAGCGGCAGGAAGATGTCCGACAGGCCCAGGTACACGTTGTTGTTGCTGACCCCATGGCCGCCCTGGCTGATGGGGTTGTTGCCCGAGCCTCTGCCCCAGCGCACCATGCTGCCGTGGCCCAGGTGGTGATTGTGCTTCACCCCCGCCGTGGCGTGGGTCGTGCCCGTCTGCGTGCCGGTGTTCGGACCCCGTTGGGTGCTGGGGGCCACGCCGTTGGCGTTGCGCGCCGCGGTGTGGCTGTTGTTGTCCCAGTTGCCGTCCCAGAAGTCGTTGTAGTCATCGGCGACCTTGGGACCGTTGAGCCAGTGGATGGAGTGCGAGAAGGGCGTGTGGCTGGGCTCTCCCGACACCATGATGCCCGTGGCGGTGTGCCAGGCCGCGTCCACGGTACCGGTGCTCCCCACCACCCGGAAGGTGTCCTGGTACTGGCGGATGTCCGCGTGGCCGGTGCTTGCGCCGCCGATCCGGTTGCGGACGAAGGTGTCGTAAACGCCGATGTCGCCGGAGGATCCGTTGCGCTCGTTATCCGTCCGGAATAGCAGCCGGAACTGGTCCCCCGCGCTCACGCCCGAGGGCTTGAGGGACCAGTTCTCCGGGACGAAGTTGACGTCCGCTATCTGGACCACGGCGTACTGTCCCTGGTTCGTGGCGTCGCTCTGGTCTCCAATGGTGATCTCCCTCGGCATCCCGCCGAAGCCCATGACGAAGGTCTCGTAGCCTTCGATCTCGCCGTCCAGCGGCACCGGCAGGCTGAAGGTGTGGCTGGTCACGCCCGCCGGCACCGTCACCGAGTGCGCGGCGGAGACATCGGTGGCGCGCACAAATGTACTATGTTCGGCGTAATCCACGCTGATGTCCTTGCGCAGGTCCGCGTCGCAAGTCTGGAAGGTAATCTCAAAGGTCTGCTCTTGCGCCGTGGGCGAACTGAAGGTCAGCGTCGGCCGCAGTGGGTCGCCCTCCCGCACGTTGTAGCTGTCGCGGCTGAACCCCACCGTGTTCTTCGCCACAACCGGTCCGATGGGGCCGATTATCGGCGTGTAGACCCGCGTAGTAACGCTGTTTCCGTCGGTGTACTCGACCCGGAGCCGCAAGTAATAGCCGGCGTCCGCTTGCTGCAGGGTGTAGCTCTGAGAAGTCGCGCCGCCGATCGGGACAAACGTAGCCCTTCCGGGTCTATCCTTTCTCTGCCACTGGTAGCTGAGCGTGCCGTTGCCGTTGCCGTCGGCGTCGTCGCAGACCCGATGCCCCGTCAGGGTGCCGTTCACCTGGGGCTGGCCGCCGATCCGAAACGCGGCCTGGCCGGAGTTCTCAACGATCGTCGCCGTTACTGTGCTTCCTGTGCCCAGGTTGTAGTCGGCGCCGTCGGTGATGGCCAGAATGATGGTCTCGCCACTGTCTGAGACCGCGTCCTCCAGGATCGTAACTGGGAAAAAAACACTGGTGAACCTCGCCGTCCCCGCCGGAATGGTGAACGTCCCGGTGCGGGCCGCGTAGTCAGGGCTGCCGGCATCGATGGTGTAGTCCACCCCGGGCGTCGCCGTGCCGCCAAGGGTGTAGCTGACGGTCAGGGCTGCGGTGAGATTCTGGTTGACCTGGAGTTGTAACTGTTGTGATAAATCTGATGGCTCCGGTCCCAGCGCATTTAATGCGTTCCACCACACGTTCGGGACACTCTGCGCCTCGGCCCGCTCGGTTGGCGTCGATGCAATGACCGTGACGACCAACAGCGCCAGGACGAGCAGCGGCAGCCGCCACCTCGCGCCCCCCATCACAGCCCCTTCCGAACGCCTGTTATGGGGGGGGGGGGGGGGGGGCTGGGAGACGTCTCCGCCGTAGCCGTTGGGCATACGGTCGATCATACCGGTCCTTCCTTCTGTCATGGCGCTGTCCTCATTGCTTCTATAGGATGTTCTGGTTCTCAACGATCAGGGGCCGGAGAAGGTCACCCTCCCCGGCTGCGCAGCCGCTCCTCCAGCTCCCGCACACGCGCCTCGGCGGCCTCGCGCGCCTGTCGCTCCTGCAATCTCCCGTCGCGCTCCACATCGGCGCGGGTCTGCTGTGTATCGGCGCGGACGCGTTCAGTCTCGGCATGTGCTTCGGCAGCGAATCGTGCCCGCCGTTCTGTTTCAAGGGTTGCGATGGGTTCCCCCGTGGCGGGGTCGTAGAATGCCAACTCGCCGTCCGCCCACCGCAGGTTCAGATTCAACACGGCGCTGTATCCCTGCAAGCTGTTGTCGGACAGTTCCTCAATTTCCACCGGGACGTACTCCCCATCCACCAGCCGGTCACCGCCCAGCCGCGCCCCGTGATACGCCCCCGTCTCGTCGAACCGCCAATACTCCGGGACGCCCAACGCGGCGTAGTCCACGCGCTTCTCAGTCACGTCCACGTGGCCGGTGCTCCGGGAGGCCACCTCCAACACCAGGTCCGGCGGCTTCCCCTGCTCCGAGATCACGTACGCGTTGCTCCGCCGGTACGCCTCAGGGTCCACCCCGAAGGCCACCAGCATGTCGGGATACCGCACCCCAGACAGGTTCCGGGTGGGAGCCACGGCCAGGTAGCGGTCACCGGCCACCAGCGTCGTCTCCGGGTTCCCCAGGTGGATCGCCAGATAGTGCGCGGTTCCCGTAATCGTCAGATGGTCAAAGCTGGTCATCTTGTCGTCCGGGTCGTACGGCGGGTCCGGAAACACGAAGGTCTCCCGAACCTGCGGCGTCCTGGCAAATGTCGTGTCTGGCGTCGTCATAGTTAACCTGACTGTCGGCCCGGAGCCTGCGCCGACTCCGGCCAGCCGAACCGGCGCAACCACTCCCCAGCTCCTCCAACAAGGGATTTCTCTAGGAAGAACATACTACCACTTCCGTAAACCCTTGGAAAGCCCAACAGAAGCAGTCGCATCGTCGCTTGATAATGTGGCACTACGACATTATAATGAGCTGGGGATATGCTTGAGAACTACATAGACGTCATCGAGGCGTCCAAGATACTGGGCGTTCACCCCGAGACGGTGAAGCGCCTGATCCGAGAGGGCAAGCTCACGGCCACCAAGTTCGGGAACAAGTGGATCATGGAGCGACGCCGTCTCCAGGTATTCGCCAGTACTTATGATGGGAGCCGCGGCAGGGCGAGGAGACTATTGTGACCCTGGCCGGGAGGGCTGAGTGGACAACGGCTAAACGTCACCCATTGCGACGAGGTGACGAGCACGGATCGTAGAGAAACAGGCCGAAGCGCGGTGCACATCTCTCAAACGCAAAAGAGGCTACACAAATGGATATCCGGGAGCCTCGCCCGTTGGCAGCGCCTGTCAACGGGGACCCGGACTCGACCGCCCCATGCCGAGACAGAGGATTCACCACAGAAGAGACACTCCTAAGGTCCCCGACGACTTCCCGGAGCGGCTGAGGCGGTTCCAGGAGGAGTCTCAGATGTCGTGGTCGGAGATCGCCCGGCGTCTCGAAACCTATCGCAACATCGTCTGGCGCTGGAAGGAAGGGCTTGCCCGGCCCAACAAACAGCACAGGAGGGACCTGCTGGAGCTGGCCGACAGCATGGCCCTGGGCCACCTGTTCACCGATAAGAAAGGTTGACCGGCATTGAACAAGAGAGCCCTGAGACCGTCACCATCATCTCGGTGATCACCTTCGCAGCAACGGACTGAAGGTTGAAGTAGCACTGGCTGGGCGGAGCTGAGCCAGCCCCGCCCGGCCAGAAACGCAAAAAGGGCCGCATACATCGTCGAGCGACTGGGACCGAATGGGCCAGAAACGGAAAAAGGCCCCATACAAGGACGGCGGGGGACCCCTGACCGCATTGCAACTGGAGTCGTATGCGGGAACCGTACAGGAGCAGAACGCATGGACAAGGAAACGGGACCGGCAACGGAAGCGCCGTCCTCCTACGCGGCCCGCCTGTTTGGCGAGGAGGCCGCGGGCAACTACGGCGTAATGGGCCGGTTGATGCGGATCAACCGGCTCCCGGTCGGCGATCTGGGGCTGCTCACGGTCGGGTTCCGCATCACGGATCGGCCCGGCGAGAAGTGGACCGCCCGCTTCAACCAGTTCAAGTACGGCGAACCTACCGCCGTGAAGGCGGCCACCCGCACGTTCTGCGCCGCCTTCGAGGACTTCCTCCCCGCCGGGAACCCGCGCGTCGTCGTCGTCTCCTCGGTCTCTTCAGCAGACATCATTGTGGAATACGACACGCCGGCGTCGAGACTGGCAGGCGCGCTTGCACAGTCCCGCGCCTGGGAGTGGCTTCCCCACCACGTCACCAAGGACCGGCATCCCAGCCTTACTCGCATCGCCTCCGCGGGCAAGCGGGACGCCGCCGTGGACGGGGTGTACATGGCTTCCGCCATCGGGGGCGAGCCCGGCCTGGTGATCGTCGTCGACGACTTCTGCACCCGGGGCGCGACGCTCGCGGACATCGCCCGCGCAATCCGGGAGTCCAACCCCGGATGGAAGGTTCAGCCGGCCAGCCTCGCCAAGGCCGAGCGTGCCGCCTACTGGAAAGGCGAGCTGACCAACGCACACATCCCCGACTTCTTGGACGCCACCTGGCGCGGGGACCCGGAGGTCGCGTCGCCCTTTTATTGAATCGCAACAAGGGCTGCAAACATGGCCGGCTCCCCCGGCCATACACTCCGCAAACGCAAAGAGCACCCACATATGGATGTGTCAGGAGTTGTTTCCTAGCGGCCGCTCCGGTCTTGGCCGGTCTCCTTACAGGAGCGTCTCGGCGAGCCGCCGAAACTCCTCGGCTTCATCCAGCAAACCCTCGGCCTCCAGGTCGCGGCTGAGGCGCAGGGCGAATGGCGGCGCGAACGCCTTGCGCGACTCGCAGACGGTGCCGACCTCAAGGCCCACGGTGTCGCGCTGGGCCGACGGCAATGTCCGGCCCAACTACCAGTATCGGAAAGCCCTGCTGAATTTGGCCGAGGACCTGGGGCTCGCCCGCGTGTTGACTGACCTAAGGGACGGTTGTCCCATCGGGCCTACGCTTGGCAGCGGTGCATCGCGAGACCACCCCAAGGTCGGGTCCGAAATGGCGTCCCGAACTATCTTAGATACTCCCCGGCATAGTACAATGCAATCTGCGGGACCCAGGTCAGATGCTTGCCACACATGGAGTCCCGCGCCTTCTCCCTGATAGAACCTAGACGATAGAGTAGGAGCTCAATGTGAGCGCATTACACCAGGATGTATTGGCTGATTTCTACAGAGCGACCCGCGATGTTCTGTCAAAGAAACTGCGTCAATCCAGACTTGCGCCAGTGATGAAAGACGTGGGCAAAAACTCCCGCCCTGGTTCCACAGACTTGGGGGTCGTGACAGGCTTTGAAGATCGGGACTTCGTCAACAGGTTCGGCGCATCCTTGCAGAAGGTGGAAGACGCAGACATCGCGGCGCTGACGCTCTATCTCCCGCCGCAGGATTCGTTGATGGCGTCCTTGGGCGAGCTAGTCGAACACGTCGGAGCGGCGCCAGAAGGGAAGACCGGGTTGCCATACTTTGACGAATGGGTGCCAGCCGATGACTCGCCTCCAGCCGAAACCCCGTTAGTATGGTCCCATAGCAACCAGGACGAGCCCCGCGGGTTGCTGGCGCAAGGCTATCGGATTGGAAAGGGCAACCTTCCGCCGACGGCTCTCCCGGAGTCATGGCTTCGAGGATGACTTCGGCGTGCGGCATTGCCAGGGCCTTGCAGTCCTGGCAAACGGTACCGACCGGAACTTCATACAGCCGGTCTTCCAGATAGCCCTTCAGGTCTCTGAGGTCGTGCGCGGTATCGGCTCCACAGAGGGCCTTCGGTACGACCGCATTGGTGTCGGACAGGTGCATCTCTATCACTTCGTATCTCCTTTCGGTCTCCAGCCTCGGATTCAAGGTGTCATCGAATCTAGCTGTCATTGGCCTCCATCCTTTCTGAAATGCGAAAGCCCCCACATATCGGTACGGGCGGGGGAGGCCGTCGCGTTTGCGGCGACGGCCTCCCCCGTACTCCTGCGATCAGCGACCGGCTCCTAGAACAGCCTCAGCGTCTGCTGCGCCTGCTCGGTCTCCGCCTCGGCTGTCGCCTCCTGCGCCGCTCCCTGCTGGCGACGGTTCCGCCGCCGGGCCGGGGGAGCGGGCCTTTCGTAGGCCGGGTGTTTGGGCGTGTCCTCCCACCTGGCCCTGGCCCTCTCCGTCACCGACGGGACTTCCTGGGCCAGCGACGCAAGGTCTCCGTCGTCGAAGGTCTCGATGTGCGGGTCCGCCGAGGGCCGCTGCACTCCGATGGTGGCCCTGCCTCCCTTGATGGAGACGACGACCTTCAGGTCGTCCGATTGGGATGTCTCCTCTCCTGAGTCGTCGGAGTCCTTGCCATCTTGCGCCGCCTCGTCGCCGGCATCCTGCCCGTCCTGCGGGGCATCCTGGGTGGCGTCCGCCGCCGGGTCTGCGGCAGTCGTGTCGTCTGGCGCGTCGCCGAAGAGACTGTCGTCAGCGCTCGGTGCGTCCGAGCGCGCCGTTTCCGTTCCAACTTCGTCGGGCATGGTCTTCTCCCTTCCTTAATATGTGTATGCGCTCGCGTGGACCGGTCGCCCTCCTACGCCGCAAGCCTGGACTTCCTCTTTATCTCGCCGAGGGTCTGCGGCTGCCAGTAGAGGTCGCGCTCCACGCCTGGGACACCGCCGAGCACGGTGACCTCCGCCAGCTCGTCGAGTGAGAAGTAGTCCAGCTCCGTCTCGAACCCCTCGACCAGGCCGAAGCAGGTTCCGGTCTCGGCGTCCCACTCCGTGACGTACCAGGTCCAGTTGACGTAGGGCGAGAACAGCTTCACCCTGGCGACGACGGCGTCGGGGTCGTCCGCGCCGTCGTTGGCGTACAGGGGCGGGATGGTGTCGGCGAGCTCCTTGGTCATCAGCTTGTGCCTGCGGAGCGCGCTGTGCTTGTCCTGCCAGATCTTCCCTGTGGTTCCGTTCTTGTCAGTCATCGGTTTCTCCTCTCTTGTTCGTTCTCTGATTGCGTTCGCGTGCGCCGATCACTCGACGTAGGTCCCCACCGTCCGCTCCACCGCCTGCGGCGTGACATAGGTGGGCGTGACCGTTCCCAGGTCCATGTCCAAGTAGAGGGCCATGAAGGGGCAGGTGCCCGCCACCATGCGGCGGACCACCTGTAGCACCAGCGACGCCATCATCTGGTTTATGGTGGGGTCCTGGTCGGTGAGGTCGAGGGCTGCGGCGCAGTCCACGTCCGGCGGCCTGGTCGAGACCGCCGTCAGCAGGTCGGGCCGCTGGAGCGTGGGCGCGGGGGCCAGGTAGCAGGTCTCGCCCTCGAAGGGCGGTTCCTCCCAGTCCACCCGACCGGAGACGTTTCCAACTAGCACCTGTCCCCAATTCGTGTCGTTCCCCGCGTCGATGAGCCAGCGGGCCGGGTGCCCCGGCAGGCACTCGGCCATCGCCTTCCGTGCGAGGGCGTTGTCGGCGCAGCCGATGATGAGGCTCTCTCCGAAGTCGATGAGACCGGGGTAGCCGTGCCTGTTGGGTCGGGAGTCGTCGTCGAACTCTCGGAAGGGATACACCGAGTAGCCGACTGGTCTCCCGTAATCCCTTGCCAGCCGATCTGCGAGGACCTGGCTCTTGAAGCCGCCCACGTCCCCCGCGTAGAAATTCTGGCGCAGCAGGTTGTGGGGCTCCACCCGGTCGTGGTCGACCAGGACGATGTTGGCCTCCCTGCCCTGGAAGAGGCGGCAGAGGCCCTCGGCGACGAAGCCGCCGGTCCCGCCGCAGCCGACCACCGTTATCCAGGGGTTGTCGAGCAGAAAAGCGTTGTCCAGGTGGTAAGGCATTCGATCACCTCCTTGTCTGTGAGATCGATGTCTTCGCTGATGAACCGGACGCACGGCTCCGGCCCGTCGAACACCTGCGGCCACTCCACCGGTGCGAAGTGCCCGTAAACGCCGACCCGGAGGCTCAGCTCGGGCCGGTCGGTGTCGAGGCGTCCGACGACGCCGTAGATGCGGAAGCCCTGCTCGTCACCGTCGTCGGTGGCCGAGAAGAAGGCGCGGGAGCGTCCGTGGGAGTGGAACTCGGCCACCACCCCTGCGGGCGGCGTGTAGGTGAGGCGGGTGGCCGTCCCCTCCTGTTCGGGGACCACCAGCCGGTAGGAGCGCCCGTCCCAGCGCACGGCGAAGAACCGCTCGGTGGACGGGTCGTCCTGGAACCAGCGCAGCCCCACCTCGAAGAGCCCCGCCGGGATGGGGCCGTGGGCAAGCTCCACCTTCTCGGCGACGGGAGCCAGCCCCCGCACCTCGCAGGGAGCGACGCTGACCCGCGCCGTCAGGTGGGCGCTCTCGGACTGGACGTAGACGCCGCCCGATCCGAGAACGTAGTCGTAGCCGATGCCGTGCGCCCCGGTCAGCCCGTCCTTGTGATTGACGAGATAGCCGACCGGCGACGGCGTTTCCCTAGCGGTAGCCATAGCCCCGTCTCCCCTGGCAGGCCGCGATGACCTGGGCCACCGTGCACTGGGGAACAAGGTCCTCAACCGGGTACTCAGTCTTTCCATCCAACTCCTCCCATAGCGCGTGCAGGTTGTCGGGGTGCTTCTTGGAGCGCTCCACCGTGTCCCCGGTCCCCGAGAAGAAGGACTGGAAGAACGACTCCGGTATCTGTGCCACCTCCTCCGGGAAATGGTGGCTTCCGGGGCAGACCCGCCCATCCCGAAAGACGTTGAAGGCGGGCATCTTGTAGAGCCGCTCCTCCGGGTCCGTCGGCCTCTCGAGGGCCGCGTAGACCCAGGGCGCGCGGCCCGGCGAGCAGACGAAGACCAGCCCCGGCATGGGAAGCCGGAGCCGTGCGGGGGGCTTGAACGCCTCCCGTTGCAGGGCCACGGGCCAGACCTGCGGCGGCCTCCACAGGGCCACCACCTGCCCGGTCTCGCCCTGGTTCCACCAGAGGGCGTCAACCGGCAGCAGCCCCGAGGAGAACCCCAGGTGCTGGGTGAACACGTTGGCTATCTCGTCCGCCGAGACGGTCCTCACCCAGACGGACTCGCCCTCGAAGCCCCGCAGCAGGAGCGTCTCGTCGTACACCTCCAATTGGAGGTTCAGTCTGTCCCTGGGCATGTCAGCCGGTCCCGGCAGGGACCACTCGGTCTTCTCCGCTTCGGTCGTCATGGTCGTCGTCCTCCTTTCCCTGTTCTTGTTCGGGCACTCGCGGCAGGACGGTGTCCAGCATCTCTGCGAAGCGGCCCGGGAGGTCGTCCTCCAGCCAGTCGGCCAGCGTGCACACCGAGTCCATGAGGGCGCTGGCCTTCCGCCACTCCTCCGTGCCCTCGGCGATGATCTCGTCCTCCCAGGGGTCGCAGAACCCGTCGAAAACCCCGTCCTCGTAGCAGTTATCGAGGAAGAAGTTGCCGGTCTCTCCGAAGACCCAGGAGGCGGCCTTCGCCGCCCCCTCGAACCGGGTCTCTTTCACCGCCTCGGCGAGGGTTTCGACCGGTATGCCGCCCTGGGGAATCCTCTCCAGGGTCGATTGCGGGATGCGCTCGGCGGCCGACTCCAGCCAGGCCGTGCGTATCTCGTCGGACTCCCCGTAGAAGGAGTCTGGCGGCTTGACCAGCAGGAGCAGGGCCGAGATGCCGTCCCGGTAGCCGTTCCACAGCTCGTGGAGACCCTCGTAGCCGAAGCCCATCAGGTCGAAGGGGATGCCCCTTCGCATCCAGCTCCAGGGCGGTTCCTCCCCCTCCCATTCCATCCAGTACTCGATCACCGGCATGTAGAGGGGGAAGTGCTTCTCTGCGAAGAGGTTGGCGAAGCGCCCCACCCTGCTGCGCACGTCGGGGGCCGAGAGCGCCTCCTCCGCCTCGTTGGGGAAGAGGCGGCGCACCAGCCCGGTGAACCATGCGTAGTCGTCGGCGTACCCGACGATGGTCACCAGCTCCCGCAGTAACGGCGGACGCCGCAGGAGCAGTTGGGAGAGGCCGCTCAGGAGCGCCGGGGCCGCAGTTGCCACCGCAGCGCCTCCCTGACCCGCCCCGTGGACGAGGCGTAGTCCTGCGCCTGGGCGCAGGCCATCTCGATTTCCTTCTGCCGTGCGGCCGCGGCTTCCAAATCGAGGGAGCCGTCGGGCCGTGTGAGCTCCGCCGTGAGCTCGATGATGCTCAGGACCGTGGGCGGGGTCCCCGCCAGCAGCCCCGCAAAGGTGCGGGTGTCCATGTGGCCCTCCTTACCGGGTGTGGGCCCCCTTGGTGCCCACCCGCCGCTGGAACTCGTAGACGGTGTCCTCACCCCTCTTGGTCTCCTTGACCGAGGCGTTGGCGATCTCGCCGTAGAAGTCGGCAAGCGTTCCCTTCACCTGCTCGACGGTCATCTGGGGGTCGGGGTCCGGGAACTCTCTGTCGTCGTACACGAAGATTCTGGCCATTGGTCTGTCTCCTTTCGGTGCTTGGTGTCCTGAAACGTGCGGGGAGTGACTGCCGCTCCGTTGCGGCGGCCCCTTCCCGTTCCGCTGCGGTCTAGCGTCCCGCGCCGACCGTCTCCTTCTCGCGCTCCAGCTCCATCGCCCACTCGAACATGGACATGGAGGCGGGCTGGGGTTTCCCGTTGCGGCGCTTCGGCTTGACGGGCTCTGCCATGAACTCGGCCCAGGAGAACAGCGACCGCTGCGGCTCGTCGGCCTCGTCGTGGTGTCCGTTGCCGTTGTGACCGTTGACCGGGACGGGCGCGTGCCCGTTTCCGTTGGTGGTGTGGGCCGTGCCCGGCACTAGCTCCACCGTCGCCCCGAAGGGGTCGTGGTGTCCGTTGCCATTCCCGTTGACCGGAAGGACTTCCGTCTCGATCTCGACGGCCTTCCAGTCGTCGTCCACCAGCAGTTCCTCGGCGGTGGCCTCGGCGTCCCTGGCCTGGGCGAACGCCTCCTCCACCGTTTCGTCGCCGACTTCTTCCTCGTCGCCGCTGACGATCTTGCGGGCCAGGGCCATCATCACGTCGTCGCCGTCGTCCCCGTAGGCCGCCAGACCCTCCTCGGGAAGCTCGCCCTCCACCGCCAGCGAGCTTTGCAGCTTCTTCGCCACCAGCTTCAGGGCGTCGCCCTGGAGGGTGTTCCGGTAGGACATGAACACGACCTTGACCGGCCGCGTCTGCCCGATGCGCCACGACCGGCGCGAAGCCTGCCGCATGACGTAGGTGCTGTAGTCGATCTCATCCCAGACAATCGTCGGGAAGTCGATGAGGTCCAGGCCGGTCTGCACCAGCCTGGGGTGGCAGACCAGCACGTCGATGCCCTGCTTGACCTTCTCGGCCACCCACGCCTCCCGCCTGTCGGGAGCGACGGTGTCGGCCTTCATCACCGCCACCCGGAAGCCGTGCCGGGTCAGGAAGTCATCCATCCGCCCGGTGATGTCCCGCGTCCCCGTGTGGGTGACGTAGACCAGCACCCGGCGTCCGGCCATGCGCTCGGCGGCCACCAGGTCGACGAGCGCCTTCTCCTTTGGGTAGAGCTTCTCCTCGGAGAGGGGAGGCACCGCGACAATGATGTCGCCCGATCTGGGGTCGAAGACCGTCTCGCCCCTGGTGCAGCCGTCCGGGTAGGCGAGGAGCGTCTGGAGGTAGGTCGCCAGCAGCCGCTTGGAGCCCGCCTTGAGCGCCGCCGACAGCTCCTTCTTTAGCTCCTCGAACACCTTGTTGTAGGCGCTGCGCTGGGAGTAGCCGGTGGCATCCTCCTCCGAGTCCATCGAGGACAGGAGTATCTGCTCGTCGTAGTCCGGCAGTCCCGAGGCGACGTCGGCCAGCTTGAGGAAGATGGTGTTGCCGATGATGTGGAAGAGTGCCGAGGGCACCAGGCCCGGCTTCTCCCTGACCACCTTCCGGTAGCTGCGCCTTCTGCTGTTGCGGCCGTCCTCCAGGGCGTCGTCGTCGGGCTTGCCGATGGAGACCTCCTCGAAGCCGTACCGCTGTATCCAGCGGTGCTCGTCGGAGCGTCCGAACTCCGTCCGTATCTCCGGCGAGAACCGGTAGAGGAGATGGAAGAGCGTCGAGGAGTACCCTCCCATCATGGTCCCCGTCAGGCTGAGGGACTTGCCGCAGGCCTCCGCGAGGGTGCCGGCGGCGATGCCCTGGGCCGAGCCGCGAGACTTGTACTCGTGGACCTCGTCTCCTATCAGCAGGTCGAAGAAGCCCTTCATCCGGTGCTTCACGTAGTCGGCCAGCGGGTAGCGGGCCGGGCCCGTCTTGTCGGCCTGCCACAGGGGTCCCCCGCAGGAGTCACAGGTGTGCTTCCTGCGGTTCAGGTCCTTGTCCGTCAGCGGCACGCCGTCCTTGTCGACGATCTGCGCCGTGCATGTGGGGCAGCAGGGAACCTTGAACGGCTCCCCCGTCTCCTCCTCCCTGATGAGCCTGCCCCTGGATGTCGCCCACCGGTGTATGACGGCGGGCATCCAACGGTAGGACAGCTTGGCCCGCTCCCGGCTCATCACAGCGAACAGCGGGCCGGTCCCGACCGAGAAGCGCAGCCTCTCCAGGTCGGTGATGGACGTGACGATGACGGCGCGGGCGCCGGGCACCGTCATCTCCACCTCCCGTTTCCACTTGGGCACCAGGTGCGGCGGGCAGAGCACCAGCACCCTCTTGAAGCCCGCCATGTGCGCGGCGGCCGCTCCGATGAACGTTTTGCCCGTTCCCATCTCGCCGACGACGGTGGTTCCCCGGTGGGCTTCGAGGGAGAGGGCCGCGCCCTTGATGGCGTCGGCCTGCGCCCCCAGGGGCTTCCTCAGCAGGCGGGGGAGTATGCCGCCGTTCTCCGAGGGCCGGTAGAGCGGCGGGTAGGACTCCACCACCCTCCGGGCTATGGCCTCCTTGAACTTGTCGATGAACTCTCCGAGGTTCATATCGTGTCTCCTTCCCACTTGGGATGTGTTGTGTCCAAACGGAGCGAGGCGCAGGTGCTCCGATTCGATGGCGTAGACGGTGTCGCAGCCTTGGGTGGAACAGACCTTCCAGGGCCTGCCGTTGGCGTCTCGCCGAGGTCCTCGTAGTAGATGCGCAGGCCGTACTCAGCTGCGTAGTGGGAGCAGAGCTCCTCGAGCTGCGATGCGAGGTCGTCGATCCCTTCCGTGGTATCGTCGTCCTCGTGGTCGGCGTGTGCGGACAGGAGCCATTGCTTGATGAGCATGGCTAGTACCCGCTGTCGCGGAGCGCCAGGTCGTCGTTCCGGTTGGCTTCGGCGATCTGCCGCTCGACTTCCGGCGGCAGCACAGCGTCGTCGTCCCCGGGTTCGTCGTCGGCGCTCGCTTCGTGGTGCTTGATGGCGTCCTCGATGAGTGCCTCAACGAGGGCGGTGGCGTCCTTCCGGACGGCTGCCACGAATGCACGTGGCGATGTCTGGCCGTTGGCGTCGGCCAGCTCCTGGAGCTTGGCCCACACGGCGTCGGCTACCTCACGGTCCCACTTCGTTGGTCGTGGCATGGTTCAACTCCTTCCGTTGATGCGGTTGGTGATTCGGCGAGTACGGCAGCGGCGCAGGAGCCACTCCACTAGGTCGGGGTTCGCAGCTCCCAGCAGGACTGGAGCGGGACTATCTCGCCCTCCCCAGGCCCCTGTGCTAGGGCCAGTCGTCCCAGGAGCGGTGCAGGGGCAGCGGGCTGCGTCTGTCCAAGGCGCTCCCAGGAGGGCAACGAGGCACCCTCTCTCATTCTTTGAGCTTGTTTGGCAGCCCTGCGCCGCCTCTTCACGTCGTGTGAGGCGGCGCCCGGAGGCGGGCCTCGTAGCAGCGTCCGCTGAGGTGGTACGCCTTGACCGGCGAGGAGACGGCCCTGCCGTATTCGTCCAGGTCCACCGATGCGGTCTGCATGGCGGGCTCGCCGGGGGCGATGGGCTGCCCGCACCGCGAGCAGGGTTCCATGACCATGATCGTCTGCGTCTGCATCCTCTTCTCCTTTCCCTATAGATGGGTGTGTTCTGTGGTGTCCGGGCTAGGCGGCGATGTCCTCGATGCCGCCGTCGTCCAGGTCGAGGGCGACCACCGTCGTCTTGAGCTTCTCGCGGTGGACCTCCTTCTCCGGGGAGTCCTCCACAAGCTCCATCTCCTTCGACGTGCGCCCCTTGACCAGGATGCGTCTGCCGTCGCCCTCGAGGACGAGGTTATTGAGGAAGCCCGCCGCCACCAGCATCGCTATGTGGCCCCGTCGCAGGGGCATCAGCGGGCGGGTGCGGGCATCCCCGGCGGGCCAGAGGCTGTCGGTGATGTCCGTGTTCGTCCACAGCCCCGACCGCCTGGCCTCCGTCGCCGCCGCGACGGGATCGACGCTGCGGGTGGTGAACAGGATGTCGCCGCTGGGCGACGTGGCGGGGGTGTACTCCCCGTAGGAGTAGGGGTCGCGCCGGGAGCGCAGCGGCTCCGGCTGCCCCACCGACCACTCCATCACCATCCCCTCGGCATGGGCGTCGGGGACCGGGTCGGTCTTCCGGTAGCCGAAGAGCACCACCTGGTCGAACGCCTCCCGCTCCGGGTCTGGGAACGCCCAACATTGCATCCTCCCGTAATGAGTCGAGAGGTAGCGGGCCGAGTACGAGAGGCGCTGGCGGGGGACGATGAAGACCAGCAGGCCGCTCTCGGCCAGGTAGCGCGTGCAGTGGGTCAGGAAGGCATGCTCGACGCGCTTGTCTTCGGAGTCCCAATCGTACGGCGGGTTCAAGAGCAGCATCCCGAAGGCCCCGTTTGCTATCGAGGTCTGGAACAGGTCGGCGGCGAGGGTGCGGGTGAGCCGTCCTTCGGCCTCCTCCGCCCGGTCCCGGTGCAGCTCCACGCCGTAGGTCTCGATGGGCATCGAGTTGGGCCGGTCGAGGAGCCCGGCCAGCCTCTGCAGGGCATCCCCGGCCCCGCAGCAGGGGTCGAGGATGCGCACCGTCTCCCGCGCCCGGTGGTAGTAGCCGGAGGGGGTGTGAATCAGGTCGGCTATCAGGTCCACGACCCGCTCCGGGGTCGGGTAGTAGCCGCCCTTTGCCTGTGCAGCCAGTCTCATGTCGTCTCTCCTTTCCTGCTTGCTCTGACCCAGACGGACTGGGCCTTGCGCTCTCGCGTCTCGAAGTCCCACTCGTAGGTGCGCCCGTCGAAGGTATCTCTGAGGTCGCCGTCCACGACGACGGCCACGTGCTTGGTGGTGCCGACGATGCAGTCGCCGTACCGGTGGTGTGCCTCCGTGAAGGTGGGCCGCTCTCCCGACGGCAGGCGGACCCTCCTGAAGCCGTAGGCTTCGAGAACGCGGTCCTGGACGCGTCGGGCGGTGAGTTGGCCCCTGCGGCGGGGCGCTTTGCGGTTGCGCTCCCGTGTGGCGTATGCGTTGCCGCTGGCGGCGTAGCCGTTGCGCTTCATGTGCTCGGCCATCGTCGCGTAGACGGAGCGGTAGTCCTCGCGGGCGCAGATGGCGATAGCGCGGACGACGCAGTCGCCCGTCTTGCCCCGGTATCCCGCCGCCGCCCGGCCTCCGTCGTCGTAGCGGTAGCCGATCATGACGTCGCCCCAACCGCCACGGTCTCTTCCCTGGGCAGCGTGAGCCTTCCCGACGCCACCGCGCCGGACAGGTCTTCCCTCAACTTCTGGGCCTTGAGGGAGCACCGGTAGGCGGAGACGCCCACCGACTGGAGAGGGATGATCTCCTCCTCCTCGATGCCCCGCTCCCAGAGCCATCCGGCCCAGGAGTCGTGGAGCGGGAGCGGGCTGCGCTTGTCGAGGAAGCGGTGGTGAAGGGCCGGGGCCTCCTCCGCCGACGGCGCCAGCAGCAGGAAGGAGTCCTTCTCGAATCCGAACTCCGCCTGCTTCGTGTAGACGAGGGCGTGCCAGCCGCCGGTCGCGTGCAGGCGGGCGATCTTGGTCGTCCAGCTTCCTATCGTCTCGTAGGGGATGATGCAGCGCTGGTAGCCGCCGTGGAGCGCCATGCCGTCGGCCCCCTGGATGATGTGCGCGGTGTCGGGCGGCTGCTTGAGCAGCGACGCCCAGATCGCCTTCAGCGCGGTCTGGGAGCCGACCATTGAGACGAACCAGAGGCCCTCCGTCCGGTCGTCCCGGGCGAAGGCGTCCACCGTGGCCGAGAAGCCCCCAGCGCTGATGGTGAACAGGTCCTCGGGGTCTATGGTGTGGGTTGCGAGCATTTCGCACCTCCTTGTCTTGCAGTGCTGGGGAGATGCGCGGGGACGAAGCCCCTGCGTGAGAGCCCCCGTAGGGGTCGATTCCGTTGCGCTAGTCCGCGTGCTCCGGGGGGCGGTCGTCCAGGAGCTCGCAGTCGCTCAGGTGGTAGGCGGCGCCGGTGAAGCGCCGCTCCGCCAGGGCCTGCCTCGCCTCCTCCAAAGTCTCGCCCTCCAGCGTCCACGCGGTGGCCCAGGTCTCCCTGCACGTCCTCTCGTGGGCCTCTCTCCCCTCCTCCGGGCCGTCGTAGACGACGCAGGGGAAGGGGTCCGGGTCCCGGTCGATGAGGGCCACGAACCGGCCCTCTCCGAGGAACCCGGCCCCCGGCACCTTCCACCTGATGGGCGCGTTCTGTATGTCTCTGTCTGTCACTGGCTTCCTTTCCTGGCCTCCGTCCTGACGAACCGGGAGGCTCTATGCGGGTATCAGGCCTTTCTCCTTGAGGCTGACGAACCTCCCCCTGCCGATGACCACGTGGTCGACCAGCTCGATGTCCAGCAGGTCGGCTGCCTGCTTCAGCTTCCGCGTGATTGCCACGTCCTCGGGGCTGGGCTCGGCCGACCCGGATGGGTGGTTATGAGCTATCGCGATGGAGGGAACTGCCTCCACCACGGCGTGCCGGAACACCTCCGACGCGCGGACCATCGACGAGTCCACGTTGCCCTGGTAGACGACCCGCTGGCCGATGACGTGCTTCTTGGTATCGATCAGCAGCACCCGCAACTGCTCCTGGGCCAGGTGGGACATCTCCGGCCCCAGCAGGGTGTGGATGTCCCCGGGTGTCCTGATGGAGGGCGGGTCCTCCGGGCGCGGCGGCATGTTGCTGATCTCGTAGCGCATGGCTATCTCCCCCAGCAGGCTCAGGTTGCTCCGCAGGGCGTCCAGCAACGCCTGCCCCTCCGCGGTGGGCGGAGAGGCAGGGTCGAAGGTGAGCGCCAGGTTCTTGGCCCGCTTCTTCTTGGGCATGTCGGCCTCCTTGCCTATCGGTTAGAACAGAAGCGGGGCCGCCTCCCGTGGATGGGAAGCGGCCCCGTGAGTTGGTTGCGCCCGTTCGATGCGGGCGTCTAGGTGTTACTGTTGAACGGCCGGCTAGAAGGGGGAGGCGTCCTCCGCCTGCCCGGCGCCGTTTCCGTTTCCGTCGAGGAACACGACCTCGGAGGAGTGGACCTCGGTGCGGTGGCGGCGCTGGCCGTCCTCGCCCTCCCAGCTGTTCTGTACCAGGCGGCCCGACACGTAGATGCGCTGGCCCTTGGCGACGTAGTTGTTGACGGCCTCGGCCGTGCCGTTCCAGACGACGATGTTGTGCCAGTCGGTCTCCGGCTCGGCGTCCCTGCGGTACCGGTCCGTCGCCAGCCGCAGCTTGGTGACGGCGGTGCCGTTCGGCGTGTAGGTCATCTCGGGGTCGGTCCCGACCCGTCCCAGAAGCTGTACGTTGTTGATGGTGCGTGACATTTCGTTTCTCCTTGTCTGTTTAGTGGCGCGGTCTTGCCGCGCCCGGTTGAGATGAGAGCGGGCCGTCCCCTGTAGAGGGGATGACGGCCCCGTCCTGCGCTCCCCTGAGAGAGCGTCTAGCTGACCCGCACGTACTCCGACTCGCTCTCGGTGACCACGTCGGCCCGGACCTCCGGGTCGAGCAGCTCGTTGAGCCTCCGGTAGTTCGTCGAGTACCGTGTCGATTGCACGAGGCTGACCGTCTTTCCATTGACGGTCGCCTTCGTGTCCCCTTGCCGGCGCATCCACGCCTTCAGGGTGTCCAGGGCAGCCCGCTTCGTCTTCTCAGGCTCCCTGATGGACTCCTGGGCATCCGCGTAGGCCGCAACCGCGTCTTGCGCTTCTTGGTCTGTCACCTCCTTTCCATCGTCGTCGTTGGTCTCGTCGTCCTGCTCCGCCATTCCCGGTAGGCAGATGTCCAGGAACGAGCAGGACCTGCACTGCCAGGTATCGGCGGTGAAGTCCCGCTCCGGCAGCGCGTCCGGGTCATGCCCGTTCTCGACGTGGTGCGCCCCCAGCTCGCCCAGCCACTGGCAGGCGACCTGCAGGGCCTTCTCCAACCGGTCGGCGGGAATCCGCTCCCAGTCCCAGGTGCGGTTGCCCGTGTCCATCGTGGCGATCACCGCATCCCGCAGGTCGCCGAACCCGCCGAGGGAGTAGAAGGCGGCCTGGGCCACCGAAGCCGGGTGGCTGCGCTCGGCCCCCAGCGTCTGCCAGCGTTTGAATGCATCCGGGCCCCGCGTCTTGATCTCGACGACCATCGGGTCGCCATAGGCTTGGGACTCCGGCTCTCCCTCGAAGAGGAACACCTGTGGCGGTGCTTCGTCATCTGAATGGGGCATCCGCACCGTGCCGTCCGGGTGGCCCGTGACCAGCAGGTTCGGGCCGACCCTGACCGCCACCTGCTGCGGGTCGTGGGGGTCTGCGGCGTCCACCTTCCAGCCGGCCCGCTCCATCGCCCGCACCACCACCGGCTCAAGGGCGTTGCCCGCCTCCATCGCCGTCAGTGATTCCTCCGAAGGGGGATTGGTGGGCTCGTAGTTCGTCGCCGAGTACCAGAGGGCGCGGCGGCAGCCCAGGGCCGACGAGGCCCTTACCACCAGCTCGCCCTCCTCGTTGAACTGGGCCGAGGGGCGTGAGAAGACCTCCGCCCTGTCTGTGTCTGTCGTCGTTGTCATCGTCTATGCCTCCTTGTTTCCTGTAGATGGAAGTCAGGCTGAGCCGCTCATGCGGCCTGCTCGACCTCCGCCGTCTCCCGCTCCTACCTGGCCTTCAGGTGGGCCTTGAGGATGTGGGCGATGCCGTCGCCCAGTCCGTGCACCGGGACACTCCTCCCGTCGCCCAACTGGTTCCAGAAGGGCGCCATCTCCTGTATGCCCTGCATCTGGTCAATCACCTCTTCGAGAGGCGTTCCCCTGCGCAGGTGTAAGGAGATGAGGCGGCAGGCCAGCTCGGTCACGCCGTTCTGGAACGACCCGCCCTTGCCGAGAAAGCCGAAGACCTCGAAGGGCTCGCCGTCCTCGTCCGTCGAGACGGTGACGAACAGCGAACCCATCTCCGTCTGGAGCCTCGTAGTGGTGCTGGGAAGGCTGCGGGGCCGGGGCTTCGTAGTCGCGGTCATGGCCTTCCCCCTTGCCCTCGGCAGAGCGGGAGCGCGCCGTCGCAGGGGACGGCCTTCCACCGCCCGTTGTCGGCGAACGCCTCGGCCTCCTCCGTGGTGTCGAACCGTCCGATTGGGCCAGTGACGCAGCCGCCCGGATGGGCGACGACGTGGTAGTGGGGGGAGCCGTCCCGCAGGTACGGGAGAGCGGGGGTATACCGCTCGAAGTATCCGGCGACCTTCAGGGCCATATCCCGGTCCCGCCCATCGCCGAGACCCAGGAGCGTGCGGACTATGGGCTCCTCGCAGTCCTCCTCGGCGAAGGTCGGCGTGAGCATGGTCTCCCGAACTGCGGCGGGAAGCTGGTTCCACCGCTCCCGGCTGAGCTTCAGCCCGCCGTGGCCCGGCGTGGAGACCCGCAGGACTCCCTCGGCCAACTCCTCGACGTCGTGGGTCCAGCCCCAGGGCGTGTGTGTCAGGGTCTTCGTCACTATTTCGTGACCTCCTTCTTGTAATGGGAGGGCGGGGCCGCCCCGCGAGGGAGGGACCCCGCCCTGTGCCGTGTGCCGGATGACCGGCGGACTAGGCGGCCTGTTGCGCCTGCTCCTGCTGCATCTGCCGGAGCTTGTTGGAGGCGGCCTCCACCAGCGGCCCGAGCTCGGCAGCCGTCAGGTCGTCGATGTCCTTGCCCGTCCGGTCGACGACGGCGGCCCGCACCTGGCCCTCGTCGAGGCCCTGCTCGGCGGCGATCTCGAAGAGCCGCTTGCGCAGCTTGTCGGCCTGCTCCTTGGCCCTGTCGCCGGCCTGATTCCGGCCGGAGTTGCCGTTGGAATTGGCCTGCCCGGACCTGCCGTTGGCAGGTGGAGCGACGCGCTCCGGCTGAGGAGCGCTGACTGACGGTTGGTCGCCGTAGAAGCTGTTGCCGAACTGGACGCCGAAGCTCCTGAAGGCCCGCTTCATGCCGTCCGTGACCGCGGCCTTCATCGCCGTGTCATGCCCGTCGAAGGTCTCCTCGGTGACGGGGTGGACGCCGATGTCGGTGCGCGGGGGAGCGCCCGCCACGGTGACCCGCACCGGTGCGGTGTAGCCGGAGACCGTCTTGAGCTCCCCGGTCTCGGGGTCGACCGTCTCGACCTGGCGCAACGTCACGTCGCCCACCAGCTCGTGGCCCCACCCTCCGAAGCCGAAGATGCGGTTGGCCTGCTCGATGACGACGTGGCCTTCGAGGTAGTCGAAGGTCTTTCCACCGCGCCCCCTGCGCTGCGAGACGATGTTGGGGTCGATGGCCTCTCCGAGCTTCTGCGTGACGGCGGGCGGGAGCCCGTCCCAGAGCAGGTCGTGCTCGCCGGGGATGGCGGATTCGGGCTTATGCCCGTTGCCGTTGCGCGAGGCGACCGCGGCGGCGTTGTGAGCGCCGTTTCCGTTGTTGTTTCCGTTCCTGCTGAACATCTCTGTTCTCCTTCCTTGTCTGTCGTTCCTGTAGCGAATGAGCGGTGCGGGGATTCCCCTACGGGAGAGCCCCGTGCGCGGGCGGTGCCCGGCGTGAATTGGGCATAGCACCTCCTGTCGGTGAGAGTGGGGTTGGGTGAAGAGCGGGGGGGGGGGGCTGCCCGCAGGAGAGCGGCGGGGAGCCGCTAGCGGGCGGAGCGGGCGGCCTGCGAGAGCAGGCGGAGGAAGACGCTCCGCCCGTGGGGGAGGGCCGCAAGCTCGGCCACGTCGCCGACCCCTGCGGGAAGGGTGACGGCGGCGGCCCTGCGACCGAGCAGGGTCAGAAGGCCGTCCGTCGCCTCCCGGCCAGCGTCGTCGTTGTCGAAGGCGAGGAAGACGCTGGGGCAGCCCCGGAGGGCTGATGCGATGCGCTCCACGCCCTGGGTGCCCAGGGCAGCGCAGGCGGGGAAACCCCATCCGGTAAGGGCGAGCCAGTCGAAGAGCCCCTCGGCGACGACCGCCCACGGCGGCGCGGGGCCGAGGCCACCGAGTCCGAGCACCGGCTTGGGGCCGGGGAGCGCCTGGAACCGGGGCCTGGCGTCCGGTTGCAGGGCCCGGCCCGCCAGCCAGCGGACGAGGCCGCCGGAGGTGTCGGAAACGACCACCATCCCGGCGAACCGCTCCGAACCCCGCTCGGTGAACAGCCCGGAGTCCCCGATGCGCTTCTCGGAGAAGCCGCAGGACTCAAGGGCCTGCCGCAGCCCGCTGCCCGGCGCATAGCCGAGAGAGAGGCGGGCTGCGGCGACCGGGGCGACGCCCCGGGAGGCCAGGTACTCCCGCGCTTCTGTCGAACGCCGGAGCCGTCCGGCGTAGAAGCGCGCCGCCGCCGTCAGCAGGGCGGGGTCCCTCGGAGGCAGCGCGGCGGACGCAGGACGCCGCGTTCGGGTTGGACGGTTGGCGGCCCGGGGCGCAAGCCCTGGGCTGCCGTCCAGCCGCGCGATGGCTTCGGGAAGGGTGAGTCCCTCGGCCTTCTGCACGAAGTCGAGGACGTCGCCGCCCTCGCCGCAGCCGAAGCAGTAGAACTTTTCCGAGTCGCCGTACACCGTGAACGACCCCTCCGCCTCGTCGTGGAAGGGACAGACGCCCTGGCGGACCCTGCCCCTTCCGCTGAGCCGCACCCCGGCGGCCTCCACCGTGTCACCCAGGGGGTGACGGGCCTTCAGCGCGGGGATGTCCACGCTTGCCGTGACCATCACGCACCTCCGGCCAGGGGCCTGAGCCCCCGGAGGCTGCGCTCTGAGACGACCTTGCCCGGCCGCCAGCGCATCCCCAACACCGCCGCGACCTCCAGCGTCCCCTCGCCGCGGGGCATGAGCGCGGCCGCTCGTCCCGTGTCCTGGCTGTAGACCAGGACACCGCGCCCGCCGAACCGCCGCTTCAGGAGCTGCGTCCACTCGGAGAAGACCCACCGGGTCTCCCTCGGCGTCGCCTTCCCGGCGTCCACGCCGGCGAGAACGCCCAGGGCGCCGTCGACGTCCCCGGCCTGCCTGAGCCGCCTCGCCTCATGGATGGAGCGCGTTGCGCTCTGCGGCTCCGTCGCCGCCGTCTCCGGTTCGTCCGTGAACCCCATCGCCGCGAAGAGCTGGTCGACCAGCTCCTCCAGGCTGCGCCGGGGCCTGTCCACCGCATCAATCGTCCCGTTGCCTGCTGTCAGTGTTGCCGTCGTCATCACGCACCTCCTTAGTGCCTGTGCTTCGTTGCCTAGAATCCGTGCGCCCGCGACGCGGGCAAAGAAAGAGGGGCCGCCCCCGGATGGGAACGACCCCTGTGCGTTGAATCGGGTTGTTGGTGCGAGGAGCAATGGCCCTCGCTAGGTCAGCGCCTGGACCTCCCTATCGGAGGACGCCGGGGCATGAACCGCCTGAGCAGCAGCCAGCCGACGCCCAGCCCGAACAGGTTCAGGAAGAAGAGCTCCAGGTCCAGCGTCAGCAACGGCGCCGCGACCACCAGGGCAACGACCCCGGCCACCACGACCTTCTTCCGCTTCCACCACGGCGTCTTCTCGGGGGCCTTGTCGGCCACCGGCTCGTAGGCCGTCCAGATCGGCAGCCCGATGATCTCTTCAAGCTCGGTGACTATCACGCCATTGCCGCAGCCCCCGGTGTGGCACCGAACGTCGATGCCGTTGCCGTCGGGCCGCTGCCGGAACGCCAAGCCGTCCGACTCGCCGCCGTGGCAGACCGCCTTCGTCCAGAACCAGCCCCGGTCGAAGGTCACCCGGTGCGGCACCAGGTCCGCGATTCGGCCAGCGCTGGGTCCCGTGTACCTTTCCGCCATTGCGTCACCTCCTTGTCCGTTGATGTCCGTCCGTTCGGTCATGCCGCCTCCTTCAACAGGTCCTCCGGGGCGGACCACTCCGGGGAAACCCGGACGCCCCTGTCGAACTCGCGTGCCAGCGCGGGATCGGGCTTCAGGTCGGCTTCGTCCACACGACCGCCCCCGGCCTTCGTCCCGTCACGAGTGTGGAGCTGCCCACACCGCTTGCAGTACCAGCCGTGCGGCCCGTCGTAACCCACCCCTGGCCGAGCGAGGGAATACCCGCAGCCGCAGACCTCCATCGAGAGCCTGACCACGTCCCGGACGTTCCCCTCGGCGTCCCGCAGGTGACTCACGCGGGTGCGCGGATTGGTGACCCTGCTGTCTCCGATCACCTGCACCGCAGCCCTCCGATGCCGACCCGCTTGCCTTTCCATGTGTCCTACCTCCTTTGCTGAATCCATGTCCTTGACCTCCGTGAATCCGTTGACCGATTGCCGACGACGACCGCAGTCCGCCCGGGAGCCGAACGCGGGAGACGCCGGGGTGAAAGAAGACGCAGCTCGCCCAGGGCGCAAGACGTCCAGGGGGGAAGCTGCGAGACGTGAAGCGGCCAGCCTGCAGCTCACTGGCAGACCGGCGCGTGTTGAAGCTGCGGCCAGGCTGCGTGACAGCCGTGCCGCAGGCATGTCGAATCGGCCGGAGCGACAGACACGTTCCGACCGATGACTCGAGGACGAAGCTCAGGGTTCCGTCCCGGGCGTCCAGCGACAGGAGCGATCAACCCCCAATCGCCGGACGATGCCCGACGGATGAAGCGATCAACTCCAGATCGCCGGACGGGTGTCCTGCGGGAGAAGGACCAACGTCAAACTCCAACCGCCGGACAGGACCGAGCACGAAGGACCGGGGTCAACTCCGTCGATTCGATCCGCGCTGGTTGCAGAGGACCAACGTCAAACTCCGCATTGCCAGCGTTCCCTCTTGGGCGACTCAATGGTCAACCCGTGCAACAGGGATCACGCACCCAGGTTTCTAGGGTCGGAAACCTTGGAGAAAGCCAACAGCGAGACCATTATTACCGCACTTCCAACCCCGATGGAAGACTTTCGCCCTCCAAGCGCCCAAATCGTTCTGTTTGGTTACGAAAAACCTCGGAAAAAGTTCTGGCTTTTCGTCTGGCAACACGACGCGCATCTTCCCGCGTCACTTCCATCCGAGCCCGAACGTAACCCTGTTCAGAAGCTCGGCCTTTCTCCGCTCTCTCCGCGTGTCGAAGAGAGCGGTCCTGCGCCAGCTGGTCTGCCCGCTCCGGTCGAGTCCCCGCAGCGGCTGCTTCTCAGGCGGCAGCGTCAGCCCATGCTCCTCCAGCAGCGCCAGCTCCACCTCCAGCAAACGCACGTGCTCGGTCAGCCATGCGACGCCCCGGCCATCGTTGTGGTGCGTCTCCCTGATTGCCCGCCACTCGACGACCAGCGGCCAGGCGTCGCCGAAGACCTCCTTATCGTCGTCGGCCGGTTCCAGCGTCGCCAGGTCGGGGTGCTCCCTCCGCATCGAGGGCCTCGTCGGGGGTCTCCTGTCGCTTGCTCCAGTCGCACCCCCATCCTGGGGGGAGGGACCGGCGCCGGCATGACCGGCCCCGGTCCCCCGGGGGCCGTCCCGACGCACGGACGCCACCTCCCGCTCGATGCCAGACAGCCGCCTCCGCGTCTCCTTGCCCAGGGCGTCGTGGCTCTCCTCAAGCTCCTTGAGCCTACCCTCCAGCTCCTCGTTGCGCCTGCGCTGCCGCTCCGCCGCCGACCCGACGCCCTCCTGCAACGCCCGCTCCAACGCGTCCCGCACCCGGCGGGTGAGCTGGCCGGTCTTGGCACTGTTGGTCACCGTCTGCGGGTCGATCTCCAGCACCCGGGCCGCTCCCTTGTAGCCCTTCTCCCGCACCAGCTCTTGCAGCAGCGCCATGAGCCGCATGTGGTGGATGTTCTCCACGTCCCTGCTGTTTTCGATGCCGTGTTCGGTGGTTTTCATCGGATTTCCTCCTTCTTTTGAACTGCCTGCCTCTTCGGTCCAGCTTTGGCCCGGTCTCCGTCGCCGCTTCCGCCCGACGTCATGCACCCCCGCATCCATCGCCTTTCGCAACACCCTCGTCGGACTGACCCCCCGTGTCCTGCCCCCCGACATCAGCGGGGTTTCGGCGATTTCGACCGGAGCCCGGCCTTAACTCAAAGTGTTCGCCGTTCACCTCCTGTAGGGGGGCGATTTACCCCCGTTTCAGC
Organism: Dehalococcoidia bacterium; assembly: GCA_965220565.1. Lineage (GTDB taxonomy): Bacteria > Chloroflexota > Dehalococcoidia > UBA6926 > UBA6926 > VXMO01. Next base: position 283,635 of record CBDCQG010000002.1, on the reverse strand, counting down.
TACGAAATCTCCCTTAGGCCGACCCCGTCACCCGACTCAATTTCCTGTACACCCCCATGGCACCACACGGGAGTCCGGTTGCCAACTCCCTTGAAAGGTGCATCGTTCGCTATACCTTCCAGGCTGTTTCTTACCGGATTTCGGTTGTTCAGACTCTCCTGCGGCGGCCCCGAAACGACGGGCCGCACGAAATCGCAGAGAGGTGAACAACGTGGCGCTGAAATCGACCCCCCGGTCCTTTAGACGGCTTCTGTCCCTGGCATCCGCGCTGCTTTTGGCGGCGCTGGTGGCGATACCCGCGAGCACCACGGCCCTCGCCCAGACCCCGCCCTCAGGCGAGCCGACCTTGGTCAACGCGGACAGGGAGTTCGTGGAACGCAAGGGAGGCGGCGAGTTCGTCGCCCGCCCCGTGTTCGACCGGAGGATCGCGGTCCTCCACTACGCAGTCCGCGACGCGGACACGGGGGACTGGATCAGCGCCGTGTACCGGGTCAGCGGCGGCGAGAAGAAGCGCTCGGACGGCTGGGAGTACTCGTGGGAGTACCCCGCCCTGGACGAGCAGCCCGACCTGGACCGCGACAGGGCGTACCTGCTGGTCATGCTGGTCCAGTCCGAGGACGGCAAGCGGGGAGACTTCTACGCCGTCGTCCCCATTCACCAGCCGGGCCGCATCTGGGACAAGATCCTCAGCGCCCTGAACCCCGGACGGTGGGCGAGGGCCTTCGCCGGCTGGATGGTCGAGGGGACCCACGGGACCCTCTGCGGCGTGGTTGAGCGGGCGTCAGGCGAGGACGCCGACAACTGCCGGGGCGAGGGATAGCCGATGAGCGACATCCTCACCGGCACCCCGCCCGACCTGACCTACGGCCATGAAATCGTGCGCCAGGCGTGGATGGTCGTCTGGGCCGTCACCTCCGGCGCCCTCATCGTCATCCTCGGCTGGATGGGCCTCACGCTGGTCATGTCCGAGCACCTGGGACGCCAGCAGGCGGGATGGCGGGAGATGATCCCCCGGCTCGTCCTGGGACTGGTCGCCGCCGCGTCGTCCCTCTGGTGGTGCGCCCTGGTCCTGGACGTGGCAGACGCCGTTTCCGGCTTCGTCGCCGCCTCATTGAACGTCACGGCGGGCGACATGCTCCGTTCGACCCTGAAGACCCTGCTCACCGCCGTCAACGCCGGGAGCGTGGGCATGGCCCTGCTGCTGGCCGTCCTCTATCTCGTCTACGGATTCTTCGTCCTCTACGTCATCGTCCAGATGGTGCTGCGCCTGGCTCTCATCGACGTCCTGCTCGCCCTGGCACCCATCGCCTTGGGGATGTGGATTCTGCCCCACACGGCGGGCTGGGGACGGCACTGGCTGCGCCTCTTCATGACGACCACCTTCCAGCAGGCGATTCAACTGATCGCGCTTGCGATGGGGTTCGCCTTCCTGAACGAGGTGGCCGCCATCGCCGCCTTCGAGCCGGTGCAGGACCTGATCTGGAAGCTCTTGATGTCCCTGGCCTTCATCTACATGGCGACCAGGGTGCCGAGCCTCCTGGGGAACGCCGGGACCTTCGATAGCTGGCTGTCGATGCTCTATTTCGGGATGAACCTGCCCGCCTCCTTCGTGCGCTCGGCCAGGGTCCTCGGCCTCATGGCGGGCGGCGCGGCTGGAGGGCCGGGAGGCGCTGCGGTGGGAGCGATGGCGGCCAGCGCCGGTCTTTCGGCGGCCGCGGGCGGCATCAGCTCGGCGGCGTCAATGGCGACCCCGTCGGCAGGGGGAGACCCCGGTGGAGCGCCCAGGAGCAGCGGCGAGTAGCCCTACTGAGACGACAACGCACGGGCGCGAGCGAGACACCGCGCCCGCCAACACCACGACGGAGGCGCGGCGATGTGCAGCTAACGGGACTCACGGAACAACGAACGACAGAGACGAGCGGAAGGCTCGGAAACGGAGAGAGGAGAAAGAAGGAATGGAACAACTGACGCAGACCATATCGAACCTGGTCGGAATCATGTTGGGCGTCGTGGGAGGGATAGGCGTCGGCTTCTTCATCTACGGCGCGTACCTGTACCTGACGGCCTCGGGAGCACCCCATCAGATGGAGCGGGGCAAGAGCGCAATGATGACCGCCCTCGCGGGCATCGTCCTGGCCCTGGTCGCCTACGGCGTCGTGGAACTGGTGATGAACGCGGTCGTGGACCCGGCCGTGGACGTCGAACTGCCCGCGCCGGCCACACCGACGCCCGACGGCAGCTAGGCCGATTTGAGGAGGAACGCAATGAGAGAACACGAGGTACCGACCCACGTCCAGGCCGAGGACCGGGTGCTGCTGGGGTTCACCTTCCCGCAGATCGTGGCGGTCGTGGCGGTGTGCGCCATCTCCTACGGCGCATTCCGCTACGCCCCCGTCGGCCCGTCCGAGGTCCGCATGGCGATTGCCGTCGTCTTCGGACTCGTCGGCATTGCCATGGTCGTGGGGAAGATAGGCGGGAGGCGGCTGCCGTTGGTGGCCGCCGACCTTCTGAAGTACCGGCTGGGAGCGAGGGTCTACTCAGGCCCCGTGTCCCAGCTGGTGCGGAGCGAAGCCCCGGCTCCCCCACAGCCGGACAAGAGCGGTCCCGGCCCGCTGAGCCTGATGGCGAAGCGCGCCCGCAGCGCATTGAGCAACCTACGCAAGAGTAGGAAGCGGCGCAATCAGAAAGAACGCCGCAACGGGCGAATGCGCTGGTTCGGCAAGCGCAGGGGGAAGGACGGCGGCAACGGCAAGGGCCGGGATCACCGGACCGAGACGCTGGAGAGCGCCCGGAGGAGACCCCGCAAGGGGTTCCTGTCCCTCGCCGTCGTCGCCCTTCTCGCGGCGGCGGTCGTGTCCATCCCCCAGGCCGTCCTGGCCCAGAGCCCGGAGGACGAACGCTGGCGGGACGAGATCGACTTCGAGCTGACCGAGCCGGTGGAGGGGCGGCGGATATTCGTCGAGAGCCTCACCGTCTCCGGCGACCGCGCCGCCGTCATCTTCCGGGCGGCGACCGATATCGAAATCCGCGTCCGGGCCTTCGGAGGAAGCGAGGGCCGTTCCCTCCGCTTCTGGGGCTCGGCCACCCTCGCCGAGGGGGAGCGCATCCACTACTCGCTACCCCTGTACGGCCCCGTGCCGTCATTCACCGTGTCGTGGGAGGACGGCCTCGGCCAGGCCGGGGCGCTCACCGTCGAGCACGAGAGGATTCCGCACCCGCTCCCCGAGATAGATGGGGAGCTGTGCGACCTGAAAATGACCTCCCTCGGCTGGAGGCCGGGGCTTGTCGAGGGAGTCGTCGAGGCCGAATGCGTGACGGCCATCGAGCATCCGGTGGAGCTTCAGACGGTGGCCGGGCACGAGAGCGTCACCCAGACGGCGGTCATGGAGGCCGTGGTGACGGCCATCACGGGGACGGTCTCCGCGGCGACAGGGGCCGCCCAGGCGAACGTCCCATTCGTCCCCGACGGCGAGACGAGTTTCCGGCTGCCCGTCGCTACGGGAGAGTCCATTCACGATGTCACGCTGGACGCGAGCCTTGAGGCGAGCCTGAGCATCCCCATCCCTCCGCTGACCGTGCTCACCCACCACCCGGAACGGACAGAGCAGGTCACCAGGACCGTCCAACTCCATCGCCCCGGGGCCAGCGATTACGACAGCCAGACGGTCACCGTGACCCATGAGGACGGCACGACGGAGTCAGCCACCGCCACGGCCCACGCCCACGTCCCCAGCGCCACCATCACCAGGGAGGTGACGTTGGACGTCCTGCACAAGGAGCACGTCAAGGCCGAGACGGTGGAGCGCGAGCCGCTCACCCGAACCCGCGAGGAGAGCCTGGCCCTTGCGCCGCCCGGCGTCGGGTCCGACGACCCCTTCGCCGTCCTGACCCTGCCGGAGCCGGAACCCGAGGACCCTCCCGCCGAGCAGGAGCCCGCAGGCGGGCTGCGGGACTGGTTCGACCGGCTGGGCTGGGAGCGGCCCTGGTGAGGCGGTTTCTCGCGGCAACCCTTCTGGCCGGGGCTGCGCTGGCGACCACCGGCGCGGCCCCGGCGGAGGAGCAGGCCATGCTCGACGCCTTCGACAAGGTGCTCACGGCGATGGCCTACGCCGGTTCGGGTCTCTGCGTCTTCGCCATCGTCTGGGCGGGCTTCGTCCTGATGGCCGAGGGCGGCGGGGAGCGCGGCGGCGGCTCCGCCAAGACCGCCGTCGTCCTGGCAATCGTCGGCCTGGTCCTCGTGCTGTCCGCCAAGGGCGTGGCCGCGCTGCTCAGGACCGGCATCGTCTCCCTTCCAACACCCTAGAGCAAAGGAAGCCACCGAGTTGAAGAAGCTGCTTGACCGAATCACGAAGCGAGGAACACAGACCCGACCGGAGGAGGCCGGGGCCTCTCGCGAGATGCCGCTGGCCAAGGCTGGAACGCTGCTGAAGGAGCATGTCCGGCGACTGTTGAGACAGGGAGCACAGGAGCCTCCGGCGGAGAATCCGGAAGGCGGCCCAGCCGCCAGCCCCGGATCCGTCACCGGCGCCCCCGCTCCGGTCACGAAGCCGCCGCCCGAGCTGCCCCTCTTCTTCATGCTGTCGCACCTCGAAGAGGACGGCCCCGTGCGGCTGGACGGGGTGAAGCTGGGCGTCTGCGAGGTGATGGGCCTGGAGCTCGACGAGCCGAAGCTGGGGGCCTTCGCCGGGGCGCTGAACGCCCTGGACTTCCCGGCGCAGCTGCTCATCAGGCAGCACCCGCCGCGCCTGGGCCGGATGCGGGAGAAGCTCAAGGAGGCCGAGCCCGACAACCTTCCCCCACAGACCAGAGCCGCCGCCGAGTCCCTCGGACGCCTCCTGACCGACCTGGAGGCCCGCGACGGCATCCTCGACCGGCGCTTCTACGCCGTGTGCGAATTCGCACGCGTGGACGACCTGCGGGGCCTCCTGGCCAGGGCAGGGCTGTCCGTCCACCAGTTGAAGGGCAGGCAGCTTCGGATGTTCCTCGTCTCCGCGACGCTGGGCGGCTCTCCGTCCGAATTCGACGAGGAAGCGACCGTCGAGGTCGAGGTCAGACGCCGGGAGATGCGCGTCGGAGACCGCCTCGTCCGATCCCTGCACCTGGGCAAGTGGCCTCGCTCGCTGGCCCCCGGATTCCTCCAGGGGCTGATGGCGGCCGGAGCGCCCATGGACCTCTCCGTCCACGTCGGCCCCATCCCCGCCGAACAGGCGGCGAGGACGCTGGAGTGGCAGAAGGTGAGGTTTGAGTCGGCCCAGTCGCTTTCATTCAAGCGGGGCAGAACCATGTCCCCCGAAGCCGAGATCGCCCTGGAGGACATCACCCGGCTCAGGGACGAGGTGCAGCGCGGCAGGGAAAGGCTCTTTCACACGTCCCTGTCCGTGACCCTGCACTCGAAGGACGCCGACGCCCTCAAGGAGATGACGCAGAGGGCGAAGGCCCACTTCGCCGCCACCCTGGGCAAGCTGGACAACCTTGCGTTCAGACAACGCGAGGGGCTGCTCTCTACCCTGCCCCTGGCCCTGAACGCCGTGGCCGAGTGGCGCAGCCTGGACACCTCCAGCATCGCCCGGCTGTTCCCCTTCTCGCCGCCGGACCTCGACACCCGGAGCGGGACGCTCTACGGCATCGACATGCGGGCCTGCTCCCTGGTGGTCTACGACCCCTGGGACGGCACCCACCTGAACGCCAACACGGCGGTGCTGGCACGCTCCGGCTCAGGCAAGAGCTTCGCAACCAAGCTGGGAGTTCTCAGAGGCCTGTGCCGGGGCGTGACCGCCTACGTCATCGACCCGGAAGGGGAATACGCGGACATGGCCCGCGCGGCCGGAGGCCGCGTCTTGTCCCCCGGCGTCCCCGGCGAGGGCATGAACCCCTTCGTCATCGAGCGGGGCGACTCCGAGGAGATGCTCCAGCGCATCGGCAGCCTCAGACGCCTCATCGAGGTGATGGTGGGCGAGAGCCTGGGCGCCGAGCGCCGCTCCTCCCTCGACCACGCCCTGGCGGCCTATTACGCCCAGCCCCGCGAGCGCACCGGCTTCCGGGATTTCTACACGTATTTGCAAGAGAGCGAGGCGGGCGACCCCGATCTCGCACGGCTGCTGCGGCCCTTCGCCACCGGCAGCCTCCGCCATCTACTGTCCGACGAGGGCGACGACCTGCTCGGCAACGAGGCCCTGGTCACCGTCTTCGACCTTCGGCTGCTCGAACCCGAGCTCCGTCCCGCCGCCGCGATGGTCTGCACCGAGACGGTATGGGCCGCCGCCGCCCAGGACCCCAAGCCGAGGCTTCTGGTGGTGGACGAGGTGTGGTCGATCATGCAGCACCCCGAGGGCGCGGCCTTCATGGTCAGCATGGCGAAGCGTGCCAGGAAGCACCGGCTGGGACTCCAGTTCATCACCCAGGACGTGCAGGACCTCCTCTCCGAGGACTCTTCGAGAACCATCACCGGACACTCCGGTCGCGCCCTGCTCCAGAACGCCGCATTCAAGCTGCTCTTGCAGCAGGACGCGGCGGCGATAAGCACCGTCGGCGACGCTTTCGACCTGCCCGAAGACCTCCAGCGATGGCTGTTGTCATGCCCGCGAGGAGACGGGCTGCTTCTCGCCAAAGGCAACCGCTTCCCCGTACGCATCGAGGCCACCCCTGAAGAAACCGAGGTGATCGAGTGGAGACCGGGCCAGCACGGGCGGACCGGCGATAGCGCGACGACAGACGTCTAGAGAACCCCAACACCCAATAGAGGAATAGAGAAAGGACTGACACCCATGAAACTGAACCCGAGGAAACTGCTTTTCGGAAGCGACGAGAAGGAGAGAGTCCCGGTCCTGCTGGCGGTGACGCCGCCCAGGGCCGGAGAGCGCACCCTGCTGGGCGTGGAGAACCTCCTCCAATCCATCGCCGTCCCCGAACCCTTCTCCCTGGAGCTTGCCGGTGACATGGACGGCGTGACCCTGATGGCCCGCTGCCTCGACGACCGGGTGGTGCGGGGCCAGATCTCCGCCCACTACCCGCAGGCCCGCATCCAGAAGGTCGGTCCCGAGGACGACCCCCTGCGCATGGGCGAGGGAGAGCGGGCGTGGTCGATCACGCTGCGGGCCGACGCCCCCGAGTACGTCCCCCTCAGAACCTTCAGGGACGACGACCTGCTCGACCCCGGCTCCGACCCCCTCATCGCCCTCATGGGCGCGCTGTCCTCCCTGAACGAGGGTGAGCGGGCGGTGGCGCGATTGATGCTGCGCTCCCTCGGACCCGACTGGTCCCAGCACCACCTCGAAAAGGCCCACAGGCGGCCCGGCATGGAGCCCCGTGAGCCGTCCTACACCTTCAACACCAAGCCCCTCCAGCTGGACGGCATCACGATGGCCGTCCTCGGCATCGGGGCGCTGGCCGCCCTCAAGTGCTACCTGTGGGTGCAGGACGGCGAGATATGGAAGGCGGCGCTCCTCGGCATGGGGACGGTCCAGGGGATGGCCTTCGGCGGCCTCGCCTGGCACCGCTGGAAGAGGGCCAGGAGCCGGGTCGAGGACCCGCTGCTCATCCGCGAAAAGGTCTCCCGCATCGCCTTCGACGCCGAGCTCCAGATCGTCGCGGTGCTGCCCCCCAACACGGAGCACCAGCGGGCCAGGGAGCTGCTCGGCGCGCTCGCCGCCGCCTACCGTCATTACGACAACCCTGCGGGCGCACGGTTCAAGGTGGGCAGGGTACAGCCCGTCGTGCCCGACCCCGAAATCCTTCACCCGTCCGGCGGCGGCCTGTTCGCAAGGCGCAGCGTGCTGGGCGTGCGCGAGATCGCCTGTCTCTGGCACCCGCCGGGCGCGGGCGACGAGACGCCCCTGGTGGAGCGCTCCGGCGCCAGGGCGCTCAGCCCCCTGGCCAAGGGAGTGAAGGGCGGCGCGCTGGTGGGAGACACCACCGCCGGGGCCAAGCGGGACATCCGCTTCCCCGAGGACCTGCTCAGGCGTCATCACCTCTACGTCGCAAGAACCCGCATGGGCAAGAGCACCCTCATGCACCACGTCGCCGCCCACAAGATGCGAGAGAAGGCGGCGGGCAGGGATCCGGACGCCATCGTCGTCATCGACCCCCACACCGACCTGGTGGCCGGGCTGATGGAGCACGTCCCCGAATCGCTCATCGACCGGGTGCGCCTCATCGACCTGTCCGACGAGACCCGTGCCCCCGGCATCAACCTGCTGGACACAAGGATATTCGCCGACCGCGACCGCACCGCCGACTCGGTGGTGCGCGTCGCCAAGGGCCTCTGGGACCAGTGGGGGCCGAGGATGCAGTCCATCCTCGAACAGACCGTGAAGACCCTCCACGAGGCCAACGAGCAGGTGGAGGAGGAGCAGCAGTACACCATCCTCGACGGGCTCAAGCTCCTGTCGGTGGAGAAGTTCCGCAAGGAAGTGCTGAAGAAGGTGTCCGACCCCTACCTCCTGGAGTGGTGGGGCAGCACCTTCACCGGCTGGAGCCGCGACTACAGGGCCGACTCCCTCGCCCCCGTCCAGACCCGCCTCTCCTACTACGCGTCGTCGAAGCGGGCGCGGGCCATCCTCGGCCAGCGCCGCTCCACCATCGACCTGCGCCGCACCATCCACGACGGCGGCGTCCTGCTGGTCTCGACCTCCCAGGGCACGGTGGGCAGGGACGTGGCCGCCCTTGTGGGCGCGTCGCTGCTCAACCTCGTGGACGCCGTGATCCGGGAGCAGGGAAGCCTGCGGCTGGACCAGCGCCGGGGCGCGCTCGTCGTCGTGGACGAGATGCAGTCCATGCCCGGCGTGGACTACGAGTCGATGCTCAGTGAGCTTGGCAAGTTTGGGGCCAGCTTCGTCCTCGCCACCCAGAGCCTGGCCAAGCTGGACGACCTCTCCCGCACCATGCGGGACACCCTGCTCGCCAACGTGGGATGCCTCGCCGTCTTCCAGGTGGCGGGATCGGACGCCCGGACGCTGGTCTGGGAGATGGGCAAGGAGCGGGTGACCGAGGACGACATCACGTCCCTCCCCGTCCACCACTGCTACATCCGCGCCACCGTGGGCAAGGAGCGGATGCCCGCCTTCTCGATGATGGTGCGCAAACCCGAGGACGGAGACCCCGCCGTCGCCGGCCGCATCCGCGAGGAGTCCTACGCCTACACCGTCTCCGAGCGGCAGGCGGACTACGCCGCCGCCGACGGCCACAGGAAGGTGGGCGACTACCGCAAGGGGGTCTAGGAGATCGAGAACGCCGCCCAGGAAGAGGGAAACCAGACGGGAAAGCCCAGAAAGGCCACCGCCGAGGCCGGGGAGGATGAGACCGGCAATGCCATGGAACAGGAGGCCGAAGAATGAGACCCGAAGGCTGTGAGGCCCAGCTGCTCCGCGCCCTGGGCTGGATGCCCTTCCTCGACCGGCAGGAGATGGCCGCCGTCACCGGCAGGTCCAGGGGCGCGGTCCACGAGGCTGTGGAGAAGCTGGAAGCGGGCGGCGTCTGCGCCTCCGTGCTCCACTCCGTCGACCCGTTGCCTCCGGTGCGCAGGTTCCACCTGACCGGGGCGGGGCTGCGCAGGCTCGCCGAGGAGGAGGACGTCTCAATGCACCGGCTGGTGCGCACCCGCCCTCTCTCGGCCCAGTGGCGGCGCGGCCTGTTGGAGCGCCTCGACGCCCTGGCCGCCATCTATCGCCTGGCCGCCGTCCTCTCCGGCATCGCCTTTCCCGTCCGCTTCCGCTGGTACCGGTCCGTGCGGATGGACGCCGCCGTGACCCTGCCCGACGGCAGGACCGTGGGCATCGTCAGGCAGGGGCTGACCGCCGACAGGTCGGGCTTCGCCAAGAGGCTCTGGCGGATGCGCGAGGAGCCCATGCCCGGAGCGGTGCTCGTCCTCATGGCCGACGACGTGCGCCTCCGGCACGCCAGAAGGGTGCTCTCCACCACCGACGTGCCCGCCCTCTTCGCCCTGGAGCGGGAGGCCGTCCTGGCCGGGGAGGATGACCGGATATGGCAACCGGCCAGGGTCGCCGCCTCCGTCGACCTGCGCTACGTCCTCGACCGCACCGACCCCGGCGGGGAGGTCCCCGAGGAGGACGAGCCGCAGCGCGTCTCCGTCCCCGCCGACATTCCCGAGCGAGGTACAGCGGGCGACATCGCCGACCACCTGCTGCCCGTCATGCTCAGGCCCGCCGAGAAGCGCGCCCTAGACCTCATATCCGACTGGCCCTGGCTCTCCCTTTCGGACCTGGCCGGGATGCTGGGCGTGTCGCCGCCGAGGGTCACCCAGCTGCTCAACCCGCTGGAGGGCTTCAACCTCGTTGCCCGCTTCCGCGAGGCGGGGGGACGGCTGGCCGTCACCGACCGGGCGCTGGCCCTCCTGGCCCGCAGGGATCGCACCTCCGTGGGCGTGGGTAAGCGGCGCTGGAGCATCTCCCCCGAGGACGCCCACGCCCCCTTTGAGTGGCGCAACGTCACCGGCAGGCGGGGCCGGCAGCTGCTCAGGAACATCGAGCACACCGCCGCGGTCCACCTCTTCCTGGCCGGGCTCACCGCCCAGGCCCGCCACCTGGGGTGGGAGGTCGTCCAGCTCGACCCGCCCCGGAGGGCCTCCCGCCACTTCCGGCACGACGGCGTTGTGCGCGCCGTCAGCCCCGACGCCTTCGGGGTCCTGAAGAAGGGCGATACGACGTGGCCCTTCTTCCTTGAATGGGAGCGCCGCGCCGTGCGCCCATCCACCATGTCGGCGCGCCTCGCGCCCTATCTGCGCTATTACTCATCGCACAGGCCCACCGACGATCACGGGACGCGGCCGGCCGTCCTGGTCGTCTTCGACAACGAGATCGCCCAGACCCACTTCCTGCGGGTGGCGCGGGAGGAGATGCGGGCGGAGGGGGTGAGCGTGCCCCTGTGGGTCTCCCACAGGGAGGCCGTCGACGCCCTGGGGCCCCTGGGACGCGCCTGGCGCACTCCCGGCCACTGGGAGTCCCTTCAGGCCATGCCGTCGCCCCGTGAACAGGATCCAACGCCGGGAGCGTGAGCCAAGCGCCCCTCCCGGCCCATTTGATACAGGAGATACAGGAGAACACGAAGCCATGTCTTTGCCAGACGCCAACAAAGCCAAGGGACGCCCGAGGCGTGCAGGACGGACCGTTGTCCGGCTCGACACGGCGGCGCTCTGGAGGCGGTTGGCAGTGCTGAACCGCTCCCAGAACTGGCTCGCCAGGGAGGTCGGGATGAGCCCCGGATACCTCTCCACGCTGGTCAACGCGGGGCGAGCGCCCTCGGGCCGCATCCGACGGCGGATGCAGATGGCCCTGGGAATCACCCGATTCGAAGAGCTGTTCAGATTGGAGGATAGACATGACCAACACTAGCTGCGCGTCCCGCCCCGGCGGGACGCTGAAACTGATCCCGGACGACCAGGAGCGTCTCCCCTACGCGAGCCTGTATCCCCCCGACTTCCCGGACCGGCTCAGACGCCTCAAGGAGGCCAGCGGCCTCACCTGGAGCGGCTTCGCCGCAGCCGTCGGCGTCGACTACAAGCAGATGTACCGGTGGCACAGGGAGGGCGTGGAGCCCAGCGGAGGCGCGATGTTCGCCCTCTTCGACTTCGCCAGCACGATTTCGGCGGGGGTGGCAATCCTCCTAAGCCGGGAGTTCCAGTTGACCTACCTCAAGGACTGACCGGCTTGCCCCGCCCGCGCAACCGCAACGGCGGGTGCATGAGCCGGCATAGACGCCGACCGGCGCTCGCCCCTTCCGTCCGCGCCGGGCGGCGAATCCAAAAGACCTGAAACGAAAGGCCAGCGAACCGGCAACCCCGCCGCTGCGACTGCACACCATGAAAGAAACGACAGGACACGACGACAACAACCAACCACGGGGGCCCGCAGGAGAAGTCCCGCACGAGTCCCTGGACGAACTGCTGTCCTCCTACGCCCCCAAGCAGCGGGAGAAGGTCCTGAAGGGACTGCGCATCTTGGCCCGCGTCGCCATCCGCACCCACATGAAGCGGCAGGCGGACGCAGACTCTGGGGACCGGGCGCAGGATGACGACGAGGAGAAGAGGGCCTGACAACCCGCAAGGCTGAGGAGGTTCAAACGATGAAAACCAGGTACAAGAAGAAGAGATGCAGGGAGTGCGGCGGGGTCTACTACCGACGTTTCCGGCAGAACGCCGCGACCGAGGGGTGGTGCAGACCCAGGTGCTACGCGAAGGACTACCGCCGGAGAAGGAAAGACCGAGGAAAGTGACGGGTGAGGGAGGTGCGCCGGGAGAGTGGATGCAGGTCCCCAGTGTGGGTCGTGTGAGTGCGGCCCTCCCGAACTCGATCGCGACCCTCTGTCCGGCCGCAAACAGGAAACCCACTTGCCCCTGGCCTCGACGCCGAACGCCCTCGAATGTCCCGTAGAGGAAGCCTCGCCGTCAGAGCGCCCGTCACCCCGTTTTCCGCGATTTGGACTGCTTCTCACTGATGCCCGACCATTGACAATGCCGGGTCGATTCGTTCATGATAGGTATATGACTTGTTATGACTGACGAGGACAAAACACATGGCAAGGACCACGAAGAGAGTCACCTTCTCCATGCCGCCGGCCATGGAAGAGCAACTGAGGCAGGTGGCCGAGGCGGATGGCCGTACCGTCAGCGAGCTTCTGCGCGAGGGGTTTCGCCTCTACCTCGAAGAGAGGGAATGGCGCAGCCGGGAACGGATGGAGATGCGGCGCTCACGCCAGACCCAGAATGAACAGACAAGGAGGACCAGATGATTGAACGACACGACTTCACGCCGGTCGCCCTATACGCCAGGGTTTCCAGCGACCGACAGGACGTGGACCTGTCCGTGGCCGCCCAGCTAAGGGCGCTCAGGGACTACGCCGACAAGAACGGCTACGTTGTCGCCCGCGAATACGTGGACGAGGCTGAAAGCGGACGCGTCGCCAACCGCCCCGAGTTCCGCAAGATGATCGACGAGGCCGCCAGAGCCCAGGCCCCGTTCACGGAGATCCTCGTCTGGAAATTCAGCCGCTTCACCCGCAAGCGGGAGCATGCCGTCGCCTTCAAGTCCATGCTCAGGCGCAAAGGCATCCGGGTGGTCTCCATCACCGAGCAGGCCGAGGACACCGCCACCGGCAGGCTGCTGGAGGGCATCATCGAGAGCGTGGACGAATTTTACTCGGAAAACTTGGCCCAGGAGGTCCTGCGGGGAATGCGAGAGGCCGCCTCCCGCGGCTTCTGGGTGGGAAGCAAGGTCCCCTATGGCTACGGCAAGATCATGGTGCAGGACGGACCCAAGAAGCGCCCGACCCTGGAGCTGAACCCGGACACAGCCCCCGTCGTTGAGCGCATCTTCGAGATGTCCGAGGGCGGCAAGGGGATGGTGGACATCACCCGCATCCTCAACGACGAGGGCGTCGCCAGCCCCGGAGGAAAGCTCTGGGGCAAGACCAGCGTCCACAAGGTCCTCACCAACGAGGCGTACACAGGCACCCTGGTCTGGGGCGCCAACGCCAAGGACGGGGCGGACCCCGTCCGGGTGGAGAAGGCGTTCCCCGCCATCGTCTCCAATACCCGGTTTCGCCGCGTCAACCAGCAGCTTCGCCGCCGCGCTCCGAAAGTCGTCAACCCCAGACGGGTCGGAAGCTCCTTCCTGCTCAGCGGGCTGGTCAAGTGCAAGTCGTGCAACAGGGCGCTCACCGGCCAGTATTCCAAGAGCGGCCAGTTCCCCTACTACGTCTGCCAGTCCCTCATGAAGCGGGGCAAAGAAGCCTGCAAGACTCCCCGGCTCGCCGCCCGCCGCTTCGAGGAGATGGTCGTCAACAAGATTCGGTCCAATGTCCTTACCGACTCCAACATCCGCGCCCTGGTGAAGGTCGTGGACGAACAGATGGACGGTGTGGCGGGCGAGCAGCGCAAGAAGCTCCAAACCATCGAGAAGGAGCTCGCTGACGTGCGCCGCAGGCTGGACACGATCTACAACCTCGTAGAGACTACCGAGGTGGAAATGGCCGACTTCACCCCTCGCATCCGTCAGCACCGGGAGCGGCAGGAGCGCCTTGAGTATTCTGCTGACCAGGCGAGGGCGGCATTGGCTCAGCGCCGTAATGTTCTCGACGACGTGAACACCATCGCCGCCTACGCCCAGGACATGAGTGAGTTTCTCAAGGAGAGCGAGTTGACCGAGCGCAGGACCTTCATTGAGTCCTTTGTCAAAGAGGTCATCGTTATGCCCGACGACGCCCTGATGCGCTACACCGTGCCCATGCCCGAAGACAGTTTTTTAGCTGGAGGGGTCACCGAGAAAGTAGCCCTTAACGGCTCGGTGCTAGCTTCCGTACCGGTTGGTGGGGCATCCTGGACTCGAACCAGGGACCTCAGTCTTATCAGGACTGCGCTCTAACCACCTGAGCTAATGCCCCGCACGGAAACGCACGCCTCGCTGACAGGACTTCCACGCCGAGACGCGAATCCCATTGTAGCCCGCCACGCGCCGGCCGTCATGAGGGTTGGTTGGCTTCAGCCAAGGTGAATGATCTCGACGTCGCCCCAATGATCCTGAAGGTATTCGGCGACGAGCCGCCGATGGCAATGGTCGGCAGTCTCCTCGCTACACAGTAAACACGCGTTGGCGAGGCGGCGCTTGATCGGCATCTTTTCCACTTGCCGGGCGCGCATCAGGGAAAGGAATTGCTCCTCATATGCCTCCCACGTCGTTTCACCTTGTCGATAGGACTGCAGCAACTCTTGAGTGGGCGCCAACGCGGGCATGTGCTCATAGTCCATGCGGCAGATGCGACGCAGGAAATAGGCGAGGTCATCCCGCTTGGCAAACCCGGCCAACTGCGAGACATTGTTGAGCCTGACGTCGATGAGTCGTTTAGCGCCGGAATCGCGCAACAGTTCAAAGAATGATTCTGCCGGTTTCTTTGTGAAGCCGATTGTGTAGACGCGCACGACCGGCCTCAGTGGGATTGTGCGTACTCGGCACCCTGTTCGGCGACATAGGCGACGCGGCCGGCCTGTTGGCGGATGGCGTCAGCGATAACGTCCTCGCGGGTGCGGAACAAATCCGGTTGGGGCGGCAGGCCGAACGATTCAAGCAAACGATCCATCAGCGCCTCGTGGCTTTCTACACCACCGTCCGACAGGATGTGCCGCACTTCCACGCCCTGCTCAGCAAGCGCCCGGGCAACAAGCAAGGCCCGGTGGCACTCGAGCGGGTCCCGTTCCATGCAGAGCAGCACGATTCGGCGCTCATCCGCCTGCCGAATGAGGCTGGCAATGGCGTCGCTAAAGTCATCACCCATCGCGGCGCGCTCGTACGAAACACGCCCATCGGCATCATAGGCGGAGCGATCGTTTGGCCGCCCACCAAGCTCCCGGCCCATGTAGGCGTAGTCGATCCCCGTCCGTTCCAGCGCAGGTTCCAGGCTGTCAGGATTGAAGTGGGGGACCCAGCGGCTGCGGGGCGAGGAGCGCACGTCCACAACCATGTTGACGCCGGTGTCCGCAAGGAGGGCGACGAAATTCTCGATGGAATGATCCGAATGCCCAATCGTAAAGATCGGATGCTCCGTTGAAGTCATCGTGCGCCCCTTTCCCCTATGCCTCGATTATGGCCGCAATGAGCTTGTAATGGTAATCCGGCTCGTGCTCAACGGGGCGAAACGGCTCGCCGACAGTCACGGTGAGATAAGACTTGCCAAGTCGATGCTTCCCGGGCCGCACCTCAGAATACCGTTCCTCAATGTTGATGTCTGTGATGCGGAGGTCGTAGGCGTCCCCTGCGTGGGTGAATGATCCCCGAAGCTGCCTTCTCACCGTCCCCGCGTCATCCTTCCGTTCAGTCACGGTGACATTCAGCGATGGGACGCTTATGAACCTGGCGGAGTCTGCCAGGGCTTGCTCGGGATCGAACGGGAAGCGGTCGTTTTTCCCCTGCGCGGTGTGGTGGCCGTTCTGCCAGAGCGGGGCCGGCGCGTCGAGCCATCTTTCGATATTGGCCTTATCCCCGACGCGAAGCTTTGTCCACGGCTCCGGCGCGAGTAACCAATTCTCGGGCTGATAGGGCAGCGGCATCGGTTCCAGCAGAGGAACTTCAATCACATCCAGCAACTGCGGCAGCGACTCATCCTCAAAGCACATCTCGTCGGGCATCACTTCACCCTTGCCGTAGTCGCTCACGGGTCTCACCCACGCGAGTGTACGGTCAGGAAGAATCTCCTTGCCCACCACGCACCTGCCGCCATATTTGCGTGAATTCGCAAGACACAGAATCTGCTTCTGGATGATAGTGCTCACTTGTCCTCCCGGCTCGATTTAGAACAAGTGTATCACAGCGTTACTCGCCGCGCTTGGCCTCCTCCCACAGGGAGTCCATTTCTTCCAAGGACTTGGCAGAAAAATCGTCGCCGCGTTCGCGGGCTTTCTCTTCCATCGCGCGGAATCGCCCCACGAACCGGCGGTTCGCATGGCGCAAGGCCGTCTCCGCGTCGATGTCCATCCACCGCGCCAGGTTCACGAGGCTGAACAGCAGATCACCGAATTCCCATTCCACGTGGGCGCGTGCTCCGTCCGTTTCATCGACTTTGGCCGCCTCATGTGCCTCTGTGAGCTCTCCGGCCTCCTCAGCTACCTTTTCGAGGACACCGCTCACGCTCGGCCAATCAAACCCGACGTTGGCGGCCCGTCCCTGCGTCCGCTGCGCGTAGGTCAGCGCCGGAAGGTTTGCGGGCACGCCCTCCATCAGCGACGCGCCCTGTCGCTCCTCGCTCTTCAGCACTTCCCATCGAGCGGCGACCTCCTCCGCCGTGCGTGCTTGCGCATCACCGAATACATGCGGATGGCGGCGGATGAGCTTGTTGACGAGACCCTCGATCACGTCGGCAACCGTGAAGTGGCCCTCCTCCGAAGCTATTTCGCTGTGGAGCATGACCTGCAGCAGGATGTCTCCGAGTTCCTCGCGCAGTCCGGGCATCGAATTAGCGTCGATCTGCTCCACGGCCTCATACGTCTCTTCGATGAGGAACGGCGTCAACGATTGATGTGTCTGCTCTCGATCCCATGGGCAGCCGTCCGGCGCGCGGAGGTGGGCGACGATGTCAACCAGAGTCTGGAACTCGCGGCTGTTCTGCCCGGCTACATCGTTTGAATCGACCACGTGTCACCCCCATCGCCCATACGGCGGTCTGTTCGTTTCAGCATAGGGAGACCGGCTGATCATCGCCACGCCTGCCCATTCTTGCCCGCCCTACGGGCCGTTGCTAGACTGGATAGTCGGCAGATGCGCCGCTGTGCGCGGCCGCGTGGTGGGTGTGGCCTAGCAGGTTCAAGGCACCAGGTTGTGGCCCTGGAGATCGTGGGTTCGAATCCCATCACCCACCCCATTCTTTGAAGATTTACATACTTACTCAAACCCACGCCTAGATTAGGTGCCCGGCTGGGATGAACCCCATTAGGTAGTTGGACTCATGCTGTTTATCGTTGCTGCATCTCACGCCAATGTGTCTCATTGCACTCGCAGCCGTCATACCAAGACCGGCCAACAGGAGTGCCGTCGGGAACGGGAGTAAACTCTATCCCCCTCTCTGCCAAGAACTTGGCGGGACCGCCTTCCCCTCAGCCCTGATATGAGTACCAACGTTTGGGCTGATGGGCTAGCGCGGTCAGACAAGCAGATAGATACTCTGATTGCCGGGCTGTCCTCTTGTCCGATGGGATGCTAGTAATGTCTTTAATGGCACTAACTCCACCCATATTCAACTTGCCGGAGTTGTTAGTAGTCATTCTATTTCTCCTTTGCCGAGGTTCGAAGTGTAGCCATAAGCACGGCGACTGGGTTATTGCTCCTGTAGAGCGTATCGGATGAGACAAAGACGCACAATTGATCTGGAGGGCTGCACTCACCCGGTCCTGGCGTAGCGCGGGGGGCGCGGGGGCCGCAGGAACAGGATCAGGATGGCTGACACCACGAAGAACGCCAGGAAAATCAGGAACGCCGGGCGGTACGATCCAAGCTGGTCGTAGATGAGATTCATGACGATGGGGCCGGTTGCGCCGAACCCGAACGTCACCACGAAGCCCATCGATCGTATCGACCCGAGACTCAACCGCCCGAATGAGTTGGCCCACAACACCTCTTGCGTCACGCCGAGGCTCGTGATGCCCATGCCGTACACGATGAGCGCCGGAAACAGGAAATAGACCTCGTCCGCAAAGAGGAACAGTACGCAGCCGATGGTCTGCAGGACAAACGGCAGCGCACGAACGGGACCCATGTTCGCCCGCTCCGCCACCAAGCCGACGACAGGGAGCGTCACGGCCATCACGACGGCGCGTGTCGTCAGCGCGGCCGCAACAAGGGCCTCCTCGTAACCCAGATCCTGCACATACGGCGCCAGTGAGATGTTGATCCCCTGGAACGCGAGGCTGGAGATGGCGAAGCACCCCGCGATGAGCCAGAACGCCGGCGCGCGCAGGGCCTCGCCTCGCGTCCAGACCGGTTCCGGCATCGTCTCCTGCGAGGCAACCCTGTGCTGTTCCGGCATGAGCGTTGTCGGTGCAGGGCCTTGCGGCGTGTCCGGCTCGACCCCGTCGGGCCGCAGCCCGAGATCCTCCGGCCTGCGGCGAATGAGGATCGTGGACGGGGCAAGCACCACGATCCACGTGATAATCGCAAATATCCAGAACATCTCGCGCCAGCCGTGCTCCGCAATGACGTAGACAGCCACGGGGATCATGACGACGTTGCTGATGCTCGAGCCGGTGTTGGAGATGGCGAGCGCCCGCCCACGCATCCGGATGAACCAGTTGTTGATTGCCACGCTCGTGACCAGATTGCCCATCAATGTGAACCCGATGGCAGCCACCAACCCTCGAACGACATAGAACTGCCATAGAGATTCAACGAAGGTCACGCCCACCAACGCCGTCCCGGCCACAAGCGCGCCAACCGGCAGGAGAGAACGCGCCCCGAACTTGTCGACGAGCGGGCCGATCAGGGGCGCGGTGCCCGCCTCCACGATGCGCGAGATTGTCTGGACGGTGGCTATCTGCGTTCGATTCCAGCCGAACTCCGCCTGAAACGGCCGGAAGAAGAGTCCCAGGGTGGAGGAGAACTGCTCCGCGTAGGCGAGATGCGCCATGAAAGACGCAGCGACGATGTTCCACCCATAGAAATAGCGACCCCGCCTCTGTTGACGAGGCCGCTCGCCGCTATCGCTGTCGCCGCCTGCTGTCTCCAACTCTTTTGCCGCACCCCCTCGGTCGCGATGATTGATTATGCGGCGAAACCCAGACAGGCGTCATGCAGCCGTGTGGGCCCTGGCACTAATCGTTGCGGTCTCGCCCGCCGCGTCTCCGGCGTCTGCGGCGGCGCGGGCGGCGATCTGCCGGCGGGGAATCATTCGGTTCGGCGGCGTCCGCAGGTTCTGGCCCGTTCGCCTGTTCAGGGTCGTCCGGGGATTCGGCGTCAGGCTGCGGGAAGAGGGAGGCCGTGCGGCCATATTCGTCTTCTTCCTGCTGTTCGAATTCCTCAGGGTGCGTCGGCGGCATCTGCTGTGCGAGGATTCCTCGACCCGAGATGAATCGCCGCGCGCCGCCGATGGCGAATGAGATGAGCAGGATGAGAAGGGCGATACGGAACGGCCCCTGTGCCGCTCCAAAGAACGTGGACAGATCCTCCGGCACGTCGTCGCGCGAGCCGGGCACCAGGACACCCGCCGCGATGCCGGAGACGAGCACAACCGCCGCCAGCGCCCCCAGCGCCTGCATAACTTGGCCACGATTCCACAAGAGGATGGAGGCAGCGGTCAGACCGGCCTGTCCCACGGCCACCAACATGCGGGATGTCTCGATATCGGTTCGCGCGCCGCTCTCGGGTGGAAGCAGGATGATTGGGAGCGCCAGGTATGCGCCCGCCAGGTACAGGCCGGCGAAGAACGCGCTGTCTCCCCAGCTGCGCGTCGCGATGGCTCCGCCGATGACCGCCGCAAGGATCGGGCCGCCCAATGTCGCGATTCCCACCGCCACGTTGAACTCCCCGTCCTCCGGGGCAAGAAGCGCCCACAAGAGCGCCTGCGTGCCGACGATTCCCATCGCCATCCACGGATAGCCCCACCGCGGCGCGCCGCGCGTCGCGAGCAGGAGGGCGACGGCCATGGCGATACCCGTTGTGAACAGGTAGGGCGGAGATGAGTTCAGCCTGCCGCCCACTGACATGGTCCACGCGATGCCGGTCAACGCCCCGACGAGGATCAGGATGACGGGCGCGATCTCACGCAGCATGGACTGCACGGGGGTGCGTGTCGGCGGGGGTACGATTGGCCTGCTCATCGTCAGTTACAATAGCAGGCGCTGCATAGTGCGCATCGGCAGGAGTTTCCCCCTACGTGCAATCTTCGCGACTCATCGCGCTCTTGAATCAACAGCGAGCCGTCGTTTACGTCGGTCTCGCAACCTTTCTGTTTACCCTCGGCCAGGGAATCGCTGTTCTCACCGCCGTCCCCCTTTACGGCGATGCGATTGGTCTGACGAGCACTCACATAGGGTTTGCAGTGTTTGCCTTTGCCCTTGCGCGTGTCCTTACCAATGTGCCCTCGGCAATGGTCTCAGACCGAATCGGCCGGCGATGGATCCTGATTGCCGGCGCGCTGATCGCCGCGACCGGGAATGTGCTCTCAGCATTCGCAGGCTCGCTTTTGACCTTCATCATTTTCCGTTTTATCGCGGGCATCGGCTCGAGTGCTTTCATCACTGTCGGGATTGCCACCACAGTTGATCTCAGCACCCCGGCCAATAGGGCCCGCCTTCTGAGTGTGTTTCAGTGGAGCTTCATTGCAGGCATCACGTTGGGGCCATTGGTTGGCGGCTTTGTTGCCCAATTTCTGGGAGTTCGTGTGCCATTCTACGTGGTCGGTCTTGTCGCAGTGATGAGCGCCTTGTGGACGATGCGAATGGTGCCGGAAACACGTGGCCGCCAAGTGGCGCAAAGCTCAGTGAATCAGCCTCAGGCTGCGCCTTCATCTCAGTTGAATCGCTACGCTTTCATGTTGAGCAGAGGCTACCTGCTGATCATGCTCATTTTCATCGCTGCGTTCTTTGTCCGCGGCGGCGGGTATTTCACCCTGTTTCCCCTCATAGCCAAGAATGACCTGGGGTTGTCGGAGGGTTTCGTTGGCATCATGCAAACCCTTCCGGCCATCGCATCTCTGGTCATTCTCCCATTCGTGGGAGCGATATCCGATCGCTTTGGCCGCAAGAGCGTCATCGTGCCAGGCATGGCGCTCTACCTCACGTGCCTGGTCATCCTCGGCTACAGCGCGTCAGCACTCCTCATCTCAGCAGCCGTTGTCTTCGCCATTGGCATCTTTGTTTTCGGCATCGCGCAAGGGATGGAAGGGCCTGTCCCTATCGCGTATGTGGCGGACGTCAGCCCAACGGATAGCCAAGCGACTGCGCAGGGCATGGCCAGAACGATTGGTGACATTGCGCTGATGGTTGGCGGGCCGCTGCTTGGTTTCGTGAGCGATACGTGGGGTAGCACGGAAGCGCTTTACGGGACAGCCGTTGTCGTGGGCGTCTTCATGCTCATCTTCTGGATCTTCGCCCGCGAAACGGCGGGACGGCGGGCACGGCAGTTCGATCAATCCTGATCGCGAACCTCAAAAAATCTTGTACCGCCAACCATCCGTTTGCTATCATCCCTTTTGGCTAAGGCTTCAAGCCACGTCCGGGTGGGGGGCGGGCGGTGGCCGAACACACATCCCCCACGGTCGGCACTCCGGCCGTTATTCATCTTCCTGGTTGGAGGAAACCCGCAGATGCACCTTGTCATGGATGGGTACGGGGCTGACGCCCACAGGCTGCAGGACGAATCACTCGTCCGGGAGCTGCTGGACACATACCCCGATGCCATCGGGATGACCAAGATCTCGGAGCCGCTGGTGCATCGGTATACGGAGGGAAAGGTTCCCGCGGATTGGGGCGTCTCCGGCTTCGTACTCATCGCGGAAAGCCACATCAGCGTCCACACTTTTCCTGATCGCGGCTATCTGAACGTGGATATCTTCTCCTGCAAGCCGTTCGATGCCGAACTCGCCGTCAATGAACTGCGCGGGCGTTTCGGTATAACCGAGGTCAGGATGCAGGTGCTGGATCGGGGGCTCGAGGAGTTCCCGGACAAGCAGGCGGGGCTTGAACTGAGCGGCGCGGGCGCAGCGGCGACACCCACGAGCGTCTGAACGCGCCTCGTGCGCCGCGGGGGCTCATACCGCGCATCACTCACACCAATGACTTCTTTCCCGGTTGGCGGCGCATTTCCCTGGAGCTTCGCATCCCTCGACGGCGATGACGCCGACTTCGACAGGGCGGCGACGGTCATCCTCCCTGTTCCCTACGACGGCACCGTGTCCTACCGCAGCGGCGCGCGCGACGGCCCCCAGGCCATCATCGACGCATCACGCTACCTGGAGCTCTATGAGCCGGACCTGGGCCTGGAGCCCGCGCAGTGGGGCATCGCCACGCTGTCGGCGCTGGAATCGGACGTCTCCGGCCCGGAGGCCAACATCGATCGCGTTGAGCAGATCATTGGAGCGTTGGCCGACGCAGGCAAGCTGCCCGTGACGCTGGGCGGCGAACACTCGCTCACAGTCGGAGCGGTCCGCGCCCTGGCCCAACGGCATCCCGGCCTCTCGGTTCTCCAGCTCGACGCGCACGCGGACATGCGCGACAGCTACCAGGGCAGCCGCTACAGCCATGCCTGCGTCATGCGGCGCGTGCGGGAGATCGTTGGGGACGGCGGCGTTGTCCAGGCGGGCATCCGCAGCATCAGCAGCGAGGAGATGCAGCACATCCGGGATGCCGGTGTTACCGGGGTGCACCTGTACACACCCGGCCAATACACCGATCCCGCCGCCATCGACGAACTGCTGGCGGGAATGGGTGAAACCGTCTACGTGACGGTAGACCTGGACGGCCTTGACCCCTCGATCATGCCCGCCGTCGGCACGCCGGAGCCGGGCGGGCTCTCATGGCAGGAAACGCTCAGCATCCTGCGGGCAGTTGCCCAACGCTCACGCGTCATCGGCTTTGACATCATGGAACTTGCCCCGAATGAGGGGCCGGCGCACGCCGCGTTCACCGCCGCGCGGCTCACGTACAAGCTGATCGGGTACGTTCTGGCAGAACGCTGACCGCGACTCTCATTGGCTCAGCAAAAATGAGGCATCGGCCGGAGGGCGGCGCTGTTCTGCGCGGCCCTCCGGGCCAAACTGCTCTCGTTCAGGGACGATCGCGAAGGGGTACGGCGTTGGCTGGGATCAGTTGCTGGCCAGCGTGACGAGTTCGTCCTCGTTCAGGGACTGTTCTGCGTCTGCGCCGTTGCCATTCCCGTTACCGTTACCATTCGTCGCGCCGTTCGTCTTGGCGCGGCGCTTCCTGGAGCCGTTGCCGTTGGCCGTTGCGCTGCGCGCGCCGAGGTAGCGAAGGCCGTTCTCAATGAGTCCGCGCAGTTCCGTCGCCTCCTTGTGAAGCTCCTGGATATTCTGCGTCACCTGGTCCAGGTGGTTGGACAGGCGCTCAAGTGACTGCGCGGCATAGACGTCCGAGTCCTTGATGAGGCGCGCGGCGTCACTCTCCATGCGCTGCTTCTTGCGCTCGGCTTCGCGCTCTGCTTCCAGGAGGATCTCCTGCGCCTTCTCTTCAGCCTCTCCAACGATGGCGCTGTCCTGAATCGCCTGGCGATGATCCTCTTCCGTCTTGGCCTTCATCCTCTTTGCGAAAACATAGGCCTCGTTGACGATCGACTCGCCTCGCTCGCGAATCTCCTCGGCTTCACGGAACTCGGCCGGAGCCGTCGCGCGCATCCGATCGATGAGTCGCGCCAGCTCCTCACGATCCAACATGACCCGTCCGGTGCCCGGAACACGGCGCGCATCTTCCGCCATGTCCTCCAGGGCATCAATCATCTCAAGGAACTGCATCAGGTCACCTCCCTGCTTTCGGCGTTCCCTTGCCTCTTTCTCCCGCGCTTTCCCGATCCGTCTGTTGCCCGATCCTGAGATCGGGCGGACTTAACGTGCTCTATGTGTGATATTTACGCCGCAGCGCCTCCGCGACAGCCGGTGAAACGAGGCCGCTGATGTCACCGCCGAGTGAGGCGGCCTCCTTCAACAGGCTGGAGCTCACGAATGCGTGCTCCGCCGACGTCAGGATGAATACGGTCTCGATCTCCGGATCGAGCTCGCGATTCATCTGCGCCAGTTCCGTCTCCGCCACCAAGTCGTTGGCGTTGCGGAGTCCGCGAATCATCGCCGTGGCGCCGAGTTGCCGGGCGAGATTCACTGTCAGATCGCGTGTATACGTTGTGACGTTGATATTGGGGACGCCGCGCAGGGATGCCTCCGCCAGCGCGACTCGCTCCTCCGTCGAGAAGAGCATCGACTTGCCGACTGTCTGGTCGTACACGCAGATGGTCAGCTCCTCAAAGAGCTTGGCCGCCCGCTCTGCGATGCCGGCGTGGCCCAGTGTCATGGGGTCAAAGGTCCCCGCATAGATCGCTTTCGTCATGAGACAGTCTCCCTGTCCGATGACGACACTACTGT
Source organism: Dehalococcoidia bacterium (assembly GCA_965220565.1). Lineage (GTDB taxonomy): Bacteria > Chloroflexota > Dehalococcoidia > UBA6926 > UBA6926 > VXMO01. Next base: position 259,062 of record CBDCQG010000002.1, on the reverse strand, counting down.
TTCTCTCATGAGCAGAGAGACGAGGGTGTCTCCGTAGCGGCGTGTCGCAATCTCGCCGATTGCCAAGTCTCCTATATCTGCCGGACTCCTGCTCGACTGCTCCACCACGATGACCGCGTCATCACGCAGCAGGTCGTCAGCGGCCAACAGGGCTTCCAGGGTTGCCGGAATACTCGCAGAATCGTCGTAGGGGGGATCCATGAAGACGAGGCCAAAGGGCCCCTCAAGCGAAGCAATGGACTGGGCGACGGGCATGGCGAGCACGGTAAGGTTGTCGGCCACGCCGGCGCGTTTCGCGTTTTCACGGATAGCTGCGCATTCCCGCGCGCCGCGTTCCACGCACACGGCGGACGCCGCGCCGCGGCTCAATGCCTCAATACCCAGGGCGCCTGTCCCTGCGAACAGATCCAACACTCGCCGATCCTTCACTGTCTCCCGCGCTTCCAGCATGGAGAACATCGCTCCACGCACCCTGTCCGTTGTCGGACGGCCATGCCAGCCCCGCGGCGTCCGCACTTCAATTCCTCTCGCGGACCCTGCGGTGATTCGCATAGCTTCACTTGACCCCAAATTTTAGTCTGGGTCTAAAACCAGGTCAATGGAATGTATGGTCTATTCCGCTAAATTGTTTATCATAAGAACCAGCGCCACATTCACGGAGAGTAATCCACGTGTCCCAACGTCGTAGAAACGCGGTAACGGCAGGCGACGGTAATCGCAGCGGCATCATCATCATCGCGGCCACCATTGCCGTGATCCTGCTCATCGGAGGTCTGCTCATCCTGCAGGAAGCCTTGCATGAGGAGCCCGGTTTTGCCCTGGAAAGCCAGGGGAACTACCACCTGACAGACATAGCGGAACCGCACGTGCCGTACAACTCGTCCCCCCCAACCTCCGGCCCCCACATGGCCGCGCTTGCGCCCGGCCAGATCTATGACGTCCAGGTGCCGGACGAGATCCAGATTCACAATCTTGAGGACGGGCACGTCAACGTCCAATATGACTGCCCGGAGGGATGCCCCGAACTCGTTGCCCAACTAACCGGGGTGGTGAGCGAGTACATTGCCGAACCGGAGGGACGCGTTCTCATGGGGCCGTACACCGGGATCATCGATCCCGTCACCGGCCAGAGACGCCGCATCGCCCTCACGGCGTGGACGCGGCTGGACACCTTTGACGAGTTTGACGAGGAACGCATCCGCACATTCATCGACGCCTACATGGGCATCGACCACCACGTGTACTGACGCCGGCGATCAGCTCTATTCCTGCGCGCCGCTCTCCGGCTGAGCTACCTGCGGGCATCCACCTCCCTCAGCGCGCCCCCAAGCTCCGCCACCACCAGGATCACAAGCCCCGTGACGTAAATCCACGAGAGCAGCACCACCACGGACGCCAGTGAGCCGTACACGGCGTTAAAGCTGCCGAAGTTCGTCAGGTAGAACAGGAACAGGTTCTTGATGATCTCAAACGAGAGGCCGGCGATAACCGCGGCAGGAATGCAGTACCTCCACGGCGTTCGGGTGCTCGGCAGCCATCGATAGATCATCAGCGCCGCCAACACCGCGCCCAGAAGCGACACGACGCCCAGCACCGTCCGCCCGGCAAAATCAATCAGTCCTGCCGCAACACCCATCCACCCATCCGCAACCACTTCTCCGGCGACGTGCACGAGGGCGGATGCGGCGAGAGACATGAGCATCAGCCCGCTGACGCTTGCAACGGTGATGAGAGACTTGATCCGCACAAGGTGAAAGCCGTACGAGTTCTCGACGCCCCATGCCCTGTCCATGAAGCGTGTCATCGCGCCAAAGAAGTTGCTGCCGGACCACGCGAGCGCCAGCAGCGCAAGAATGCCGATTGCTCCGCGGGACTGCACGATGGCATCAACGTTGTCGTCGATCAGCTGCATCTCCACCGGCAGGTAATGCGAGACGATCGTATGGACCTCGCTCACCACGGTTTCAGTGTCCAGCACGAAGCTCAGCACGGTAACGGTGAAGATCAGCAACGGCAGGATGGCGAGGACGCCATAGTAGCCCACGGCCGCCGCCATATCGCCCACGCCATGCGCCCCGGCGTTGCGAATCATAACGACCACAACCGCCGTCGGCTTGAAGCTGTCCAGGGTAAGGAGGATGACGTTCACAAGCCGTCGTCCCCAATTGATGAGGGCGCTAAACACCATTCCAGCTTAATGGCATCTCCGACAACGCGGCACTTTATGGCCATGTATCATTGAAGGCACGCGGACTGAAGAACTGAAAGAGGTGTGCGTCCATGTTTGCGACCATCGGCAGGAGTTGGCAGCTCTTCAAGCTCTGCCTCCACGTTCTCAGCGTCGACAAGGAACTGATCTTCTTCCCGATCTTCTCCACCATCGGCGTGGTCTTCGTGACCCTGACGTTCTTCGGCGTGACCTTTGGCATCGGTTCATTCGAAAGGTTGGAAACCGGGGCGTTCAATGCCCTTGACCTGGTCGCGGTCTTCGGTTTCTACGTGTTCTCGTACTTCGTCGTCATCTTCTTCAATGCGGCGCTCGTCTTCGCCGCGCATGAACGGTTGGAGGGGGGCGATCCCAACATCAGATCCGGACTGGCGGGCGCGTCCAGCCGCATTGTCACGATCTTCTTCTGGGCCGTGATTGCCGCGACCGTTGGGCTGATCCTCCAGATACTTTCCAGCCAGGCGCGTGAGCGCGGCGGCATTATCGGAATCATCGGGCAGATCGTGGTTGCGCTCATCGGCGCGGCCTGGTCACTGATCACCTTCTTCGTCGTGCCGCTCATCGTCATCGAGCATCGCGGACTGTTTGACTCGTTCAAGACGTCACTCTCTCTGCTGCGGCGCACATGGGGCGAGCAGGTCGTCGGCAACTTTGGCCTCGGCCTGATACAGTTCGGCGCGACGCTCCTGGCGCTCCTGGTCGCCGCGGTTCTTGGCTTTGCCCTGTCGTTCCTCGGAACCCCCGGCATCGTATTGGCCGTCGTAATCGGCATCGTTCTCGTGGTGGGTGTTTCTCTGCTCTTCGCCACGCTCAGCGGCATCTACAAGGCCGCGCTTTACAACTACGCTGCGGACGGCCAGATACCATCGCTCTTCACGGAGGACACGATTCGCGGCGCGTTCCGCCCGCGCTAGAACGCACATCGAAAGGGAGTGGGGAGATGGACTTTCGATTCAGCGCCGAGGAGGAGGCCCTTCGCGCCGAGGCGACGGAGTTCGTTCGGCAGAACTGGGACCCCGGCGACAAGGACGCCTACAGCATGATCGTCGCCTCGTACGACGTGGATGACGTCGACGAGGAAGAGCGGATGCATGCCTACGCGAAGAAGCTCGCCGCGAAGGGCTGGTTCACCATGCACTGGCCCAAAGAATTCGGCGGATGGGGCGCGCCGCTCAGCACGCAGATGGCGTACCGCGAGGCGATGGCCTACGCGGGCTCGCCGGAGATCCTCGGCGGCGGCATGTTCGCCCCCATGTTGATGATGCACGGCGCGGACTGGCAGCGTGAGTTCTTCCTGCCCCGCATCGCCAGCGGTGAGATTCACCACCTGTCACAGGGTTTTTCGGAGCCCAATGCCGGCTCCGACCTCGCCAACGTGCAGACTCGCGCGGTGGAGGACGGCGACGATTACGTGCTCAGCGGGCAGAAGATCTGGAACTCGGAGGGGCGCTGGGCGGACTGGGGCCACTACCTGGTTAGAACGGACCCCACCGCGCCCAAGCATCGCGGCATCTCCTACTTCATCGTCGATATGAACGACCCCGGCGTCACGCTGCGGCCACTCTACGACGGCTTGGGACGCTGGCGCTGGAGCGAGGTGTTTCTTGAGGAGGTGCGCGTTCCCAAGCGCAACCTGATCGGCGAGCTCAACCGCGGCTTCTATACCGCCATGACAACGCTCAGTTTCGAGCGGTCACAGGTGGAGATACCGGCGCGGCTGCAACGCTACATGGAGCAATTCATCGACGCGTACCGAAACCGCCCGTCGGCGGACGGCACGTCGCTGCTGGAGGACCCCGTCGCGCGCCACAAGTTGGCGGACCTGCGCGTGCAGGTGGAGACGACACGGATGCTCTGCTACCGCGTTGCATGGCTCCAAACGCAGGGGCAGGTGCCGGACAGGGAAGCCTCCATGGTCAAGGTGACCGGCGATGAGGTCGGCTGGAACGTCTACAACGTGCTGGCCAGTCTCGCCACCGACGACGCCCTGATTGCGCCGCGTGGCAGCCGCTTCGCGCCGATGCACGGCTTCCTGGGTGCGAACGCGTGGTTGACCAGGGGTCTTGCCATCGGCGGCGGCACCGATGAGGTGCAGCGCAACATCATCGCCCAGCGGGGGCTGGGGTTGCCGAGGTAGGCGGCTCCCGGAACCCCTTTGACTGCTCCTGGCCTTAGCCATATTATTAGCTAAGCACGTCCTGGAAGGAATCCTCATGGTCACTGTCAACGTTCATGATGCCAAGACCAACCTCTCACGCCTGCTGGCGCAAGTCGAAGCGGGTGAAGAGGTCATCATCGCCCGCAACGGCAAGCCGGTGGCGCGACTGGTGCGTGAGCAGCCGCGCGTTGAGCGCCGGCCGGGCAGATGGAAGGGACTTATTGACATTCCGGACAGTTTCTTTGATCCCCTTCCTGACGAGGAGTTGGCGCGCTGGGAAGGCAGGGAGATCTCTGATTGAGAATCCTGCTCGACACTCACACCCTGATCTGGTGGATTGTCAACAACAGCCGCCAACTGCCGGAGGTCGTCCGTATCGCCCTCAGAGACGAAAGAAACGATATCTTCGTGAGCGCCATCACGGCCTTTGAGATAACGACCAAGCACCGCCTCGGCAGGTTGAACGCGGTGAGCGCCTTCGTCGATGATGTGGGCGGGGCCGTCGCCAGCGAAGGATTTGGCGAGCTTCCAGTTTCCCTCGCAGACGCTGCCCGCGCGGGCGCGCTGCCTGGGCCGAATCAGGATCCCTTCGATCGGATGCTTATCGCGCAGGCGCTCAACCACAACCTGACACTGGTCTCCAACGAGACCCTCTTTGACTCTTACGGCGTTCAGCGGATGTGGTGAAGGGCCGCGCGAACCGGCGTTACGTCGTCCAGTAGTTGCTCCGCAGCTGCCGCACGCCCGCTATGGCGAGAGTGATGGGCAGAAGCGTATCGATGACCGCCCAGAGTATCCAGTACGTCGTATTGTCAGCAAGGGCGTCCGCGCCATGGGCGAGCAGATTGAACCAGTTGTGCAGGAACAGGATCGTAACGACGACGATCCCATAGAACGTCCCGTTGACCGCGATGTACCGTCCCGCATCGCTATTGCCCGCGGCGCGCTGCCGCCTCTCCTCCGTCTTGTCCGCAAAGCTCAGCGCCAGGCCGATGGGCAGCGCGATGACCATCAGGACGTCCAACACGTTCCAGACAGCCTGAACGTCAAACGTGTCGTTCGCGACAAAGAATGAGTTGATGATGAAGTACACGACGACGGCGAGGCTCACCGCAATCAGGTAGATGCCTCCCAGCTGTTTCACGCCCATGACAACCTCCTGCAGCTTTGTTCAAGGTTGGCCGGTCTCGCAGTAAGTTTACACTTTATCCGCTATACCCAGGCGCGGGAGACAGGTTCAGTCTCAGCCGGTCGGAATGTCCACTGCCGCGCCTGTCTTGTGCGATTCCTGGATGGCGTCCAGCACACGTTGGCATTGCAGCCCGTCATGGAAGTTCGGCGCGGGCGATTCACCGGACTCGATGCCGCGGACAAAGTCTTGCACCTCCAACCTGAACGGCAGCAGGCGATGGTCTCGATCATCGTCGAACGGGTGCAGTTCTTCCGGGATGGGAATCGTCCTCAGCTCGCGTGAATCATCATCCAGCCGCCCGACACGCACAATGCCTTCCGGCGCGGGATTGGGCCCTGTCTGGCTCAGATGAATCGACCCATCCGTGCCGTAGAGCTGGATCAACCCTCCCTGCCCAAGCGGGGAGTTGAGGCTGCACGTCAGCGTTCCCCACGCGCCGTTCGCGAAGTCCATGTGGACACTGAACGCGTTGTTCGTGTCGGCGAGGCTGAACCCTGCGGGCACGTTGCCGTGCAGCGTGCCGTTGACGCGAGAGATGTCACCGAACCAGTGGCGTATGCCGTCGATGTAATGGGAGCCGAGCGCGCCGAGCATTCCGCCGCTGCCGATGGACGGCGCCGGGGGCGTCGCCCCGGGTCGGCGGGCGAATCGCAGGTGCAGCGTAGCAACGAGATGCTGCGGCTCGCCGATCCGGCCCTCATCGATAAGCTGCCGCGTGAATGCCCGCTCCGGCGCGAAACGGAACTCATGCGCGATCATGTGCGTCAGGCCCCGCTCGTTGGCCATGGCAAGCAGTTCCTCCGCCTCTGCGGCGTTGGTCGTGAACGGCTTCTCGCACATCACGTGCTTGCCGGCCTCCAGGGCGGCTTTGGTCATCTCATAGTGGAGGTTGGGGGCAGTGACGACGCTGACGGCATCGACGTCCGGATGGGTCACAAGCTCGCGGTAGTCGGTGAACGCGTTGGGGATGCCGAACTTCTCCGCCGCGGCCTGCGCGCGTTCTTGCCGGCTCGCTGCGACGGCGACGACCTCCAGTCCCTCGGACTGAAACCCGGGGATATGCACCGTCGCCCCAAACCCAACGCCGATGACCCCGATGCGGATAGGTGGCATGATTTTTCTCTCCCGCGTGCCTAGCCCTCTAACCCACTCACTACCGATATGAGTATGGCATGGGAGAGAGGATGGACAGTATAGTGACATTGCACTGTTTGTGAGTCTATTTCCAGTTTTGCTTCAAGGTTGCGATGAACCCCTTAGGAAAAGCCTCTGTCACTGCCCATAGTAGCCGCATCTGGGGGACAGCCTTGTCCTTTCTGGGTGGGTTCACACGCGTGGTCGTGAATGGTTACCGCGTGCAATTTGAACGGGCTGCTGGAACCGCCAAGGCCACTATCGACATCGGGCAGATGAAAGACATTGAAGTGCGTCGCTCGGCGTTCAGGCTTGGATGGAGGCTGACCGCAACAGGCCCTTCAGGACAGACCTACCACGTACGCGGGCTTGACCAAGAATCTGCCGAGCGCGTCCAATCTGAAGTCTTGCGGTTAGCTGTCGAAAAAGCCAAGGAGGTTGGCCCCGGCCTTACCGAGCTCGAAGGACGGCTTTCGGCAAAAGGGTATATGCGCTATGGCGAGTCGAGGGAACTGCATAGAGAGATCGTCCGTCAGGTTACCGCAATCGGGCAACTCATCGAACGAAATCTTGAGACCGCGCCATTCCGCGCATTCAGCCTGCTATATCGCCTGGTTCCTGAAGATAGCTTTGAGCTGGCACGGACAGAGTGGAATCAACAGTTTGTTCGAGGCCGTTTAACCCAGATACGTGATTCCACACACTCCTATTTCAGCAAGCCCCTGACCGAAGAACAATGCACGGCTATCGCCACGGACGAAGACGCCACGCTCGTGCTGGCAGGTGCCGGCACAGGGAAGACCTCAGTGATTGTGGGCAAGGCACTGGACCTTGTCGTAAATCAGCGCGTTTCACCGCACGAAATACTCGTACTGGCATATAACAATAAAGCCGCCAATGAGATCAGACAGCGGTTGCCAGACAACCTTCGTGGAATCAACGTATCAACCTTCCACAGTCTTGGAATGAGAATCGTGTCTGATGCAGAGAATAGGAAACCTACCGTATCTTCATTGGCTGAGGACGATAGTAGGTTGCGCTTGAAACTGCAGGAGTTCTTGAGGGAGATGGTTAGAGAATCCAGTGAGTCGGAGCGCATTTTGGACTTCTTGACTTACTACACTACTCCCTACAGATCTCCATGGGACTTTAAGACGAAAGGTGAGTATGACGCACACGTCTCGGACGTTGAGCTACGTACTTTGAAGGGGGAGTTGGTTAAGAGCTTCGAAGAGTTGCTGATTGCGAATTTTCTCGCCCGAAATGGCATTGAGTATGAATATGAGAAACAGTACGAGCACGACACTCGAACAAGAAACAGGGGCCAATATCAGCCTGATTTCTATCTGACAAACGAGCAGCTTTACATTGAGCACTTTGCACTAGATAGGGATGAGCGGGCCCCTCGTCATTGGGATTGGCGTGAATATGAAAGTGGGGTCGCCTGGAAACGGAAAGCCCACGCAAAATTCGGAACGACACTTATAGAGACATATAGTTGGCAACGGACTCAGGGCACGTTGCTGAAGGTCTTGGAAAGCAATCTTCAGCGCTTGGAAGTGCCGATGCGCCCTGTGCCAACCGAAAAACTCTTGCACAGCCTGAGCGAAGAATCCTTTAGTTCCCTCGCGACTCTTGCTCTACAGTTCTTGAATCATGTTCGGACCAGTAGAATCAGTGCGGATACTCTACGGCAACGTGCCAGGGGCTTCAGCGATCCGACCCGCGCACAGACATTCCTTGATGTGTTCGAGGGCGCGCTGACACGATATACAACTCTCTTGGAGCAGAGAGGTGAGATCGACTTTCACGACATGATCAACAAGGCAACGGATTTCGCTTTGGAGGGCCATTGGCAGTCACCATACAGATACGTACTCGTAGATGAGTTTCAGGATATCTCCGTCGGACGAATGGAACTCTTGAAAGCTATGCGCAAAGCAGGTGCCTCCTTCTTCCTCGTCGGTGACGACTGGCAGTCCATATATCGATTCGCGGGGAGCGATGTAGACCTCATCAAGAACTGTAGTGAACATCTTGGGTATGTAGAGACTTGCAGGCTTGGACAGACTTTTCGCTACGGAGCGAGGCTTGAAGGGGTTTCATCGTGGTTCGTGCAACAGAATCCCGCCCAGACTACGAGAGTCCTGCGGCCTTTCGGGGACGTGCCCCGTGACGACGGCGTCAACGTCATTTGGGCAGATGATCCTGTCACCGGGCTGAATGCAGCACTGCGTGAAATTCAGCAGATTACCAATTCTGCGCCCGGCTCTGTCTATGCTCTCACTAGATACACAAGGACAAGGGATGAGATCAAGAAACTGACGGGATATGACCGCCTCCGTGTTCGCCACTCCACGGTACATTCAGCGAAAGGGGAGGAGGACGACTATACAGTTGTGTTGGATCTCAAGAACGACCTGAAATTCCGGTCGGGCTTCCCCTCAGCGGGTGATGAAGACCCTCTGCTGGAGTTAGTGTTGCCCCCAAGGTCTGAAGACGAACAGTACGAGTTTGCCGAAGAGCGGCGCTTGTTCTACGTTGCTATGACCAGGGCAAGATACGGGGCGTTCCTTGTCGCGGACAGGGGCTCGCCAAGCCCGTTCATCGACGAATTACTTGAGCATTTGGGGGGGCACGAAGGCTCCGCAGATACCGCTACCCCATTTATTCGCCAAATCGGGGAGCGACGGGAAAGATGCCCTCAATGCCGGAGTGGGCATCTTGTCCTTCGTACCAACCGCCGGGATGGTAGCCGATTCTGGGGATGCAGCAATTTCGGCAGAGCCCTAAACTGCCGCTACATTCGGAATGCCCCCGAGTAGACGCGCGTCGTGCGCACAAGCGCTGCGGTGCCTTAGCGAGAAAATCCCGGCAAGTCCCTTCTCCCCTAACTCCCCTTCTCCCTAATCCCCGCCAGCAGTTTCTCCGGGTGGATGGGGATTTCGTACGGGCGGACGCCGCAGGCGTCGTAGACGGCGTTGGCGATGGCTGCCGCCGTTGTGATGTTCGAGTGCTCGCCGACGGCCTTGATGTTGTAGTTGCCCCAGCCGCTCGGAGCCTCGACCAAAATCGTCTCCAGCTCGGGGATGTCCGGCTCAGTCGGCGCCTTGTAGTCCGCCAGCGACGGGTTGGACACGCGGCCCGACTCGTCCACCGTCAGGTCCTCCATCATCGCGTGGCCGAGCGCCTGCACGAGGCCGCCCTCCACCTGCCCGTGGAAGCCGATGGGGTTCAGCACGCGGCCAACGTCATGCACCGCGACGATCTTCTCAATCGTCACGCGGCCCGTGTCCGTATCCACGCTGACCTCCGCCACCTGCGCCACGAACGACGTCATCGGCGACATCATGTCCGGGCCGCCCTCCGGTGGCCTGTTGCGCCCTGAGATCGGCTCGCCGCGCCTGCGGACGATGTCCTCCATCGGCACGCTTTCACCCGTGCGCGTGTTGACGAGCGAGCCGCTCGCGTACTCAACAACGGACTCATCCCAACCGTTGAACTCGGCGGCGAGGCGCTTGAGATTCACCTTGACCTCCGTCGAGGCATCCGCCGCCGCCATCGGGCCGACGCGTGACGCGCGTGAGCCGCCAAAGCCGAGGTCGGGGACATCGTCGAAGAATTCGTCCGTGTTGAACGGCACGACGCTGATGCGATCCATATCCACCTGCATCTCCTCCGCGACCGTCTGGCGGATGAGCGTGTTCACGCCGGTGCCGGGGTCGAAGAATGAGGTGCGCGCGGTGAGCGTGCCGTCCTCGTTGACGATGACGGAGGCCTGCGTGTTGCCTCCGTACTGCGGGCGATGGCCGTAGGCGATGCCGCGCCCGACGTTCGCGGGGCGGGTCTCCGCCATCTTGCCGGCGCGCGCCGCCTCTTCGATGATCTTGTCCGCGATGATGCCGGTGAACTGGTGACCCGTGGGCGTCTCATCGCCCTCCTGCACGACGTTCTTCAGGCGGAACTCCACGGGGTCCATGCCAAGCTCTTCCGCGACGATGTCCATCATGGACTCGCCCGCGAAGATGCCCTGCACCTCGCCCGGCCCGCGCTGGAACCCGCCGGGCACCGTGTTCGTGGCCATCTGCCACGTATCGATGCGGGTGTTGGGGATGCGGTACGGCCCCGCCACCTCATTCGCGCCGGGCAGGCTGCCGCTGGGCGAATAGGCGCGGTACGCGCCCGCGTTGAAATAGATATCGGACTCCCACGCCGTGATCGTGCCGTCGCGCTTGACGCCAACCTTCACGTTCACCTCGGAGCGATGGCGCGGGTTCATCGCCATCAGTTCCTCGGTGTAGTCCATGGCGAACTTGACCGGTCTGCCCGTGCGCTCCGCCAGCGCATAGCAAATCGGCACGCCGACGATGTCGCCCTTGCCGCCGAAATCTCCGCCCACGTAGGCGAAATTGATGACGACCTGCGAGATGTCGCGGCCTGTCAACGCCGCAATCGAGGCCCGGTTCGACATGGGCGACTTTGTCCCAATCCACGTCTGCACCGTGCCGTCGTCATCGATGGCGACGACGCAGTTATGCGGCTCCAGGTACAACTGGTGCGTGCGGGATGTCTCAAAATCGCGCTCGATGATGAGGTCGGCCTCCGCCATTCCTGCCGCAACGTCGCCCTTGCTCCAGTTGTTGTGGACGACGGCGTTGGAGGGGCCGGATAGCTGATCCATCACGCCCTCGTAGCTGTTGAACTCGGGGTGGAGGATCGGGGCATCGGCGGCGCGAGATTCGGCGATGGTGACGATGGCGGGAAGTTCTTCGTACTCAACGTCGATGAGATTCAGCGCGGTCTCGGCGGTTTCCTCGTCGTCCGCGGCGACGGCGGCCACCTTGTCGCCGATGTAGAGCGCGGCATCCCACGCGAGAATCGGCTCATCCTGGATGGTCTTACCCCAGCGCTGTCCTTCCAGGTCCTTGCCGGTGATAACGGCGTGGACGCCGGGCAGCGCAAGCGCAGCGGACGCATCGATGGAGACGATGCGGGCGTGCGCATACGGCGAGCGGAGCACCTTGCACCACAGCGTGCCGGGCGGCAGCACGTCGATTGAGTACTTGCCCAGACCGGTGACCTTCTCCGGGCCGTCCGCGCGGCCAACCGGCTGTCCGATAACGCGATGCTCTGTGGTTGCCATGAAGTGTTCTTCCTTTCCTGTAAAGCTATCCGGTCCCGGCGTTGCCCACGTACCGCCCTACCGCTTCACGCCGGAGATGCTCGCGCTGTACCAGAACTGGCCCTCGGCGGTCTCCTCCTCTTGCGGCGCGGTTTCCACGGTCACATCCGCGAAACCCGCGCGGCGCACCGTGTCGGCGTATTCCGTATCCGGCAGCGAGCCTGAGACGCACCCCGTCAGCAGCGCCATGTCCTGCATCTCCGCCTCGGAGGCTGGCCGTGTCAGAACGATGTCCGACACCATGAGCCGCCCGCCGGGGCGCAGCACGCGAAAGGCCTCACGGAACACGGCGTCCTTATCCGGCGCGAGGTTGATGACGCAGTTGGAGATGATCACGTCCACCGTAGAATCCTCCAGCGGCAGCACCTCGATATCGCCGTGCTTGAAGTTCACGTTGGCAAGCCCCAGCTTGGCGGCGTTCTCGTTCGCCTTGTCGATCATGTCCTGCGTGAAGTCGACGCCGATGACCGCGCCCTCCTGGCCGACCTGCTCGGCGGCAAGGAAGCAATCGAGACCCGCGCCGCTGCCGAGGTCCAGCACCGTCTCGCCCGGCTGCATGCTGGCCAATGCGACAGGGTTGCCGCAGCCGAACGTCACGACACTGCCGGGCAGTTTCTCCAGCACCTCCGCCGGATAGGCGGCCAATGATTCTGAGTCGCCGCAGCATGCATCGGCATCGAGCTCGATCGCGTCACGCAGCTTGTCCGCATACGACTCGGATACAACGACTTTCAGTTCAATCGGTGAGTTCATTTCGTCACTCCACAACCCCTTGCCGTCCAGTCTTTGCAGTATATCGCCCCCACGGCGTGGAGATGCGGTGATCGGATCGTTGCTGCGGCCGGCAGGCAAACGTCAGCTTTGGGCCGGAAGGGGCTTTCACTTTGATGATGGACGTTCTATGTTTTGGGGGAACGAGATTAGTCCGCCGGCTGAGCAGGGCGGAGCCGGCTCATGCGGGTGCTGTAGAGGACGGTGACAGGCAGATGGTCAAACAGCTCATTGCTCCACGAGATCTGGGGGCGATCCCCGCGCTGGCAGTCACGGCGTTCGTGATTTTCGCCATCTTTGGCTGGACGGAAAGGACTGAGATCGCCGATCCGGACAGATTGTCCGTTCACTATTGGCCATGGAAGCTGTGGCAGATTCCCCCGTTGGTGATCGGGTTCGGCGGGGTGTGGTGGATCTGGTTGAGCACCCGCCGCGTCCCCTGGGTGCGCAGCCTGGCGCTTGCCATCCTTGCCGCGGTGGTCTTCGCCAACGCATACAGCGATCTGTTCGGCAGCAGTTCGGGCGACGTGTGGCGCACCATCAACCCCCTGTTCTTTGGCTGCGCGAGCGTGGCCGGCGTGGCGCTGTGGCGCAATGGCTCTCCCGAGGCGCGTGTAGGCGCCGTACTCTCGGTGGCAATGGGCGGCGCGCTCTTTCTAAACGCTTACTGGGTCAATAATGCGGACTTCTGGCCGATACTCAACCCGACGCGCGTCATCACGGAACTGGCATGGGCCGGCCTGGCCAGTCAAGGAAACACGCTCGTGAACACGAGCGGTGAAACCGCGGACACCGGCTGACAATCACACCGTGGGCAGCAGCTCCCCGCAGTGGGGGCACCGGTGCTCACCTTCCACCAATCGCCGTTGCCTGCGGGTCTCCTCCACGAAGCCGTTGCCGAGAATACCGGCGGGGAGCGCGATCAGACCGATGCCGAACACGGCGAGTGCCGCCGTCAGCATCCTGCCCCACGTCGTCACGGGCACGGCGTCGCCGTAGCCAACGGTCGTCACCGTAATCACGGCCCACCACATGGACGCCGGGATGCTCGCAAACGTCTCCGGCTGGGATGCGTGCTCCGCAAAGTACATCAGGGACGACGCAATCAGGAGCAGCAGCGCCATGACCCCGATGACGGCGGCCAACTCTCGTGAGGCATTGCGCAGCACGCGGCCCATGATGGTCATCGTCGTGGAATAGCGGCTGAGCCGGGCCACGCGCGCGCCGAGCCGCACCGCTCGCAGGAAGCGCAGATCAAGGCCGGCATCCGGAAAGACGAGCACAACATAGAAGGGCAGGATGGCCAGCAGGTCTATCAGCGCCATCGGCGACAGCGCGTACCTGATGCGCCCCGTCACGGAATTTCGATATTTGCCGGACGGCTCCTCCACGCACGACCACACCCGCAGCGCCCACTCAACGGTGAAGATAATGACTGTGACAACCTCGATGCCGATGAAGAGCTCGTGCGCCCGATCGCCGAAGCGCTCAACCGTGCCGAGGACAAGCGCGATGATGCTGATGGCGATTGAGCCGAGGATGAAGAAATCAAAGACGCGGCTGGTTCTGTCACCGTCGCGGCCCTCCTCGACAATCTGAAAGACGCGACGCGTCAGGCTGCCCTCAGACATGGCGGTTCCTCCACGCAAACTGGCAATACGTACGTATCACGGGACTGAGACGGTTCGGGCTGGGAGCCGGCCCTACTTCTCGAACCTGGCGTCAATGGCGCGGCGTTCGGCGTGATCCATGCCCCACCACGTCGGCCAGTCCGTGTCATCGCCCTCGGCGGGCATGTCAGCGAGCAGGGCGGATGCACGTTTGATGATGGCGGGAACGAGACCGGAATCATACGCCGCGCCGAGATAGCCCTCATTGAGGCGGTCCTGCCGGATAAGCACGGTTATCACGCGGCTGAGGTCCAGCGGGCTTGCCTCCGCGATGGCTGCGGTATCGTTCATCAGGCGTTGCCCCTCCGGCGTCGCCTTCCAGTCCACCCACTCAAAGCCCTGCACCCAGCCGTTGTCGTTGCAGTACTCAAAGAAATCGCGGGCGACACGGGAGAGGCGGTACCACGTGCCGCGCCCCGGCTGATCCACCCACTCGCCGAACTCAAAGCCGGGCTGTCCAAACGGACGCTGATACACGGCCAGCGCGTTGAGCCGCCTGGCGAGCGGCCCCGCGTCAGACGCCCGCATCGCGATATCTTTCCGCATCCGATCTCGTTCAGTCGCCATTCATGCACCTCTATGTGATGTTTCTGCAGATGCCGTCTCCAATACGATACGCCGATGCGTGGGGTGAAAGGCAATTGGCGGCAGAGCGTGGGCGCAGAATGGTCAGGGAGCGCCCGAGAGGCGCGGCTAGCCGCCGCAGAGGCGGTCAAGCACAGCCGCGCCGGCAAATCCGTCCACTTGCCGCGCAAGATCACACGGCGTCTCGCCCGTATTGGTCATGGCGTTGATGTCCGCGCCGCGATCAAGCAGGAGTTCGATTACCGAGGGGTCCCTGTTGAACACCGCTATATGGAGAGGTGTCACGCCGTGCATTGTCCGGTGATCCGTCAACGTAATGCTGCTCGTAATCTCGATGGGAGTCCCTTGATCCAGCAGCGTGGCAACGTCATCCGCAGAGCCTTTGCCCGCCGCCCAGTGAATCGGGCTCTCGGCAAGGCCCGCAAGGCGAACGGGGCCGGACGTCGGTGTTATCTCAGGCGTTTCTTCTGTAGTCGGATCGTCTCTGGTCGGATCACTGCACAGGCGCTCAAGGATCTCAGGATCCGTGATCGTATCGAATGACCGCGCCGAACGGCAGGGGGTCGCGATGCCGTAATGATCCGCGAACGGGTTGGCCCCGCGATCGAGTAGAAGCGTAACGATGCCCAGGTTGAGATTCTCGGCAAGGATGGCGGTTTTCAGGGGTGTGGTTCCGTTCAGATCCTGCGCCTCGATGTCTGCGCCGCTGTCCAGGTACAACTCGATCAATTCGCGGTCCCCGCTCCCTACTACCGCGTGCAGTGGAGTCCAGTCGGCAGGGTTATCTGCGGCGTTCACGTCCGCCCCGGCATCCACCAGCAGCTTCGCGATTTCCACGCTGGCAACGGTGTGCAAAAGCGTCACACCGCCCGAATTCGTCCCTGTCGGATCGGCCCCGTATTCGAGCAGGAGAGCCACGATTTCGGGATCACCCATATCTTGTTCCCCATCAACAATTATCCCGGGGGTGGCGAATTGCCAAAGGATGCGGCCTCCCGGATCTGCTCCACGTTCGAGGAGCAGCCGCGCAACGCCAAGTCCGTCCTCCAGGAAGATCTGGCGCGTTGTCAGAGACTCATACAGCGGCGTCTCGCCATCATCGTTGGTCGCATTGATGTCCGCGCCGCGATCCAGGAGCAATTCAATGATTTCAATCTCACCGTGCGCGGCGGCGCGGTGGAGCGGCGTGTTCCCGCGGTTGTCCCGTATCTCCGTATCCGCTCCGCCATCCAGCAGGAGCTCAACTTTTTCCGTGCTGTCGCCAAACCAGGCCGCCTCATGGAGTGGGGCTTCTCCGTCGTCATTGACCGCGTTGACGTCAGCCCCGCCCTCCACAAGCACCCTTACAAGCTCTGTGTCCGTATCCTCACCCATCGCAACGTGGAGCGGCGTGCTCCCATACTCGTTCCTGACATTGGGGTCCGCTCCGCCATCAAGCGCCCGCTCGACAGAAGACGCGGAGCTATTGTTCTCGGCCGCACGATGCAAATCTGTCGCGCAGGCGCCTGCAAGCATGAGCGCTGCGAAGAATAACGCCAGGAGGCCAACCCGGAGAGTGTGCATGACATAAGCCCTCGCGCTCATACCATACACCCGTCCATCTCCTGCGGCATGGGGCTGCAGCCTGCTACCGTTGTGGGCATGGACACGAGCGCACGTCCGACGGTCGATGGCCCTGGCAACGACTTCCTCATGCTGCCTGAATGGGCCGGGCGGCTCGGCGCGCCATTGACCGACCGGCAGATCACCGCCTTTCGTGTCTATCGAGACGAGTTGCTGGCGTGGAACTCCTCTCGCGCCAACCTGACCGCTATCAAGGATCCTGATGAGGTTGAGTCGCGCCTGTTTCTCGAAAGCCTCTGGTGCGCCGCCGCCTTGCCGTCCACGGACGGCGCGCGGCTCATCGACGTTGGATCCGGCGGCGGTTTTCCCGGTCTGCCGCTTGCTATTGCATTCCCACAGTTGGATGTCACGCTCGTTGAGGCCACCGGCAAGAAGGTGGATTTCCTCGAACACGTCATCGCCCGCCTTGAACTGCCGAATGCCCGCGCCATCCATGGCCGCGCGGAGGACATCGCACGCGACCCGGAGCACCGGGAGGCCTACGACGCCGCAACGGCCCGCGCCCTTGCGCCGATCCCCGCGCTCGTGGAACTCTGCCTGCCCTTCATACAGGCGGGCGGCGTCCTCATCGCCCCCAAAGGAGCGGACGCGGAGCAAGAGATAGATGCCGCATCGAATGCGCTCTCGATGCTTGGTGGAGAAGTCGCGGACACCATCCTGCCGGCGTCTGACTCTTCCATCTCCGCCGACCACCGGCTCGTGGTCATTCGCAAGGTTGCGCCGACACCGGAGACATATCCACGCCGCGCAGGCGTGCCAACGCGCAGGCCGCTCTAGGAACCGTGTCCGGACTCCCCGCCTCCCAAACGCTCGGCCTGCGCCGCCGCATCCTGCATCCGGCCACGCTCATCTCGTTCGGTGTCGCCGTTCTCTTGTTGATTGCGCTGGCGCGGGGCGTGGACATCAGTTTTGCGGACATGGCGGGAGCGATTGGGGATGCCAACCCACTGCTCATCGCCGCTGCCGTGATTGCGTATTATGTCAATTTTCCGATCAGGGGCATCCGATGGCGGCTCCTCATCGAGAACGCGCAGAAGGATACCGATGACCCCGTCCCGCTGCCGTCCGGACGCGCCTTCTCGGAGATCATCCTGCTCGGCTGGTTTGTGAATGCCGTCGCGTGGCTCCGCATGGGGGACCCGTACCGCGCGTACCTCGTCTCTCGGCAACACAAGGATCAGTCGTATCCCAGGATTCTCGGCACGGTCCTTGCGGAGCGCGTCCTGGACGTTGTGACGTTCGCCGCCATCCTTCTGCCCATCGGCGCTCTCCTCTGGGTGGATGCAGGCGGCGCAACCGCGGCCATCATTGGCATCACCGTCATCGTTGGCGGAGGGGGCATCTTCCTGGTGATCGGCATGGCGCTCTTCGGGCAGCGCGTGACCGCGCGGCTGCCGGGCGCAATCCGGGATTGGCTGGAGCGGCTTCGCGTCGGCGCTCTGCTCAGCCTCAGGGGAAGGCTCTGGCCCGTCACCATCCTCAGCATCGGCGGGTGGGCGGCGGAGGCTGTGCGCCTCGCGCTGGTCGCCTGGGCGCTGGGGCTTGATATCCCGCTGCCCGTGATTGCCTTTGTCGCGCTGGCCCATAACCTAATCACCGCGATTCCGTCCACACCGGGCGGTCTCGGCGTCGCGGAGGCGGGCATGGTGGGGCTGTTGCTGCCGTGGGTGGCGCTGGAGGACGCTGCCGTGCTGACGGCGCTCGACCGCTCGATAACGTGGTTCAGCGTAATCGTGTTCGGCGGTCTGCTATTCGGCTGGCGGGAGGGAGTGCGGCGGGGGCGGTATTAGGGGGCTACGGCTATCCGTCATTCCCGCGAAAGCGGGAATCTGAATCGCATTGCGCCAATCTAATCCTCATCCGGGGGGACAGGGATATAGACCCGCTTGAGCGGCACTTTGGCCTGGTATTCGGCAGGCATGCTTTCGTAGTGCTCGATGAAGTAATCGACCACCTTGCGGCCATCAAGCAGGGTGAGGTTCTGTGCCGCCAATCTCTCGGCATCTCTTGAGAATCCGCCCGTTGAAACAAAGAGTCCTTTCTCTCCTGCCTGCAGAGTTCCTTTGAGTTGCTGCACTTCAGCCGACGAGGCCTGACTCTGTCGATGCTTGACCTGAACAATAATTCGCGGCTGCTCAAATCCGAACACATCAGGCGCAACGATAATGTCGACACCACCATCTGCTCCGGGCTGCGGCTCACGTACAATCTTGAAACCCATTGCCTTGAGCAGGGCTGCTACAAGGCCCTCGAATTCGTGTCCGCCAAAGCGGCGGGGGCCCAGAATGAGATCCCCGATTCCCTCACGGGCTTTAGCTTCAATGTCCTCAGCGTAAGCACTCCCCGTAAGCTCTTCTGAGTCCTCGAATTCGGCGCTTTCAGCCTCTTGGTCGGTTTCTTCTCTGCTGGAGGCCGGTCGTTCGCCTAGCAAGCGAAGAATCTCTTCCGCGTGCTTCGTTACACTGAACAACGTCGTGTAGCTACCAAGAGAGTTCTTGAGAGCGGGCGTCATCTCATCTCGTCCCACCTGACGTGGGTGCCAATCCACCGACCGTTGATAGGGTTCAGGGAGCGATGCGACGTATATAAGGTCGCTGGTTATCGTACCGATAAGGTACTTCCGATCCTCCACACTCGTGATAACGCGGTCACCGATATTGAGAACTTTGGCAAATTTATGCAATTGGCTAGTATCCGACCCAATCTGACGAGGGGTCGCATCCGGCCTGCGTTCTTTGACGAGGTCGCGAATCTGAAAATTTTCCAGTCCAGTGATGTCGCCTATCACGTCTCCGCCAAACCCAATGGCGATAAACCCTTCTTTTTCCACACGATCACGGATGTGATCGTGTGACCGCACCATCCAGAAATTCGCCATCGGCCATCCCCCTACGAGTCTTTAGAATCTCAGGTTGCAGTATGACGGAGTCGTGGTGCGCGAGACAGCGCACGCCGAGGCTGTTATTAGGCCGCCGTGCGGTGGTACATGATGGTTGTGGCGGTCAACTGATGCCGACGCTATAAGACGAACCTATCTACTGTGGGGCAATCTAGCGCTCAGGCTGCCAGTTGCAAGAACGCGGAGGCGGCGGCCACGAGGATGGCAAGGCTCGCGAGCTGCAGGCCAATCATCCATCGCAGGTGCTTGGCCATTTCATGCGTGAGCTTCGTTTCGAGGTTGGCTAGGTCGGTTTTGGTTGCCAGGTGCGCGAACTGCCCCTCCAAGCGCCCCAACCGATCTTCAACTGTTGCCATCGCCAACCCCTCCAGCACGTTCCTTATCAATCCTATTCTGCCATAACGTTGCCACTGCCGCCCTTACGCAGTTGTGCGGCGGTACATGATGGTGGTCGCCGTCAGGGCAACGATCGTCATCACGATGAGGATGGAAACGCCGGGCAGGATATGCTCCCATTCCCAGCCCGTGACCACGACCGCGCGAATCGCCTCCAGCACGTAGTTCACGGGGTTGAGAGCGACGGCCACCTGGAACCAGTCCGCCATGAGTTCCTTCGGCATGAACGCTGTGGTCACGAAGACCGCCGGGATGAAGAAGATGAACATGGATTGCGTCACCTGGACGCTCCGTGTCTTGATTGCGATGATCAGGCCCAAACACGACCACGCGACGCCGAACATCGTTCCGAGAATCAGGATTGCAAGGAGGCCGAGCCACCCCGATTCCGACGACGCGCCCATGATGACGCCCACGATGACAATCGTCACGCCCTGGATGAAGCCCCGGGTTGCCGACACGAGAAGGACGCCGAGCAGTATGGAGATGCGGTAGATGGGCGCGAGCAGGAGTTTGTTCAGGTAGCCGGAGAGGTCGTCCGTCAGAAGGTTGAAACCGGCGTCGATGCCGCTGAAGATCATCGCCTGGACGATAATCATGGGCATCAGGTAGGTGACATAGCTATCGGTGGGGAATCCCGGCAGTAAAGAGACGTTGTCGAATGCCGCGACGAAGACGATCATGAAGAGGATATTGATGAAGACGGCGGGCAATATCTGGCCCGGCTGCGTCACCCACGCGCGGAAGTTGCGCAGGTAGATGTACCAGGTCTGCAGAACGAGGCTGATCACGTTAGACTAGCCTCCGTCGCTCAGCCCCAGCCAGGGCCGGAACGCGTTATTCATCTCATCGCCGCCGGTTTCCTCATCACGGATAGTGCGGCCGGTGTGTTGCAGGAAAACGTCGTCGAGCGTCGGGCTGGCCACTGACAGGTTGGCGACGGGCACGTCGTTACTGGCGAGCAGCTGCATCAGCCCCGGCACAGCGGCGCCGCCGTTCTGCACAGTCACGGCGATGCCATCCTGCACTCGAGCTGTCGCAGACACATAGTCCTGCTGATCGGCCAGCTCCTGCGCCTTTGCGATGAGCGGTTCACGTTCCTCCGCCGTCTCCGGGCCCGTGACGATAATCGTGACAACATCGCCGCCCACCTGCTCCTTGAGATCACGCGGCGAACCTTCGGCGACGATCTTGCCGTGGTCGATGATTGCCAGCCGCTCACAAAGACGGTCTGCCTCATCCATCATCTGCGTGGTCAGGATGATGGTGACGCCTTCCTCCGTATTGAGATGGCGGAGGTGGTCCCAAAGTGTGTTGCGGCTCTGTGGATCGAGACCCGTCGTCGGCTCATCCAGGAACAGAACCTTCGGCTCATGGACGAGGGTCGCGACCAGATCCAGCCTGCGCCGCATCCCGCCGGAGAACGTGCCGATCTTTTTCTGGGCGACATTTGCCAGCCCGATGAACTCCAGCAGCTCCGCGGAACGCGCCCGCGCCTCTGAGCTCCGCAGCCCGTAGAGGCGGCCCTGCAGGGTCAGGAAATCATGCGCTTTCGCCAGGTCATCGAGGCCGGCCGTCTGCATCGCGACCCCGACGCTGCGCCGGATCTGCTCGGCGTGATGGTCAACGTCGAAGCCCGCGACCGACACCGTGCCGGACGTCTTCTTGAGCAGTGTTGAAAGGACCTTGAGCGCGGTGCTCTTGCCCGCGCCGTTCGGGCCGAGAAACCCGAAGAACTCGCCCTCATGAACAGTGAAATCAATGCCGTCAACGGCGCGTGTCCCGCCCGGATAGACCTTTACGAGACCGCGAACGTCAATGACGGCCTTTCGGCTCTCCGACACCCCACCTCCAAGCCCCCCCGTGGGGCGGCCAGCACGATTACGCCAGTACCTCAATCCATACTACGGAATATCTTTCCATTGTGAAGACAGGCACAAAGGCGCAGGCTCCCCATCCTTGCCCCTCTGTTGCCGCCGCCCCTATACTGTCAGACACTATGCCCAAGCGAACCTACCAGCCCAAGGTGCGCCGCCGTAAGCGCGTCCACGGCTTCCGCCATCGCATGAGAGAGCCCGGCGGCAGAAACGTTGTTGCGCGTCGACGCGCCAGGGGGCGTCACCGTCTCAGCGTCTAATATCTCTGTCATGCCCCGGATGACGGACCACCGGCTGCGGCGGAGTTCAGATTTCGACCGCGTTTCCCACGTCGGCAAGGGCCGCGCCAATGATCTTGTCGTCCTCCGCTACGCGCCGAACGACGTGAACGCCATGCGCGCCGGCTATGCCGTCAGCAAGCGTGTGGGCAGCGCAGTCACGCGCAACGCCGTCAAAAGGCGCCTGCGCGCCGCGGTCAGCAAGCTGGGGCCACGCGAATCAGGAGTCGACCTCGTGTTCATCGCCAGACCGCAGATCACCCGGGCGGACTACCGCGGCATCGAGGATGCGGTGGCGGATGTTCTCAAGCGCGCCGGGCTGGCAGGCTGAGTTACGCACATGACGTACATCGCCCTGGGCCTCCTGCGGCTGTATAAGTTCGTCCTCTCGCCGCTTCTACCCACCGCCTGCCGTTATCAGCCCACGTGCTCCGAGTATGCGCGTGAGGCGGTTGAGAGATACGGCGCGCTGCGCGGAACCGTGATGGCGGCGCGGCGGCTGGCTCGATGCCATCCGCTCCAGGAAGGGGGCTACGACCCTGTTCCCTAAGATCACACCCTCCAACGAAACCGAACCGCGCCGCCGCAGCCCCGCACGACGCGTCAGGACGCCTTTGCTCCTGCTCGTCGTCGGGATCGCGCTGCTCGCGGCGGTCGGGTGCACGGCGGGCAGCCTGTACGATCCGAAGCCGTGGGCCGCGCCCGTTCTGCTTGGCGACGAGACCGTCGTCATCGGAACTGACACGGGGCACATCGTCGTTGGCAATATCATCACCGGACGCGAACTGGGCCGGTGCGAGACGGGTGAGGGCCGCAATAGCGTCCGCGCGATCTTTGGCGCGCCGCTGCTGCATGACGGGCGCATCTATGCGGGCGGCTTCGACGGGGTTCTGTACGCCGTCGACCCCGATTCGCTGCTGCCGGAATCCGAGTCCGAGTGCATCCCGTTCTTCGAGGCCGACTCCCCGATCGTGGGCGGCCCGGCGCTGACCCCGGATGGCGTGCTGCTGGTCGGCACGGAGGGCACAACGGAGACGCGGCGCGGCACGCTGTACGCGATCGATATCCAAAGCGCAGCCACGCTATGGACGTTTGAGGCCGACTCCGAGATCTGGGGCACGCCCGTCATCGGCGACGGACTGGTGTACGTCGGCACGCTGGGCGGCACGCTCCACGCGGTTCGCATGGACGAGAGCCCCGGCACCGAGGTGTGGCGGCATCAGGCGGAGGCCGGCATCGGCGGCATGACATTGCACGAGGGCGTCCTCTACGCCGGCGCGTTCGACAACAACCTCTATGCGCTGGACGCCGCGACGGGCGCGCCTCATTGGCCTGCGCCGTTCACCGCAGACAACTGGTTCTGGGCCACTCCGCTCATCATCGGTGAGCGGCTGTTCGCGCCGTCTCTCGATCATTCCCTGTACATCCTGGATAAGGACACGGGCACGCAGGTAATGGACCCCGTGATGACGGGCGGGGCGATACAGAGCAATCCGATCCTGACCGGAAACCACATCAGTATCGCCAACGAAGAGAAGGAGACGTGGTGGATCGATCCGGTGACCGGGCAGGGCATCGTGGGCGGTAAGCTGCCCGACCCAGTCTATGCGCCGATCGTGTCGTTCGGCGAAAGCGATGCGCTGTTCTTTACCCAGGACGGCATCATCTATCGCGCGTCGCCCTCATTGAGACAACCCGTGCGGGTATTCCCGGTGGAGAGCTAGGCAAGAGACATGGAAGTCGTCGGCGATATTTTCATCTTCCTGCTACTGCAGCCGATGCTGAACGGGCTGATGCTGCTCTACAGCCTCCTCTTTAACAGCATGGCGCTTGCCATCATCGCCCTCACCGTCGTCGTCCGCGTGGCGTTCTACCCCTTGACCATCAAGCAGTTGCAGTCGTCCGCCAAGATGCAGGCGCTTCAGCCGCAGATGCAGGAGATCCGCAACCGCTACAAGAACAACCCGCAGCTCCAGCAGCGCGAGACGATGAAGATGTACCGGGAGGCCGGTGTCAGTCCGCTCGGCTGCCTGGGGCCGATGGTTGTACAGTTCCCGATCTGGATCGGATTGTACTGGGCAATCATCAAGGGCCTGGGAAACCTGCCGGGCAGCTTTGTCTACCTCTCGCAGCGGTTGTATTCATGGCTGCCCGTCGGCGGCGAAGTGCTGCCGTTGAACACGGAGATGCCGTGGATCCTCGGCACGCTGGACCTCTCCGCGCCTGACCCCACGCCCCTGATGCCTCTTCTTGTCGCGGCATCCACCTGGGCGCAGCAGCGAATCATGCAGCCGCCCGCCATGACTGACCAGCAGAGACAGCAACAACAGATCATGTTGTTCCTGTTCCCCATCATGCTGGGATTCCTTGCCTTTACTTTCCCATCGGGCTTAGCCCTATACTGGTTCGTCTCTAACTTCATAACGATTGGCATGCAGGGATTCATATCCGGGTGGGGGAATCTGATTCCCGGTCGGCCACGGGTCGCTGCGAATGCCACTGCCCCTTCAATCCCTCAGGTGGAGACGAGGTCAAATGATGAATCAGAGCCTGGAATGGACGGGGAGGACCGTCGAGGAAGCAATTCAGCGAGGACTAGACGAACTCGGTCTGGATCGCGAAGACGTCGACGTCGACGTCATTAGCGAGGGACGCTCCGGCCTGCTGGGACTCCGGTCAGAAGATGCGCGCGTCCGGCTGCGGGTGCGGCAGGGAGACGATGACGACGAATATGCGTCATTCGCGTCCCTCTCCGCGGATGCAGAGAGCGCACGAGAGATCCTCGCCGAGCTGCTCCGGTACATCGACATCGATGCCGACATATCCGTGTATGTTCCCGGGAGCGATCCAACACGCCCCTTTGAACCCGGAGACCCCATCGTCCTCGACGTTGAGAGGGAAGACGCCGGCCTGCTGATTGGGCGGCGCGGCCAGACGCTCCGCCACGTTCAGATGCTCCTCAACACCATCGTCTCGCGGTCTGTGGGACACTACGTCCCGCTCCGCATCGACGTGGAGGGCTACCAGCAGCGCCACATCTACCGTCTCCAGCAGATCGCTCTCCGCGCCGCGGATCACGTGCGCAGGCGGAGGCGGCCCATCACCCTCGACCCCATGTCGCCCGCCGACCGCCGCATCATCCACATGACCCTTGCAAACAATCCGGCCGTCGTCACAGGCAGCACGGGCCACGGCGAGAATCGACGCGTCACCATCCAGCAGGCCCCGCGCGGCGGCGGCGACCAACGCGGCGGTCGTTCTGCCGTCCAGGAGCCCCCGTCCCCGACATCTCCCGTCGATGAGAATGCGTACGAGGACGATGACTATATCGAGGATGATGACGACCTCGATGAGTACGACGATGAGGACTATGACGACGAGGACTACATAGACGAGGACGAGGAGGAGGACGACGAACCTCCCCCTCGGTAGTCGTGGCTTCCAGTCATCCTGATTTTGTCGTGGTGGGCGGGGCCGGCTCACCCGCTGCCTATGCCGCTCTGGCCGCCGCCAAACTTGGCCGCTCAACCGGGCTGCTGGCGAATAACGCCTACCAGGCGGACCTGGCCGATGTTCACGTTGTCACCGCAGACACAGGCCGCATCGGCTCGGAACACGTGCCGTACACGTGGCTCGACACCGAGGTCCTCCTGGTTGCCCCGGAGAGCGACGAGGTGGATTCCGCGACGTTGGGGCGCTTCAGCCGCTCGCTCATCGGCCTTGTGGCGCGCGCATTCCTGCAGAACGGCTCGCTGTCTCTTGCGGGGGGCGTTGTCCCGCCCGGGGTCGGCGCGCTGTTTCTCACTGAGGACGACTTGCCCTCGCCGTCCGTGAACGTTCCTGCGCCCATCGCGCTTTCAGTTGGGCCGGATGCGGGCGTCCGCCTCCGGTGGCAGGGGGACTGGCAGGTCGTTGGCGCTGCGCAGGATGCCGATTCGCGCATGCTCTCCGCACTGGCGGCAATCTTCCTGGTCCGGCTGACGGAGACGCGTGACGCCCTCTCGGCGGCACAGTTCGCGGCGGCCGCCGCCACGCTGCTGCCGCCGTCCACGGAGTTCTCAGTGGAGAGCCTTCCCGCCCGCGAGGCCATCGTTGCCGCTGAAACGAATCCCTGAACCGGGTACGCGCGCCGCGTATGATGTGACGTAGCCGGAGGAGGCAGTGCTATGAATCTGGGGCTGACGTTACTGCTGGTGGGCGCCGTGATGATCGGCGGCTATGCGGCATATGCGCTCATCCGATTCATCGTCCTCGTGGACGAGGTGCCCATCATCATCAGAATCGGCATGCCAACCTTCGTGGTCGGCGCGCTGGTGCTCCTGGTCAAGGCCATCTGGGACCGGCTGCGGGAGAGGAACCGCTCCGACGCGCGACGGTATGAGGAGGCAGAACCGTGATCACCGTTACCGCAAACGACATTCCGGGCAAGACCATCACGGAGACCAAGGGCATCGTCTACGGCAACTCCGTCCGCGCCCGCAACGTGGGCCGCGACATCACCGCCGCCTTCCGCAACATCGTGGGCGGAGAGGTGCCGGAATACGCCAAGCTCATGGCGGAGTCACGGGCGGAAGCCCTGGACCGCATGAGCCAGCGAGCGGAGGAGATGGGGGCGAACGCCGTCATCGCTCTCCGGTTCTCAACGTCGATGGTCATGTCCGGCGCGGCTGAACTGCTCGCCTACGGCACTGCCGTCGTTGTTGAGTAGGCATCTCCGCCATGTCTGAGGCCGTCCTCGTGTTGGCGGGCCTGTTGGCCTATGTGGCCGTTCAGATCGCCGTTCAGATTGCCGCGGGACGCGATCTCAGCAAGCGCCAGCGGGTGCGCGGCGGCAACCGGTGGCTGTGGGTTATCGTCATCCTGCTGCTGCTCCCCGGCGCACTGGCCTACTTCGCCTTCGGGCGCTTGCCTGACGAGGAACCGTCAACACCGCCGCCACAACGCCCCGCAACGTGGTAGCGTAGTCAGACAATGGGCGTCGCATACAGCCCAAACATCCACAGGTAGGTAGACGGCACATGCCTTTTTCGCCGGTATCCAGCAAAGTCTCGTTCCCGGATATGGAACGGGACGTCTTGGCGTTTTGGAAGGACAAGGACATCTTTCACCGCTCCATGAAGGAGCGGGAGAACGGCCCGATCTTCACATTCTTCGAGGGACCGCCGACGGCCAACGGCGCGCCCGGCGTCCACCACGTGCTCGCCCGCGTCTTCAAGGACGTGATCCCCCGTTTCAAGACGATGCAGGGCTACCAGGTGCCCCGCAAGGGCGGCTGGGACACGCACGGCCTGCCGGTGGAGCTGGCCGTCGAGGCCGAACTGAACCTCTCCACCAAGCGCGACATCGAGAACTACGGCATCGCGAAGTTCAACGAGAAGTGCAAGGAGAGCGTCTTCCGGTACGTGCAGGACTGGGAGTCGCTGTCTGAGCGCATCGCTTTCTGGGTGGACATGGACGACCCGTATGTCACCTACTCGAATGAGTACATCGAGTCCGGCTGGTGGATCTTCAACCAACTCTGGGACAAGGGGCTCATCTACCAGGGCTACCGCGTCACGCCGCACTGCCCGCGGTGCGTCACGTCGCTCAGCTCACACGAAGTGGCACTCGGCTACAAGGATGACGCGGAGGACCCGTCCGTGCACGTCAAGTTCCGCATCCAGGACAGCGACAAGGCGCGTGAACTGCTGGGGTCCAATGACTCCCCGGCCTACCTGTTAGCCTGGACAACGACGCCGTGGACGCTGCCCGGCAACACCGGCCTTGCCGTCGCGGTCGGCGCGCGCTATGTGATCGCGGAGGGGCCGTGGGGCAAGGACGGCGGCAAGGAGCGCTTTATCCTCGCCGACGCGCTCACCGATCAGGCGCTTGAGGGCGACTACGAGATCGTCGGCGAATTCTCCGGCAGAGAACTGGTCGGCCTCACATATGAGCCGCTCTTTGATTACGCTGTGCCGGACGGCTACGCGGGCAAGGTCGTCTCCGCCGATTTCGTCCTGCTCACCGAGGGCACGGGCATCGTCCACATCGCGCCCGCGTACGGCGCGGAGGACCTCAGCGTGGGCAATGCCGAGGGCCTGCCCGTCGTCCACACGGTCAACATCGACGGCGACATGCTCGAGTACGAGGGCATCCCGTGGTCGGGCACGTTCTTCAAGGACGCCGATCCGGACATCGCCGCAGACCTGGATGAGCGCGGCCTGCTGCTCAGGGGCGGCACGATCACGCACACGTATCCCTTCTGCTGGCGCTGCGACGAGCCTCTGCTCTACTACGCCAAGGAGTCCTGGTATATCCGCACCACGGCGCTCAAGGACAGGCTCATCTCCGCCAACCGCGAGATTGGCTGGGTGCCGGAGCACATCGGCGAGGGCCGTTTCGGCGAGTGGCTGCAGAACAACGTGGACTGGGCGCTCTCCCGCGAACGCTATTGGGGCACGCCCATCCCGCTGTGGCTCTGCGACGGCGACGGCTGCGACGACGCAACGGCCATCGGCAGCATCGAGCAGCTGGCCGGGCAGCCGGGCCTTGAGGGCTTCACCGAGGGCATGGACCTCCATCGGCCTTTCATCGATGACGTGACGTTCAGCTGCGGGGGGTGCGACGGCACGATGCGCCGCATTCCCGAGGTGATGGACGCGTGGTATGACTCCGGCGCGATGCCCGTCGCCCAATGGCACTACCCGTTTGAGAACGCCGATGTCTTCGAGCAGCAACAGATGGCCGATTATATCTGCGAGGGTGTCGATCAGACGCGCGGCTGGTTCTATACGCTGCACGCGCTGGCCGTCCTGCTCTTTGACCGGCCGGCCTACAAGAATGTTCTCTCGCTGGGTCATATCCTCGATGGCGAGGGTGAAAAGATGTCCAAGTCGCGCGGCAACGTGGTTGAGCCGTGGGACATCCTTGAAGCCCGCGGCGCGGACGCCCTGCGCTGGTACATGTATACCGCCTCCACGCCGGGCAATGCCCGCCGCTTCTCCGCCAACCTCGTCGGCGACACGGTTCGCCGCTTCCTCCTGCCGTTGTGGAACACCTACAGCTTCTTCGTGACGTACGCCAACGTGGACGGCTTTGATCCCGCCTCGACGCCCGCGCCGCCCCTGGCGGATCGCCCGCTCCTTGACCGCTGGCTTGTCTCCCGCTTGCAGGGACTCATCGCCGGCGTTACGGACGCCATGGAGCGCTACGAGGTGATGGAGGCAACGCATGCGATAGAGTCGTTCGTGGATGAACTGTCCACGTGGTACGTGCGTCGCAACCGCCGCCGCTTCTGGAAGTCCGACAACGACGCCGACAAGGCTGCGGCCTATCACACGCTTTACGAGGCGCTGACGACGCTTTCGCGCCTGCTCGCGCCCTTCACGCCATTCGTCGCGGAGCACATGCACCGCAACCTGGTCTCCACTCTCGCTGCGGACGAGCCTGAGAGCGTCCACCTCGCCGAATGGCCGACGGTGAACGCCACCCTGCGCGATGAGACTATCGAAGCGGACGTTCGCCTCGCCATGCGCCTTTCCAGCCTGGGCCGCGCCGTGCGAGGACGCGCCCAGATCAAGGTCCGCCAGCCCCTGCAGGAGATGCTGGTCATGCTGCCCGGGCGAGCCGACCGCGAATCACTGTCGCGCATCGAGGATCAACTGCTGGAAGAGCTTAATGTTAAGGCCGTCCGCGCCGTCGATGACGAGTCGGCTTTCCTCTCCGTCCGCGTCCGGCCCAACCTTCAGAACCTTGGACGCCGCCTCGGCGGAGAACTGCCGAAGCTGACGGGCCACATCGAGGGCCTGTCTGATGCCGACCTCAACATCGTCGCCGCCCGCGTTCGTGATGAGCAGTCGCAGGAACTGGCCGGTTTCGAGCTGTCGCATGAGGACCTGCTGGTCGATACGTCAGACCGTGAGGGGTTCATCTCCGGCTCGGAGGGCATCCACACGGTCGCGCTGAACACGGAGATCACGACCGAGCTTGAGCGCGAAGGGCTGGCGCGTGAACTCGTGCGCCATCTGCAGGAACTGCGCCGCACCGCCGGTCTGGATGTTTCAGACCGCATCACCGCCTACGTCTCCGGAGACGGGGACGGTGTCGCCGGAGCGTTGTCGGATTTCGGCGACTACGTGCGGCAGGAGACGCTCTCAGTGGACATCCTTCAGACCGCCCCCGGCGACGGCGCAGCCACCAACACCGTCAAGCTGGACGAGGCCACTATCACCATCGGCGTGGAGCGGGTCAGCTAGCTCGGCAGGGTTGCGCCGATGAAGTCCGCGCTGCCTCGCGCGAAATCACGGGCGGGCATCGTCCGCCGTCCCTCTGCCTGCACCTCGAGCAGCTCCAGCATCCCCTCGCCGGTGCCGATGGCGACACCCACGCCGCCGCCGTCTTCCGAGCGCCTGAGACGAACCACCTGCCCGGGGGCGGCCCCTCTCGGATCGTATTCCGGAGGCAGGGCGATGGCGCGGCGGATGTTCAGCCTCTTGCCGGCTAGCGTCGTATGCGCGCCCGGCCACGGCGTCATTGCCAGAACGCGCCGCTCAAGCTCTTGCGCGGGGTTATTCCAGTCGAGTGCGCCGTCCGCCTTGTCCAGCATGCGTGATTGCGTGGCCATGTCGTGGTCCTGGGCCTCGGGCGTGATCGATCCATCAAGCCAGTTCCCCAGGGTTTCCACGAGGAGCGACGCGCCCAGCTGCGAAAGCCGTTCGGTCAGTTCGCCCGCCGTCTCGCCTGATCGGATCGGCACCACGCGCCGGCTCAGCAGCGGGCCCGTATCAACACCCTCCTCCAGCAGGAAGATGCTGATGCCGGCGTTCTCGTCGCCCTCAAGGAGCGTCCAGACCACCGGGGCTGGGCCGCGATGGCGTGGCAGGAGCGACGGATGGATGTTGATTGCGCCGCGCGGAGGGATGTCCAGGATGTTGCGCGGGAAGATCAGCCCGTAGGCCGCCGTCACGATGACCGTCGGCTCAAGCGCTCGCACGCGTTCGGCCTCCTCCTCTGAGCGGAGCGTTAACGGCTCCAGCACATCGAGGCCATACTGGACGGCGCGTTCCTTGACGGGGGACGGCCGCGGCCGCCTGCCACGACCCGCCGGTTGGTCCGGGCGTGTCAGCACGGCGACGGGCCGATTCTCTGACGTCATCAGCGCGTCAAGCGTCGGCACGGCGAATTCTGCGGTGCCGCAAAACACGATTCGCGAATTTCCTGTCATTTTCCTCCGCCGCGGATGTGCCCCTCAATACGGGCACCCTCGAATTATTGAGGTATTGGGAGTCTGTCGCAATGGCGCGAACACACGCCCATTGCCTCAGTCGTGGGCACCATGACGATTTGCGTTTCTACCGTCTCGACGCGCTGCTCTTACCAGGTGTTAACGTAGATTCTTGTGGCTCGATGCGCCAGAGACACTACCCGTCTATGGCGTGCCCTCCATGCTCGCAGAGGGTTGTCGCGCGGACAATCGAGGCCGCTTCTGTTGGGGGAGGATAGCGTTTCGATGCCCGATCAGCCTGTGCATGACGTGTGGGAGGAGTCCCTTGCTCGCCTTCGCAAGCAGATGAGCGCAGCCGCGTACAACACGTGGCTGGCAGGCACGAACGGCGTTGCCCTCACGAACGATGAGCTCACGGTCTCCGTGCCAAGCGAGTATACGCAGCATTGGATCCAGGGCTCCCTGCTTCCTATCATGGAGCGCATCGTCTCCGATGTCCTCAAGCGCCCCGTTACCGTTGCTCTGCAGGTGGCAGCCGACGCGCCGCAGGCGCAGCCGTTTGAGCCGGCCGGCGCCGAGCGCGCCGCCGCGCAGGAAACGGCGGTCGAGAAGCCCGCGCGCGTCGGCTCCTCATTCGTCATCGGGGCACGACCTGATCCACAGCTTACGTTCGACCGTTTCGTGGTCGGTGACAACACCAAGCTCGCTTATGCTGCCGCGACGAAGGTCGCCAACGATCAGAACGGCGACTATAACCCGCTCGTCCTGTACGGCCCGCCCGGGCTGGGCAAGACGCACTTGCTTCACGCCATCGCCAACGAGGCGCAGGGGCAGGGGCGCACCACGCTTCTCGCCACATCGGAGCAGTTCGTCCACGATTACGTCACGTCCGTCCAGCAAAAGACGACGGCGGGCTTCAGGGAGCGATACCGTTCTCCGGATATCCTCGTCATCGACGACGTCCAGTTCATCTGCGGCAAGGTCAAGAGCGAAGAGGCGCTGTTGCACACGTGCGGGGCGCTCTTGCGCGCAGGTCAGCAGATCGTCGTCTCCGCGGACAGGGCGCCGGATGCACTGAACTTCAGGAGCCCTCGCCTGGCCGCCCGATTACTTGCGGGCCTGCCCGTTGACGTTAGGCCGCCGAACAGGCGCACGCGCCTCAACATCCTGGCCTTCAAGGCGGCGCGCTATGACCTCGACACGCCGGACGATGTCCTCTCCTACCTCGCCGCCCGGCAGTTCTCCAGCATCAACAAGCTGGAGGGGGAGCTTACCCGCGTCATCGCCCACGCAACCCTGCTCGATGAGCCGCTGACGCTGGAGCTTGCCCGCCAAGCTCTCTCCGCCGCGTCGACCGGCCCGGATCCCGTTCCCCTGACGATCGAGGCCATCATCCGCACAACCGCCGCGTATCGCCAGCTCACCCCGGCAGACATCACCGGCCGCAGCCGTGCCCGCCCCGCGGCAGAAACCCGCCACCTCGCCGTCTTCCTTGCCAGCCGCCACACGGACCACTCACTTGCGTACATCGGCAAGTCATTCGGCAACCGTGACCACACCACCGTCATGCACAGCATCCGCCGCATGGAGCGCGCCCTTGCCGCAGACGCACGACTTCGCGCTGACGCCGAAGCCATCATCCAGATCGCGTCTTCCACATTCGCCGGGCAGTAGCGCTTTTCTTTCCACCATCCCCTCATTCTCCCCGGCGGCTTTCCACCGCTTTTCCACATGGATTCCACACGGAATCCACAGTTCTTCCCCTGCTCAAAGTAATTCACTTTCCACGACAACCACAGCGTTAAGAGGGCTATAACAAATCATCTAGATATATCCTGTGAGAATGATTGACCAAGCTCAAATCCATGTGCGTGGTGGAAACGGCGGTCGGGGCGCGGTGTCGTTCCGGCGGGAGAAGTATGTTCCGTTCGGCGGGCCTGACGGTGGTGACGGCGGCGAGGGCGGCGATGTTCTGTTCCAGGCCGACGAGAACCTGATGACGCTGCAGGACTATGGGCGCAGTCTCCGCTATGCGGCGCAGAACGGTGAACCCGGACGTCGCAAGAAGCAGACGGGGAAGACCGGTGGAAACCTGGTTCTGGCCGTGCCGGTTGGAACGATCGTGACGTGGACGGGCGAGACGGGCGCCGGGACGGTGGATCTTGAGTCCGATGGCGCGAGCGTTGTTGTGGCAAAGGGTGGGAGTGGAGGCCGCGGCAACACACGGTTCACGAGTTCGACGAATCGCGCGCCGCGTCTGGCGGAGGGCGGCGAGCCCGGCGAGGAAGTGGATGTCCAGCTGGATCTGAAACTCCTTGCAGACGTTGGCCTCGTCGGCCTCCCCAACGCGGGCAAGTCGAGCCTGCTGGCCAGTGGGTCCGGCGCGAACCCACGCGTCGCCTCGTATGCATTCACCACGACGGAGCCGAATCTCGGCGTTGTGGACATCGGGTGGAGCAGCTTCGTGCTTGCGGATATCCCGGGACTCATCGAGGGGGCGCATGAGGGCAAGGGCCTCGGCGACCAGTTCCTGCGGCACGTGGAGCGCACCGCCGTCCTCATTCACATCATCGACGGAAGCTTGCCGGATGTCCTGGACGCATGGCGCAGCATCAACACGGAACTCGCCCTCCACGAGGCACGGCTTGAGGAGAAACCCCAGATCGTCGCAATCAACAAGATCGATATGCCCGAGGTCCAGGAGCAGCTGTCGGAACTCCGGGAGTCTTTCGCCGCCGAGGGTGTCGACGAAGTATTTGCGGTGTCCGCCGTCACCGGCGAGGGCGTAACGGAACTGATGCGGGCGGCGTATACCCGTGTTGAAGTCGACAGGGAGGCGCGCAAGCGAGCGCCTGTGCAGGAGATAGACGAGCCGGAGGTCATCCTGAGGCCTGAGCCAGATCGCATCATGCCCGTCGTTGGAGCCGAGGAGGAGGGAGTGTGGCGGCTCAAGCACCCGCGCATTGAGCGGCTCGCGGACGGCATCGACCTCACGGACATGGCCGTTGCCGCGCAGTTCTGGCGGGAGCTTGGCCACATCGGCGCGATCGATGCGCTGGAGCGAGCGGGGGCGGAGCCCGGCGACTGGGTGCTGATCGGCGACATTGAGGTGAAGTGGCGGTGAGGCGCGTCGGCATCCTGGGCGGCAGCTTCGATCCCCCCCACGCCGGCCACCTGATGATTGCCCATGAGGCGATGCGGCGTGTCGGCCTTGATGGGGTGCTCTTCATACCCGCCGGCGAGCAGTGGCTCAAGGGGGGGCAGGACGTTGCTCCCGCCACCCACCGCCTCGCGA
Source organism: Dehalococcoidia bacterium (assembly GCA_965220565.1). Classification (GTDB taxonomy): domain Bacteria; phylum Chloroflexota; class Dehalococcoidia; order UBA6926; family UBA6926; genus VXMO01. The sequence continues at coordinate 224,573 of CBDCQG010000002.1, read as the reverse complement.
TGACTCACCTGCTGACAGGCTCAACCGGCGCGTTCGCCGTGTCTGATATGGAAGTCACGCGCCCCGGCCCGACGTATACCGTGGATACCCTACGGGAACTCCGGGAGACGTCACCGCCGGGCACGGAGTATTTCTTCATCCTGGGCGAGGACTCCGTGGCGGACCTCCCCCGCTGGCACAACCCGCAAGAGCTCGTGACGCTCTGCCGCTTCATCGCCATGCCCCGCGTGGACGGCGCTGGACGCCCCGATCTGACCGCGGCCTACGATGCCGTCCCCGGCCTGCGCGAACGGGTCACCGTTCTCGAGGACGCTCCCCGCATGGATGTGAGTTCATCGTCCGTCCGCCAGATGCTGGAGACCGGCGCAGGACTGCGGGGAGTCGTGCCGGAGGCGGTCGTGAAGTACATCGCCGCCCACCGCGTCTACGGGCCGGGCGGGCAGCCTACTGCTCCAGCATCCTGAGGAAGCGATCGTCACGCCGCCACCGCGGCCGCGTGCGCGCCCACAGCGACAGCATCACCGGACGGCCCAGCAGCTCCTCGATGAGCGGCCTCACGTGGATGCCCACGTCCTTCAGCGCCTTCCCGCCCTTACCGACGACGATTCCCCGCTGCGAGACACGCTCAACGTACACGCTCGCCTCGATGAAGTCCTTGTCGCCGTGTTCCGGGTCCTGAGGCACGTGCTTTTCCACCTCAACGGCGGTGGCGTAGGGCACCTCGTCGCCGTAGACGGCGAAAACGCCCTCCCGTATCAGTTCGGAGATCAGGAACGCCTCTGAACGGTCGGTCAGGGTTGACGGATCGAAGAGCGGCTCCTGCTCCGGCAGGTTGGCAATGATGCGTTCCAGGAGGCTGTCCAGACCATCGCCCGTGCGTGCGCTAACGGGAATGATGTCCCGGAACTCCTCATACAGCTCGTTGTAGTCCTCGATGACGGGCAGCAAGGTTCCCTTGCGCACGGTGTCCAGCTTGTTGATGGCGACGATGGCGGGGAGGTTCTGCGCCTTGATCTCGTCAAGCAGGGTCTCTTCAACGTCTCCTGCCGTGCGCGGCGCGGAGACCAGCACTGCCAAGTTCGCGATCTCCAACGCCTGCCGCGTCTCACGCAGCATCCGGCGGCTCAGCGCGTCCACACGCGGCTCGGCGGGACGGCCCGGCGTGTCCAGCAGCCCGACCTGGAAATCATCCCCGTGCAGGACGGCGAGGATGCGATAGCGCGAGGTCTGCGGCTTCGGGCTGACCGCGGCAAGCCGCGTTCCTACCAGCGTGTTGACGAGCGTCGATTTCCCGACATTGGGCCGTCCAACGATCGCAACGTATCCGGCGTGGAACATGAGGGACAGCAGTCCTGCTAGCCTTGCAGCGCCGCCCGGACCGCCGCGATCAGCTCATCGTCCTCTTCGGGGAGGACGGTGCGTGGATCCAGCAGCAGCCGATCCTCGTCGATGCGGCCAATGATGGCCGGATGGGAGCCTGTCACGCGCAGCCGTGCCGCCAGCGCGTCCGCGTTTGCCCGTGACGGCTCGATGGCGAGCGCCCGCGTTGGCAGCGTTCCACCCGGCAGGCTTCCGCCGCCCACGGCGGTCTCCGCCTCCACGACGCGCATGCCCTCACCGCCGATCTGCTCGTGCCACCGCAAGGCGCGTTCATCGAGGGCCGCAACGCCCGCGGAGATCATGCGCCACACGGGCACGTCCGTTAGCGCCGAGCCGCGCGCGTACGCCTGCAGGGTCGCCGTCAGCGCCGCGAGGTCCAGCTTGTCGATCCGAACGGCGCGGGCGAGCGGATGGGACTTCATCGTGTCGATGAGTTCCTTGCGACCCACCGCGATGCCGGCCTGCGGCCCCCCCAGCAGCTTATCGCCGGAGAACATAGCGATGTCCGAGCCTTCCCGCTCCAGCGTGTCCCGCACGGTCGGCTCCGGCGCAAGGCCGAACTGCGCAGTGTCCAGCAAACAGCCCGAACCGAGATCATTGATGAGAGGAACGTTGCGGGCGTGCGCAATCTCCGCAATCTCCGCCGCGTCCGGCGTGCTCGTGAAACCGACGACAAGGAAATTGCTGCGATGCACCCGCAGCAGCGCCCCCGTATTGTCCGTGATGGCGTCTGCGTAGTCCCCGACGTAGGTGCGGTTCGTCGTTCCGACCTCAACAAGCGTCGCCCCACTCTGCCGCAGCACGTCCGGTATCCTGAACCGCCCGCCGATCTCCACGGCCTCCCCGCGAGAGACGATGACCTCCCGCCCCCCGGCGATGGCAGCCAGGGCCAGCAGTACGGCGGACGCGTTGTTATTGACGACGATCGCCGCCTCCGCGCCTGTCAGGAATTGCAACAGCCGCTCAGGGTGCGCGTGGCGTGAGCCGCGCTCTCCCTCCTGCAGGTCGTACTCGAGGTCGGAGTATCCGCGCGCCACGTTGCTCATCGCCTCGATGGCGGCATGGCTCAGGGGCGCGCGTCCCAGGTTCGTGTGGATGATGACGCCGGCGGCGTTGATGACGCGGCGAGGACGCGGCCCCAGGAGGTCGCCAATGGAGGCCGTCACCTGTTCGGCCAGGGAGTCCAGGTTCGGCGCAGCGTCCGCCGTGCCTGCGAGTATTGCGGTGCGCGCGTCGTCGATGGCTTGCCGCGCGGCGTGCGTCACCGCGTCAGCGCCAACACTCTCGGCCAGCGTTCCCAGCGGTTCGCTGCCGACCAGCCGATCCACGCTTGGCAGCGCGCGCAGGGCCTCGGATTGTACCCGGGCGTCGTCCGCCGCTTTATCCTGTCTTGAGTTCGCCATGCCTAATTATCGCCTATGCGCATACACGGCGCGGCGGATGCCCCATGCGTGGGGCGGGAGTCGTGCCGTATACTACTAGTTCGGGCGCGCGTGCGAGACGCGCGGTCACACAAGCATTGGTTCGGGCATTGGCCGAACGGTGAGGGGGTAAAGGAATGCAGGTCATTGGCCTGACGGGGGGAATCGCAAGCGGCAAGAGCCTCGTGAGCGAGGTGCTCCGCGATGAGTACGAAGCCACTGTCATCAGCGGCGATGAGTTGGGGCACCAGGCCTATCTGCCGGATACGGACGCGTGGAAGGACATCCTGGCCCGGTGGGGGGACGACCTGATGAATCCTGAGACGCGGGAGATTGACCGCCGCAAGCTGGGCGCGATCGTCTTTGCCGACCCGGATGAACTCAAGGCGCTCAACGAGATCACGTGGCCGAGGATCCGCGCGCTGGCTGAGAAGACCATCTCGGACTTGCGTGAAGGCGGCACGAAGATTGCCGTGTTGGAAGCGGCCATCATGATTGAGGCGGGATGGACCGACCTCTGCGACGAGCTGTGGGTCACACAGGCATCGGAAGCGGATGCCATCGCGCGTTTGCAGTCTCGCAACAACCTGACTGAAGAGCAGGCGAAGCAGCGGATCAATGCGCAACTTTCCAACGAGGAACGCGCAGACGAAGCGGATGTCCTTCTCCAGAACACCGGCACCATCGAGGAACTGCGCATCCGCGTCGGCGAGCTCTGGCACGCCCGCATCCGCCCGTTCCTGTAGGCTGCCCTCGTAGACCGATTAAAACGACTCAAAGGGATTGGAATGACCGAACAGACAGTGCTCAAAGACGCCACCGTGATGTCGTACTCCGAGTACGAGATCGAGGAATACACCATCGACAGTGAACCCTACTACCTGCCCATCAGGGACGAGGTGGAGGTGTTCACCGCAGCGTATGAAGAGAAGATACCCGTCATCCTCAAAGGCCCCACGGGCTGCGGCAAGACGCGGTTCGTGGAATACATGGCATGGCGGCTAGGCCGCCCCATCACGACCGTCCGACCTGACGGCAAAGAGAATTCTCACGGCAAGGCGCTCGTCACCATCGCCGCCCATGAGGATTTGACGGCCAGCGATCTCGTCGGCCGGTTCCTGCTCGAGGGCGAGGAGACGAAATGGGTTGACGGCCCGCTGACCCGCGCGGTCAAGACCGGCGCGATCTGCTACCTGGATGAGGTTGTGGAGGCCCGCAAGGACACCACCGTTCTCATCCACCCGCTGACGGATCACCGCCGCCTGCTCCCGGTTGAGAAGCGCGGACAGATCCTGGAGGCCGCAGACGGTTTCCTGTTGGTCATCTCCTACAACCCCGGCTACCAGAGCGCCCTCAAGGACCTCAAGCAGTCCACGCGGCAGCGGTTCGTGGCGATGGAGTTTGACTATCCGCCGCGGGAATATGAGGCGAGAATCGTTCTGCAGGAGAGCGGCGTCGATGAGGACTCCGCCGACCTGCTCTCCCGCCTTGGGGAGAAGGTTCGCAACCTCAAGGAGCACGGGCTGCAGGAGGGCGTCTCGACGCGCCTGTTGATCTATGCCGGCAAGCTGATTGCCCGGGGTGTGCCCGCCCGCCGCGCGTGCGACGTGGCCATCTCAGACGCCCTCACAGACGATGCGTCCGTACAACGCAGCATTCGAGAGATCACGACAAGCATCTTTGAATAGGACGATGGCAGAGCCGCATTCACGCGATCCTGCCACCGCGACACAAACAAGAGCGAATGACATCGGAAAACGGCGGAACAGGCGACGCATCACCAACGCGTGATGAGCTGGTTGCCCAATTGCTCGCCCTGCCGGCTGCGGTGGGGCAGGCCTACCACGGCGCGACCGAGCACGTGGAGCATCGCCTCGGCAGCGCAGAGCATTACGACCAATGGCTGTCAGCGGCTCTTGGCATCGCAGGGGCCTCGTTCCGCGCATGGGAGGCCGCCGCGGAGTACGTCCGCTCCTCTCCCGCCGTCCTTGACGCGCTCGAGAGGCCGCAGGACGCCGGGCCCTGGTATGAGAGCGGCCAAGCGTTATCGACGCATTCCGCCGCGCTTGCATCCTCGTATTTCCGCGCCAGCGCCGGGTTCCTTGAACGCCGCGACGTTAGTCGCCTGCCCGCGTGGATCTCGGCTGCCGAAACGCTTTTCCACGGGACATGGAAGTCCGGCGCGTTGGCCGCGCGGTTCTTTGAGGTGAGCCCCGGGCTCCTCGATCACGTGCGACTCAGTGACCTCGCAACATTCGCGAACTTCCTTGACCACGTCGCGCAGCACTCCAGTGAGCTTGCCGAAGAGTGCCTGACGATGGCGCCGGACTCCCTGCCGTACGTTGATGACGAGACGATCGATACGTACCTGGAGCTGCTTGACGAGACGGCCAACCGCAACTGGAAGTACGCCAAGGAAACGCAGCGCGCTGCCGCCGTCGCGCTTCCCCGCATTGCCCGATCCGAACGACAACGCTTCCTGACGTTCGCCATCAACCTGTCCGGCGACGGAGGCAAGCGCTATCTCTCCTTCCTGGCCGAAGGCTCCCGGGCCGTCAGCGATCTCCCTCTCCACATGCACCGGCAGGCGCTGGATGACTTTGAGGTGCTGTGCGGGCTGTCTGAGGAGGCGGCAGTCGAGTTTCTCCGCGCCGCCCCGCACGTGCTTGAACGCATCGACGACGACAATCTCGGCAGGTGGTTCTCTGAGGGCGTCACGATGCTTGAGCGGAACGAGGCCGCCGGCATCGCGTTCTTCAGGCTGGAATCCGCGCGCGGCGAGGCCCTGCTCCAGGAACTCTCCGCGACCGTCAGCCTCGATGACGTGGCTCCCATCCTGCAGATGTACGCGCGCGGCCTCACCGGCGGTGACATGCAACTGCGCCCCACGCCGGAACTCGCGAACCGCAGCATTGGATGGGCGACGGAGGATCGCGCGTCCACGGACGGAACCAACGTCTTCCTCCCGCCGGAGATCGCGCTCTTTGAGACCAAGGACGACAATTTCGGCTGGTTCAAGGTGCTCTGCACGCACCAGACCGGTCATCTTGAGTTCGACAGCTTTACCTTCACCTTCAACCGCGCCGGCAATGTCTTCCCGCTCACACGCCCGGCGCTCGCTGAGCGAGTCGCGGAGCAGAACGCCGCAGGGGCATCTCGTGAACCCGTTGCCGCGGCGCCGAACCCGGAGATGACCGGCGTCGTCACAGCGGTTCTCTCGGACTATGAGCGGTTCTTTGACCTTTTCCCGGAGCGTCGCCTCGCGTCCGACCTCTTCGCCGCGCTTGAGGATGCGCGCGTCGATCACCTGGTCAGGCAGCATTACCGGGGGCTGCGCCGCGCCTATAGCATGGTGCAAGCCGCCGCCGTGATTGGCCGCCCCGCTCCGCAGCAGCTTCCTCTCCGCATGGCTCTTGTCGAGCTGCTCATCCGCATGACCCTGCTCGAAGGCGACAAGAAGATCCCCGTCCCGCAGAGCGTGCGCGACGTTGTCGAGCGCATGGCCGTCATCCTGGCCCGACTTCGCCATGACGAGGCGACGGTGGAGGACTCGGCAGAGGCGACGGTGATTCTCTATCGCCTGTTGATCAACGTGCCGAACACCATGCCGCAGCCCGATCTCGATTGGGACGAGATGGAACTCGATGAGCTTGGCGGCGAGGCCGCGCAGGGCCTGCAAGAGGCGGACAGCGCCCAGATGGGCGGCGAGGAGTTTGTTCCCGGCTCAGGCACCGAGCAGGACGTGCCGTACCAATCACCGGAGGACGTGGATTACCGCGGCGACTTCAAACCGGAGCTCGTGCAGACGCTCGCCAACCTCCGCAAGGGACAACAGCGCGCCGAGGACAGCGTGCAAGCCCCGCCCCTCACGGAGGAGATGGTCCGCCAACTCCTTGAGAAGAGCGCAGAGATCGATCTCTCCAGCGTCGTTGAGGGCGACATCGACGATCCCAGCGGCCTGTTTATCTCAAGCCTGATGAGCGAGGCCATCGAGGGCCCCGACGCCGAGTTCAATGACGAGATGGGCGAGGTGGGCAGCGGCGGCGGAGACGGTGAAGAGAACGAGGAGTCACTCGAAGAGCAGGAGCAGACGGCGCTCTACGACGAGTGGGACTTCGTGGCGCTCGACTACAAGCCCGCGTGGTGCCGTGTTCGCGAGTCCACCATGCAGGAAGGCTCCGCTGAGTTCTATGAGCAGACCATCGAGCGCCACGCCGGCCTCATCAACGAGGTGCGGCGGCAGTTCGAGATGATGGTGCCGGAGACCTACCGCAAGGAGAAGCGCCTGACGGACGGCGAAGAATTCGACCTCGATGCCGTCATCGATGCCATCGTACAGAGGCGCGCCGGAGCGACGCCTGATGACAAGGTCTACTGGCGGCGCAACAAGACGGAGCGCGATGTTGCCGTCATCTTCCTGCTGGACATGAGCGCGTCCACCGCCGAGGCCATCGAGGAGCGCTCTGATTTCGATGACGACGATGAGGATATCCCGGACGATCCCCGCCAGTACCTCTTCTGGCTGCGGTCACGCCGCGAACAGCAGAAACGCTCCTACCTGCGCATCATCGACCTTGAAAAGGAATCCACCGTCCTGCTGATCCGCGCGCTTGAGACCATCGGTGATCAGTACGGCATCTACGGCTTCTCCGGCTATGGCCGCGAGAACGTGGAGTTCTACAGCGTCAAGGGGCTTGAGGAGCAGTTCTCAGACCGCGTCGCCAAGCGCATCGACGGCATCACGCCTTTGCATGCGACGCGCATGGGCCCGGCCATCCGCCACGCGACCGCCAAGCTGGACGATGTGAGCGCCAAGACCAAGGTGCTGTTCCTGATCTCGGACGGCCGTCCGCAGGATCGCGGCTACAGCCGTGAGGGGGCGGAGAAGGAATACGCCGTCCACGATACGCACGATGCGCTCGTGCAGGCCAAGGCCAAGGGCATCATCCCGTTCCTGCTCACCGTTGATCGCGCCGGCCACGACTACATGAAAGAGATGTGCGGCGACCTGCCGTACGAAGTCCTCGCCGACATCGAACTCCTCCCCAAGCGCCTGCCCCAGCTCTACTCACGCTTGACGTTGTAACTGCCCAACGCCTTGGGCGGGTGGTATGAGGGTGCTTCCCCTCACCCCTCCGGCGTTTCCAGCATCCGCCACCACGTGGCGAGGTCCGCGGCGGCCTGGAGCAGTTGTCCCGGACGCCGGATTCCGTCCTCCGTGATCACGTGGTCGACGTACTGAGGCGGGATCATTTCGAGAGATTGCTTGCCGTAAGCGCCATTGGTCATCGGCAGCCATGGCGCAAGCTTGAGCGTGTCCGCGAAGAAGTGGACTGGGGTGGGCGGATCGTGTTCGGCGGCGGCCTCCACCAGCGCCAGCGTTCCCGCGTCCGCCGCCATCGAGCCGTCCGCCAGGAACGCCGTGCAGCCCAATAACACAATGTCTGCGCCGTCGAGGGTCGCCGCGACATCATTTGACGGGGAGTGTAGGGATGGATTCCCGCTTTCGCGGGACTGACGAATGAGGTTTGCGGCTTCGAGGTCCCGTAATTCCACGATGCGGTCTCCCGCCAGCGCAATGGCTGCGCGAACGCTCTCTGAGCGTCCCATCGTCACGACCGTCGCGCTCTCGGGCAAGAGTGGCTGCCCGCGTCTCGCGAGTGATGCAGGCGTGTCGCCCAGCAGCCGCGCAAGCCGCGCCACGCTCCGCGCCGCTGCCGCCATGCGGTCGCCGGAGCGAGCCTCACGCGCGGTGCGGTAGGCCGACACCCCGACGTTGCGTATCGCCACCACCTCGGGCCGCGCCTCGGCGATCGTGAATGCGATCTCCCGCAACGGCTCCGGCTCGCCGATGTACATCTCGGATAACGCGCGATGCAGCAGCTGCGCGCCGTTCGCCGCCAGGCCGGATGCCGTCCCCGATCGTTCGTCGCGTAGCGCCGCGGCCTCACGATGGAGGTCATCCCAGTCCATGGGCGCTTTCATGCGTCGCCGCCTGCGGATTTCGTGAGGATCACGTTGTCCAGCAGCCGCGTCCTGCCTATACGGACTGCGGTCGATGCCATCGCGCCCTCGGCCACGTCGCCGTCCTCCTCTGCCATCGTCAGTGGATTCGCAATGGACACGTAGTCGATAGACGCGACGAGGGGCTCCGATTCCAGCGTTGTGCGTATCACGTCCCGCAGGCCGTCTGCCCGTGCATCACCGGAGCGATACAGGTCTCTCGCCGCGCACAGCGCCCGGTAGACCACAGAGGCGGCATCCCGCTCCTCTGTGCCCAGGTACGTGTTGCGGCTGGACATGGCGAGGCCGTCCGGCTCTCGCACCGTCGGCCCCACGACCAGTTCTCCGGGTACGTTGAGATCACGCATCATGCGGCGCACGACGGCGACCTGCTGGCCGTCCTTCTGCCCAAGATACGACCGATCCGGCTGCACGATGTTGAGCAGCTTGATCACGACTGTCGCGACGCCACGGAAATGGCCGGGGCGGGCGGCGCCCTCAAGGCGAGCGGCAATCTCTCCCGGCACAACGTAGACATCCTGCTCCGGCGGCGGATAGATCTCCTCCGGCGCGGGGTGAAAGAGCAGGTCGCACCCCGCCTCCTCCAGCATGGCCATGTCGCGCTCAAGGTCACGCGGGTAGGCGGCAAGGTCTTCGTTCGGCCCGAACTGCGCCGGATTCACGAAGATGGATGCCGCAACCACGGCGTTCTCCGCGCGAGCCATCCTCACGAGCGAGATATGTCCCTCGTGCAGGAAGCCCATCGTCGGCACAAACCCGAGAGGCCCCGCCGCGCGCGCCTCTTCGCGCACACGCCGAAACTCCTCAATCGTCCGAATCAACTCCAACGCCATCGCCCGTGTTCACCCCCTGCGCTATAGATTGTAGGGGGTGATGGCATGGAGAGCGTGGAGGGATAATGAAAGGGCAGGCGACAGCCGGATAATCAGTGTGCTCAAGTAATGAGCTGAAGCACTATTCGACCCGTCTGAACACCTGCCTTCATCAGCGGTCTCCAATCACGGCACTTCGGCCTTGGCATGCCTTAGAATCCCTGACCAAGCATCCACTGACTGGCGTGACTCCACCTCCGAGCAAGAGGTACCCGAGTAGGCCGCGTAATCCTACTAGGTCACGACTGTAGGTCGTCTCTGCGCACTGGTTCCGGTTTCCCAGATCTGGGCCTAGCGCTTCATCGCTCCAGAAACTTTCCCTTGCCCGCTGGTAGCTCAGTCCCGTCTTTACCAACGGGCTCTACCTTGGCTTCCGGTTCGGCCTCCAGAAACATCGGTCGCCTTCCGATGCCCTACTCGATGGGGAGTCGGCCCAGAGACATAACGGCGGAAAATAGGTTCTCCACCACATGCCTCCTTCTTGTCGGCCAGATTTCACCCGAGGGCGAGAGCCGACCATATGATCGTAAGGGGAGATAGGATTGGGCGTCAAGATGCTGAATCTGCTCTATGGGAAACCACGGCGTTTCTGCCTAGTGTTTTTGCTGGTTTTTCAACCACGGCGAATCTAAAGGAACGCCCGCTGCATTATAGGTCTTGGATTTCCCCTTCCACTTTGCGTTCCTCGCCTGACCCGCTAAGTGATTGAGCCTGCCACCAGCGGAATCAACCTCGATTTCCCGATCCCAAACTTCCCAGTCGTGTTCAGCAAACCAGAGCATCAATTGCCGATACTCCTCCGGTGACAGGCTCCTGATTGCCTCTTGAATCTCCTCTACAGTCGCCACGCCAGCCCCCCCCTACCACGCCGCTACGAAGTCCAGTTCGAGGCGGATGTTGTCCTCCAGGCTGACGATGAAGAAGAGGTCCGGAACCTCCATCTCGAACTCGCCGAACGTGAAATTCGTCTTCGCCGTGCCCGTCACGCTGTTACTGTCGAATGTAGCGACCGTTTGCCATGCCACCGGCCGCGTGACCTCGCGCACCGTCAGATCGCCATTGATCGTGAACTCAACCTCGCCGGACGCGGGCAGTGGCCATTCCAGCCCGTCAATGCTCGTGGCCACGAAGATGATCTCCGGGTAGGTCGCCGTCTGGATGCCGTTTCGTCTCAGGTAGCGGTCGCGATTCTCCTCGTCGCTGCGCAGGCTCGCGGCGTTCAGCACGATGCGTGAACTCTCCGGTACGATCTCCCCGTCCGCCGAGAACGTGAACGCGCCGGACACCTCAGATGTCTCTCCGATGGCGTCGAAGGGCAGCTCGATGTTTGCCAGTTCTTCACGAATCAGGTAGCGCGCCAAGGTACCCTCCTGAAGCGTCGCCGAGAGGCCTTCGGTCGGCGTATCGACATCCGCCATGCCGCCACTCTCCGGGGTGGACGCATCACCCTCGGCCGTCGGTGTTGGCGCGGTGGTCGGCTCAGAAACCGTTGGGACGGCAGTCGCAGTGGCTGTTGGTGTCGGGCTAGCGCCTGCCCCATCGTCGACGTCATCCGGCTCGTCGGCAGTGCCGCACGCGGCGACCAACAGGGCCAGTAGCAGTGCTGCCATCGCAATCAACGGCAGGAATCGCGCGGAAAGAAGGCTGTGCTTGTGCATGGGATTACGTCTTTCTCTTGTTCTTTTGTCGGGCGCCAGATTCAAGCATACGAACACTGAACGTCTCGTGCATACGCCGCGTTAGGTGACGCATGTGGTCTTCTGGTAGGCGGGGAGTAGAATTAACAAACCATGACTGTCATTGAGGCGGCGACACGCCGTCATTTCCTGTCCATCGCGGACCTCACTTCTGATGAGGTTCGCGGCGTGCTGGATGCGGCCATCGCTATCCGGGCGGGCGAACTGCGACCGGATCTGACCGGCCGCAGCCTTGTGCTCCTGCTGGAGAAGCCGTCCCTGCGCACGCGCGTCAGCTTTGAGCTCGGTATGCGCAAGATGGGCGGCCACAGCCTCAGCATGCTGCCGCAGGAAGTCGGACTGGGCGGGCGTGAGCCGCCGGAGGACGTCGCGCGCGTTCTCAGCCGTTACGCCGATGTGATTGCTGCGCGCGTCAACTCCCACCAAACGCTGGTTGACCTTTCCAACGCGGCCGACGTACCGGTCATCAACGCGCTCTCGGAGATCGAGCATCCGTGCCAGATACTCGCCGACCTACAGGCGATACGCGAGCATTTTGGAACGCTGGAGGGCCTGACGATCGCGTTCATCGGTGACGGCAATAACGTCGCCGCCAGCCTCGCTCTCGGCTGCGCCCTTGTCGGCGCGACGTTCCGCATCGCGTCGCCTTCCGGCTATGAACTGCCGGGCGACATCGTGGCGCAAGCGACCAGGCTGGCAGGACAGGAAGGGCGCCCCCCGCAACTGCTGTCGAGGCCGGAGGATGCCGTTGAGGGTGCGGATGTTGTCTATACGGACGTGTGGGCGAGCATGGGGCAGGAGGCGGAACGGGAGCAGCGCGCCCGGGATTTCAGCGGCTACCAGGTTACCCCGCACCTCATGGAACTCGCTGACCCCAAGGCGGTGTTCATGCATGATCTGCCCGCGCATGAGGGCGAGGAGATTTCCGAGGGAATGCTCACGCACCCGCAGTCGATCGTCTTTGACCAGGCCGAGAACCGGATGCACGCGCAGGCCGCGCTCATCGCCATGCTGCTCGGCGCGATCCCCGCTGCCTCATAGGAACTGCCATGACCGCCCTCGTTGAAACACGCACCGGAGTACCGCGCGGCCTGCCGACGGTTGCCATTGTTGGCAGGCCCAACGTCGGCAAGTCGTCTCTCTTCAACCGGATGGTGGCCGAGCGCATCGCCATCGTTGCCGATGAACCGGGCACCACGCGAGATCGTGTCACGGCCTACGTTACCCGTGATGACCGCACCCTTGCCCTCATCGATACCGGGGGACTCATCCTCGGTGATGAGCAGGGTATGATCGGCGCGATACGCGACCAGGTTGCCGTCGCTCTCGGTGAGGCGGACGTGCTGCTCTTCGTCGTCGATGTCAACGCGGGCCTCCTGCCCGCTGATGAGGAAGTCGCCGACCTGCTGCGCCGCGTCTCCAAGCCCGTCGTGTTGATTGCCAACAAGGCGGATAACATCCAGAGAGAGCGGCTCGCGGCGGAGTTCTACGAACTCGGCATCGGGGATCCCATCATTGTCAGCGCCCATCACGGACGCGGCTTGAACGAGTTGTGGGACGGCATCATGGCAGCCCTGCCGAACGTGGAGGACTCCCCTCCCGTACCGCAAGGCTCGATTCCGGTCGCTATCGTGGGCCGCCCCAATGTTGGCAAGTCCTCCCTCGTCAACGCCATCCTCGGCCAGGAGCGCGCGATGGTGCAGGACGAGCCCGGAACCACGCGGGATGCGCTTGATACGCTCTTTGAGTACGAGAATCGCAAGTACCTGCTCATTGACACGGCGGGTGTCCGCCGCCGCGGCCACATCGAGCGCGGCGTGGAGCGGTTCAGCGTCGCCCGCGCCATGCAGGCCATCGAGCGTGCCGACGTTGCGGTGTTGGTGGTGGACGCCACTGAGTATCTGACTGCACAGGACCTGCACGTCGCCGGATTCGTTCAGCAGGCGTACAAGGGACTGGCTCTTGTCATCAACAAGTGGGATCTTGCGCAGGAGGACGAGATCGACCGGCAAGAGGTCGAGATGCTCGTCCGGGCACGCCTGAAATTCTTCCCGTCCATGCCGATCTTGTTCACATCCGCCCTGCGGGGCCGGGGCGTGCGTGCAGTTCTCGATGCCGTCGCCCGCATCCAGATGGAGCGCATGACGCGCGTCACAACGGCGCAGTTGAACCGCGCCCTCCTCGATGCGCTCGCAAGTCACCAACCACCCTCCTCCGGGCGCAGACGGCTGCAGATCTACTACGCGACGCAGCCGGAGGTGAACCCTCCCACCTTCGTGTTTTTCTGCAATGATCCGTCTTTAGTCCACTTCTCCTACCGCCGCTATCTTGAGAACGTCCTGCGGCGGCGCTTCGGATTCGACGGAACAGCGATCCGTCTGATCTTCCGCGGCCGCAGCCGCGACGAGGAGGAGCCCGTCTAATGGATTTCCTTAACGACATCACCCTCACCGGCATCGCCCTCACGCTGGCCGCTGCAGTTGGCAGTTACCTGCTCGGCGCGGTGCCGATCGGCCTGCTTGTGGGCAAGGCGTTTGGAAATGTTGACGTCCGGGACTCAGGCAGCGGCCGTACGGGCGCAACCAATGTCCTGCGCACGCTGGGGTGGAAAGCCGCCGCCCCCGTCGTCCTGCTCGATCTTTTCAAGGGTTCCGTGGCGGTTATCGTCAGCGGTTTCGTTGCGGACACGCCCGGCGAGGTTGCGGGCGCAGTGGCAGTCGTCGTGGGCCACAGCAGGTCCGTCTTCATCGGGTTCGGCGGCGGCCGGGGTGTCATCCCCGCGGGCGGCGCCGCGCTTGCCCTGGTCTGGCCCGCCGCGATCATTGGCACGATTGTCGGCATCCTGATCATCGCCCTGACGAGATACGTCTCGCTCGGCTCCCTGCTCGGCACCGTCACGTGTGTCTGCATCATGGTGGCGTTCGCCGTTCTGGGCCTGGCGCCGCCGCTCTTGGACGCCGTCCCCTTCATCATCGGACCGCTGGCCGTTGTTGGCGGGGCAATCGTCATCTACGCCCACCGCGACAACATCCAGCGCCTGATCCGCGGCACGGAGCGCCGGTTCGGCCAACCGGCGGAACCGACTGCCTGACCCTGCGCCCTGCAAGGAGCGCGCGACATCTATGTTGACAATGTCTACGGTCTTGTCCATAATGCAACTGCGATAAAGCAGTCTATGAACTAGTGCGTTGCGAGAGGACTGCTGGACATTGTCCATGCCAATGTCACGCTGGAGGCACCGACAATGCCATCATGGCCCATCAATTTCGACCTGCAGCTTAAGAACGATACGGATCTCATAGAAAAGCTGGCGGTCATACGCGCCACTGCCAGCACGATTCGCCGCGTGCCGCTGACGCCGCAGACGCAGGATCGACTGCATAGCATGAACATCGTGCGGGCCGTGGCAGGCACGACGGGTATTGAGGGGGTCACCCTCACCGAACAGGAGGTCGATGCGGTGCTGTCCGGAGAGGACGTGACGCTGCCCCCAAGCCGCCAGCGGGAAGAGCGGGAGGTTCTGAATGCCAATGAGTTGTTCCTGCAAGTCGAACAACTGCTGACCGCGGATCCCCAAGCTCCACTGACAGAGCAGCGGCTGAAGGAGTTCCATAGCATTCTGACATCCGACATTGATTACGCTAACAACACCCCGGGCCGATACAGGACTCACACAGTAACCGCAGGCGACTATGTTGCGCCGCCTGCGGAGGACGTGCCCCAACTCATGACGCGGTTCATCGTGTGGCTCAACGAGGGTTCAGGTGCGCGGATGAATCCAATCGTCCGCGCCATCGTCGCCCATTTCCTGTTGGTCAGCATCCACCCTTTTGGTGACGGAAACGGCCGCCTGTCCCGCGGAGTAGAGAGCTTCCTGCTTTATCGGGCGGGAATCAATGTGCGCGGGTTCTACTCACTTGCCAACTTCTACTACCAGGATCGGCAGGCATACATCGATGCGCTGACAGCCGTGCGATTCCGCTCGGACCCGGACGTGACGCCGTTCGTGCGGTTCGCCCTCACGGGGCTTGAGCAGGAACTTGAATGGGTGCATCACAGGGTCATCGACGAGACACGGATGATTGCGTTCCATGACTACGCGGGAGAACGGATTGCTCACGGCGGTGGGCTGGGCCGCCCAACAGGTCGCCGACAATTGAACTTTATACGGATGCTCAGGGCGGAGCAGGTCGCCGCCGCTGACATTCGCTCAGGCGGGCACGTTCTTACAGGCCTCTATCGCCGTGTCGGCAATAGAACTCTCTCCCGTGATATCAATGCCCTACAGAACCTAGGACTCATCAAGCAGGAAAACGGCGTCATCCGTGCCAACATTGAAATCATCGACCAATACACCGCTGGCTAAACCCCTACCCCTTTTCAATATGGGACAATTACCACGTTGAGTGAGGAGGGCGTCCGTGGAAGGGCAGAGGCGCAAGGCGGCGGTTATCGGCACCACCAGTTGGGGCACCACCCTTGCCCTCCTACTCGCGCGGGAGGGCGCGGATACCCTCCTGTGGTCCCGCACTGAAGAGACCGCGCGGCGCATGAATGACGCCGGCGAGAACATCGACCGTCTCCCCGGCTTTCCCTTTCCCGACAACCTGCGCGTGACCCCGTACATGTCCCAGGCCGTTTCAGACGCAGACGTCATCATCGTCTGCGTTCCCTCTCCCACTTTTCGTCAGAACCTTGAACGGCTGCGGGAGGGCAATCCCTCACGCGATGCCGCTATCGTGAGCGCCACCAAGGGTCTCGACCGCGCTGACGGCTCGCGCATGAGCGAGGTCTTTGCCCAGGAGATGGGTCAGGACGCCTTGCGCCAATACTGCGTCATCTCCGGCCCCAACCTCTCCCATGAGGTGGCGGACGGACTTCCGTCCTCGGCTGTGGTTGCGTCTGCCACGGCAGAGATGGCGGAGCGCGCGCAGGCGGCGCTGACGTCCACGGTTTTCCGTGTCTACACGAGTGCTGATGTCGCAGGGGTTGAGCTTGGGGGCTCTCTCAAGAACATCGTGGCCATCGGCGCGGGCATGATTGACGGCATGGGCTTCGGAGACAACGCCAAGGCCGCATTCATCGCGCGCGCCATCGCGGAGATCACGCGGCTCGGCATCGCTGCGGGCGCTCAGCCCCTGACCTTCAGCGGACTTGCCGGTGTTGGCGATCTTGTGGCTACGTGCTACAGCCGCCTCTCTCGCAACCGGTACGTAGGTGAGGAACTGGGGCGGGGACGAAACATCGCGCAAGTCATCGATGATCTGAACGAGGTCTGCGAGGGCTACAACACCACCCCCGCCGCGGTCCGCCTGGCCGAACGCCTCAACGTGGAGACCCCCATCACGCTGGAGACTCATCGCGTTCTCCATGAGGGCCTGAACCCGCGCGAGGCGATCGAGTCCCTGATGGGTCGTCCTGTCACCACCGAGTATCCCGGCGAGACGCTGTAGGAAGCAGGAACACGCGTCGCCCGCCGGCATCCTGTAGTATTAGAGGCAGTCACACATCGCCGCGGCTTCTCACGCAGCCCGCCCCGGCACACAAACACGAAACGCGAAAAGAACCCACTTTGATACAGGCAGCCTCAATCGACCTGGATGACTTATCTGCTGACGGCAGAGGCGATCCCTCCGGGATGGGCGGGCACATAGCGGCATTTCCTGAGCGAATCATGCAGGGGTGGCACGGCGTTGCCTCTCTCCGGTTGCCAGACGAGTATCGCGCCGTTCGCCACGTCGTCGTACAGGGTATGGGCGGGTCTGCCATCGCGGGAGACATCGCCGCCGAGGCCGTGGATGCCCTTCGCGAGCCCGGAGCAGCCGCGCCGCGAATTGATGTCTTTCGGGACTATGGCGCTCACCCCGCTGTCGGGTCTGAGAGCCTTGTGATTGTCATGAGCCACTCCGGCCGCACCGAGGAAGCGCTGTCCGGGGTTGAAGCCTCACGTGAACGCGGCGCGCATCTCATCGTGATGACGGGTGGCGGGCCGCTTGAAGAGACTGCCCACGATAACGGAATCCCGATTGCCATGATGCCGGAGAACGGCGGCCCTCCGCGCACCTATCTTCCGTACGCGCTCGGCGCAATCCTGCGGATTTTCGTTGACCTCGGCATTGCCCCGCAGACTACGGAAAGCGCCCTGGCCGATGCGGTCAGCGAACTTGAATCGCGCCAGGCGGACTTTGGCCCAACGTGTAACCGCACCGAGGCCGGCCGGATCAATCCCGCCAAGGAGTTGGCGCGCGCGCTTTCCGGTCGGGTTCCCGTCATCGTCAGCGCGCGGGGCCTTGCGTCCGCTGCGCGCCGCTGGAAAACGCAGCTCAACGAGAATGCGAAGACGCCCGCATGGACGGAAGAACTGCCGGAGATGCACCACAATGCCATCGTCGGCTTTGAACAGCTCACTCTCAGTGACAACCTCGCCGTTGTCCTGCTCGGTCCGCCATCCGCTCTCCCGGACGGTCTCCATGACCGCTACACAATCTCCCGGCAGATCCTGGGCGATCTCGGTGTATCCGTTCACTGGCCCGCGCTGTCAGGAGACGCGCCGCTGTCCCGCCTGTTGGAGGCGGTGCTGCTGGGCGATTACGTCAGCTACTACCTGGCGCTGGTGAATGGCGTTGACCCCACATCCACGATGGCCCTGGACAGCATCAAGGCCCAGATTCGCCGCTCGACACGACACGATAACCCCGGGAAATAACCAACCTCGTTTATGGCAACACGAATCGGCATCATCTCTGACACCCACATCCCGAGTTCGATTCCGGAGCTCTGGCCGGAGGTTGAAATCGTCTTCAAGGATGTGGACCTCATTCTCCACGGCGGCGACCTCATCACCACGGGCGTCGTGGACTGGCTGGAGCGGATCGCGCCGACGTACGCAGCGGAGGGCAACCACGATTACGGCTTGAGCGAGGTTGATGAGCGAATCCGGCCCAAGTGGTTCTTTGATATCGAGGGCTTTCGCATAGGCCTGGTTCACATCATCGATGGCTGGGGCTCGCGCAGCGCTAGTGACCTCGTCAAGGTCTATCTTGGAGAACTGCCGGACATCGTCATCTGCGGCGACAGCCACTTCGAGTTCATCCGCAAGGAAGACGGAATGCTGATCATCAACGGCGGCAGCGCCACTTACCCCCACAACCGTGAGGCGCGACTTGGCCACGTGGTGATGCTGGACATTGAAGAGGGCAAGGAACCCGAAGCCCACATCATTGACCTGACCGAGTATTCCATTGACGGCACGGACGGCCGCAGCCGCTACTCCCGCGGAAGAGCCCGCTAACAGCGGACGCTTACGCGCAAGTCCTCATTCCCATAGGGAACACGCCGGAGCAAAGAACTCCGGCACGTGTCCTTTTTGCCAGTAAGAGGATTCGGTGAGGGGTAACGACTGTTCGGAACGCGCTAGTAGCGTCCGCCGCCACCGCCTCGGGGGCCGCCGCCACCGCCGCCTTCGCGGCGATCGCGAGCCTCATTCACCGTCAGCTGACGACCCTGGTGCTCATTGCCATTGAGCGCCGTGATGGCCGCCTCTGCCTCCGAGCCGTTCGGCATTTCCACGAATCCGAACCCACGCGAGCGCATTGAATAGCGGTCAATGATGACCTGCGCTGATGAGACCTCACCGTGCTGCTGAAAAAGCTCCTGCAAATCCGCGTCTGTCGCCTGAAAACTCAGGTTTCCGACATATATCCTCATTCGTCCGCTCTCCACGTCTCCACATGCCTTTATTCCATACCCCAGCAAATGCCGTTCCGCGCGAAAACGGCCGGCACACTGTTGTCGGAACCTGATAAGTATACCCTGTACGAACCCCTTTAGCCCGTGTTAGCCTGTCCGACCGCTCAATTGACAGTAAGTATCAAGAACCCGCTGCGGGAAAAACGAGAGAACAGTTGAAAGCATGTATCGTATGCCCACGCACAATCAACCCCATTTCTTCGTAGAAAGAGCAGGGATTGGAACCGGTTTGACGTGAGGGCCGCGCGTCGGCTAGCCTGCCGTCGCCTCCCGCAGGAATTCCAGCAGCGCGTCGTTGTACGCATCCGTGGTCTCGATGTTCGGGAAGTGTCCCGCGCCCGGGATGATCACCAGTTTCGACTGTGGAATGGCGCGATGAATCCGCACCGATCCCCCCGGCGGCGTCAGCCGGTCCTGATCACCGCAGATGACAAGCACCGGGCATGTGATTCCCGGGAGATCCGGGGCAACCGGGTGCGCGCCGAGTTCAGGGCCGGAGATGCGGACGCCCTCGGCGTAGACCTCGGGCGCGTTGCGCTCTGCTGTCGCGTTGGTGAACGCCCGGATGTCTTCCAGGTTGGATTCTATGTACGGGTCGCCCCAGCTGCGCTGAGGATCGAATGGCAGGGCGGCAATGCCCTGTTCACGCACGGTCTTGAGCATCCCGTCCCAGCCGGACAGGTACTCCTGCTTGATCTCCGCGGACGTGTCCTGGATCACCAGTGAGAGCGTCTGGTCCGGGTAGTCGATGGCGAATTGCTGCGACACAAGCCCGCCAAGCGAATGCCCGTGGATGTGCGCCTGGTTGATGCCAATCGCCTTGAGCAGTTCCGAAAGATCCTTGGCGAGTGTCCAGCGTGAATACGCGCCATCGGTTACCGGCACGCGTTCCGACTGACCGAATCCTCGCATGTCCCACAGCATGAGTTGGAATTCTGCGGAAAGCGCTTCTATCTGGTTCTCGTAGCCGCGCCCGTGGCCGCCCAACCCGTGCGTCATTACAAAAGTTGGCTTCGAGGAGTCTCCGAACAACTCGTAGAACAACTCCACTCCATTGGCCTTGATATGTGGCATCTCAGTCCTCCCCCTCTGCGTCGGCGTCCCTGTTCGGAACCCGCATCTTATCCCAGATCCAGGCGCAGATTCAGCCTCTGCGCCACGTTCTTCAAACTCTCGACGGAATCCATGTACAACGGTATGCCATTCCGCCTGCGATCCTCAATCGTCTCGGCCTCGATGTCCCCGGGCACCAGCACGCTCTCCACGTCCGGCAGCGGCGGCGTCTCACGCAATGCCGCCATATAGTCGGACATGGACTGCCTGAACCCGTCGGCGTCCGTAAACGCGTCGATACGCATCGCTCCAAAGAAGTGCGCGGATTGATACCCGCCCGCGACGCCGGACCCCGCAATGGCCAGCCCCGGCCCCATGCCGGAGAGCACGCCGCAGAGGATGTCGACGATCATCGCCAGCCCGTAGCCCTTGTACGACGAATGTTCAAGGTCGCTGCCCAGCGGCAGGATGCGCCGCCCGCCGGGCCCGCGCGCCGGGTTGCGTATGGGCTGCAGGTCATCCGTCAGGCCCCATCCCTCGGGAGCGAGCTTGCCCTGCCGATGATACGTGTCGAACTTGCCGGCTGAGACCACAGACGTCGCGGCGTCAAAGATGAACGGTGTCCCGTCCGCCGTTGGCGCGGCAACGGCAATGGGATTCGAGCCCAAACGCGGCTCCGCTCCGCCCGCCGGCAGTACGATCGGCCCGGTGTTCGTCATGCTGATGCCGATCATGTCGTGCGCAAGCGCCTGCGTTGCATATACGCCGGCCGCCCCAAAGTGGCGGCTGTTCGCCACGGTCACCCATCCGGAGCCGACCGTCCGCGCTTTCTCAATGGCGAGGTTCATTGCGCGGACACCGACGCTCAGTCCAAGTCCGCCGTCCGCGTCGATGGTGGCCGTTGACGGTGATTCAGCCTTCACGATCCACGCCGGGCGGGCGTTTACCAGTCCGGACTCCAGCGGCGTGAGATAGAACCGGTCCAGCCGCGCCATGCCGTGCGAGCCGATGCCCCGCAGGTCCGCCTCGATGAGCGTGTTTGCGGCGTTGGCGGCGTCATCATCAGGAACGCCCAGCGCGACGAATGCCGCCACGGCAAACTCCCGCAGCGTCTCTTGCGATACGCGGATTGTTTGGGCCAGGGCCTCAGTGGAACTCATGGCGGCAGGCCATCATCAGTGGCGGGGTGCGCCCACACGTGAGCGCAACCCCGCCTGGATTTCACTTCAACTAGGGGCGCGCCTCGCGCACGCGTCCCGCCATCTCCTGGTCGATCTCCTTCGGCCACGAGCGCTTCTCCGGGTCCATGACCTTGACGCTGAACGCGCCGATGCCCTGGATCTCTATCGTGCCGGTCTCGCCGTCCTGCAGCGGGCCGATGCCCTGGTGGTTGGTGCCGAGGGCGATGACATCGCCGGGGAGGAGGGTCATGACCTTGGTCGCCCACTCGATGAGCTCAGGGATCGTGTGCTCCAGGTCGCTCGTGTTGTAGTCATGGCGCGTCTGGCCGTCCACCCAGTACTTGATGTCGAGCTCATGCGGATTCTCGATCTCGTCCGCCGTGACGATGCACGGGCCCATCGGCGCGCACGTGTCATAGGACTTCTGGATCATCGTGGGGCCGCGGCCGATGCCGGCGCGCGGTGAGACATCCATGAACGCCGTGTAGCCAAAGATGGAGTCCATCGCCTCTTCCTGCGAGACGTGCTTGCTCCGCTTGCCGATAACCAGCGCCAACTCCGCCTCATGGTGGCAGATGGTGAAGGGCGTGTTTGGCAGGACGACCGTATCGCCCGGGCCGATGATCGCCTCCGGCGACTTCAGGAACATGTCAATCGGGAAAGCTTCCCGGTCCTGCCCCTCCTTGTAGTTGCCGAAGCAGCAGATGAGCTTGCGCGGTCGCGGCAGAGGCGCGCGCAGCTGCACGCTCGACGCGGGCACCCCGCCGCCCATCTCGGCCAGTTCCTCAAGATCGTCCCTGACGGAGGCAAAATCCTCGATGAGGTTGATCATCACGTCCTCGACGTGAGCGCCCATATAGTCTTCCGCCAGCCCACCCAGCCCGATGACGTTGCCATTGACAAGCAGGCCGGGCCGGAAATCGTTGTACATCACCAGTTTCATTCCCATCCCCCTGTATGCGGTCATTCCGCCGATATTTCCGTTGCATCATACCGTGTCCGCGCCGCACTCGCGCCATCGACGTCCGGCCCATGCCCCATATGTTGTGGATGGCCCTCGACGGGTCACACAATATGCGCGGATTCCACGCCGTTATGCACTAGATAGACTGCTATAGACTTGACCCACATCCCATTTACGCGGGATACTCGCACCATATACGGGGGATAGGGGGCCGTTGGCCCCGTTCAGGAGACACAACAAATGAAATTCTCGGTTCTCCAGGAGAATCTTCAGCGCGGACTCGCGACGGTCATGCCGGCGGTGGCAACACGCACAACGATGCCGATAACCACCCATGTCATGCTCCAGGCGGACGAGTCCCGCTTACGGCTCACCGCGACCAATCTTGAGCTGTCCATCTCCTGTTGGATCAGCGCGAGCGTGGAAACGCAGGGCTCAGTCGCCATTCCGGCCCGCCTCTTCTCCGACTACGTCTCGTCACTCCAACGAGACCGCGTTGACCTTGAGCTTGATGCAGGCACACGGCAGCTGAACATCATCTCCGGTCGATTCAACACGCATATGAGCGGTCTCGACGCGGATGATTTCCCGCCCACGCCTGTCGTCGATGACGGCATCAGCGCGGAGGTGCCGACGGACGTCCTGCGCGCGGGCATTGACCGTGTTGTCATTGCCGCCGCCACGGAGGACTCCCGCCCGGTGCTTACCGGCATCCACACGTCCATCGAGGGCGACAGCATCACGATGGCTGCGGCGGACGGCTTCCGCCTCGCCGTCCAGACCACCAAGCTGCCGCAAGAGGTCGGCGAAGGCGTCGATCTCATCATCCCGGCACGTTCCCTGCGCGAGCTCAATCGCATGCTGTCCGAGCAGGAGATGCCCGTCCGCGTCACCGTGAACCAAGCCAAGACGCAGGTGCAATTCCACCTGAACAACATCGTGCTCGGCTCGCAGCTCATCCAGGGCAACTTCCCCAACTATCGTCAACTCATTCCGGAGTCGTCCAACACGCAGACATCGGTGGAAGTCGCAGATTTCCTGCGCGCAACAAAGACCGCTGCCGTGTTCGCCAAGGAGGGCAACGGCATCGTCCGCCTGTACATGACGCCCGGCGAGAATGAGATGGCGGGGACGATGCGGCTCGAGGCGCGCTCAGACCAGATCGGCGATCACCAGGGCGTGATCGACGCCAACATCGGCGGGGAAGAGGCGCACATCGCCTTCAACCACCGCTACCTGGAGGATGTTCTCGGCGTGCTGAACTCCACGGCAACGCTTGAGGTCTCAGGCCCCTCCAGCCCGGGCACCATCCGCCCCGCGTCCTCGGATGACGGCACGGAATACGTCCACGTCGTCATGCCCATGTTCGTGCAGTGGTAGAAGAACGCTAATCGTCCGGCGTACTCGCCACGGAACCTTGCCGCCGGTGGCCTACAGCGGGAACGGCATCCCTTGCAGGCCCTTGAGGTAGCGGATCTCTCCCAAGTGGTAGTACGTGTGCCCGATGATGAACGTCTGAAGCATGCGCGCTAACGTCCGTTCCGGCCGCTCCTCATCCATCACGCGGTCCAGATCATCGTCCGTCATGCCCTCGAACGCTGCGGGGATCGTCGGCCCCACCTCCGTCGCGTAGGCGCGCAGCAGGTCAAGGCCGGGGCGAAAGTCGCCAACCTGGTCCGCGGTGAACCCGGTGCCCGTCCCCTCCTCAGCCGGCATGACGAACTTCTCGTGGTAGCCCTGCGCCGCCCAGATTGTCGGCTTCGGCTCCACCGGCATACTGACGTGGACTGCGTCATCCAGCGTGCGAATGATGTGCCATGCGATGAATGCGATGGTCGTCGCGCCGGGAATCGGCGCGTAGTAGATGTTCTCCTCCGTCAGCGGTTCGAGTTCGCGCAGCAGGCTCCCCTGTATCTCGCGCATCTCCCGGGTCAACACCTGTACGCCGTTCATTTCCCCACCCCCACCGACTAGCGGAACGTGTTCTTGATCCAGTCCATGAAGCCGCTGCCCTCGCGCTCGCCGTCATCTCCGTTCTCGGGCGCGGCCGGCAGCGTTGCGGCCAGCTGCTCCAGCAATTGTCGCTGTTCATCCGTGAGTTGATCGGGCACGTGGACGGACGCGACGACAAACAGGTCGCCGCGGGTGCGCTGGTTCTTGGGGTCGACCACGCCGCGCCCCCTGATCCTGAACGACTGGCCGGACTGTACACCGGCCGGAATGTGGAAGGGCTCGTCGCCCTCCAGCGTCGGGATGGTGATCTCAGCCCCGAGCGCAGCCTGCGCGATGTTGATGGGCACGCGATGGAACAGGTGACGTCCCTCTCGCTTAAAGACGGCGCTCGGCGTCACGTCCAGCTCGATATACAGGTCTCCGGGCGGCCCGCCGTTCGCGCCGGCCTCTCCCTCGCCGCCGAGACGGATCCTGTTGCCGGTGTCCACCCCCGGCGGCACGGTGACGCGCACGGAGAGTTCACGCCTGATCCGTCCGGCGCCATGGCACTCGGAGCACGGGTTCGTGATGACCTTGCCCTCGCCGTGGCAGCGGGTGCAGGCGCTGATATTCACATATTGGCCGAAGATGCTCTGCTGGCTGCGGCGCACCTCTCCGGAGCCGTTGCATGCCGGGCACGCCTCCGGCTGCGTTCCGGGCTCTGCGCCGTTGCCTTTGCATGGCCGGCACATTTCATTGCGGGCAACCTTGATGTCCTTCTCGACGCCCATAACCGCGTCCTCGAACGGCAGCTGCATACGCATGGCAAGGTCATCGCCGCGCTGCGGACCGCCACGCCGTCCCTGGCGTCCGCGCATCCCGCCGAAGAACGCGTCAAAGATGTCGCCAAAGCCGCCGAAGCCGGAGAACGCGTCGCCGTTGGCAAAACCGTCCGCGCCGTTCAGCCCGGCGTGGCCGAATCGATCATAGGCTGAGCGCTTATTCTCGTCGCGCAGGACCTCGTACGCCTCGTTGATCTCCTTGAACTTCTGCTCGGCGTCCGCGGAGCGATTGCGGTCCGGGTGGTGCTCAAAGGCAAGCCGACGGAACGCTCGCTTGACGTCCTCTGCCGAGGCGTCGCGAGACAGTCCAAGAACGTCGTAATAGTCTTTCTTGTTTGTTGTCATGGCAGTACAGCCGCAGTCAATCCGTGACGTCGCCTCGCGCCCTCACCACATTCGCCGCGACGCCCGCCGGACCAGTGCATCCAGTGTATACCACCCACGAATGCCCAATGAGGCCGTTCCGGTAGGTACTGACTATCCGTAGTAGATTTGTAAGCTGTCGACGTTGGATGTGTTCAATAGCACGGCCCCCCACCGTTGCTAGTCTCAAGGCTATGTATTTTTGAAGGGTTGTCAGCCGCTGCGTACCGCGCCTTGGTAATCAAGAAATCCTTGTCAGCGGCGTCGTCGGGGAGAATTGGATAGGCTGCGAGCTCCCCGTGGTACCAATCGCCGCTCTTCATCTTCACTAGGATCTGCGGAGGGCCCTTTAGGAAACCGTCGGTTCTCTGGTGAAATGCCTCGTACCAAACTGGCTGTTCCGGGTTAGCTGGGGCAGGTTGAGGGAAGAGGGGGAGTTTTCCTGATGGGAGACTTGCAACACGCGCTATGGTCCCTCCGACTCGATGGGGGATCTTGAATGTACCAAGCAATTCTGCAGCAACGATGACGTATGCAAGGTACGCAAAGAGAGAAAACACTGCCTCGATAGGGTATTTCCTGAAGTACCATGCGAGATTCTCAGTGAGTAGGGCCTTGTAATGCAATTCCGTTAGAAAAAACTGGGTGAGAAGCCATGAAGTGACAAAGAGCAAGGCGATCCCCATGACATGGATGTAGACAGTGTATTCAAGCATTGCCGACAGCTGCCATAGGGCACTTCGGCGAGTAGGATCGGCGCTCCGCGCGAGGGCCGCTCTGTACGAGAGAAAACCAGGCAAGACCAGAAAAAGGACTATGCCGAGACTCCAGGCGGATACTGGCATGATTCCGGCGCGTACTAATTGTCGGGGTTATTGAGACCGTCGGGCTGTTCTGACGGGCCAGTGGCCTGTCCGTCTCCCCCTTGGCTAATGCCGAGAATGGCGTCGACTACAGGATTGTCAGCAAGAGGTTCGCTTGACGGTGGCACCTTGTCGATCGACTTGGTGACCCATTCGGGTGCGTAATCAATTTGCTCTGAGGGCTGCCCCCTGCCTGAGCCATTTTCTTTGTCTGCCATTGTGCCGCTCCTTGTTTGGTATGAAGCCATGATACTCGTGCGTTTACTTAATTGTCTAGCACATATAATCTCATCCCATTGTGCCCTGTCAGCATTATACGAGCCGCCAATACATACGGCCCTGACTGCGGGACTATAATCGCCACTCGTCTTCCGGCACCAGAATCTGCTCTCTCGGTATATCCCAAAGCGGATGAGGAGCAGCAAACCGTTCCCTAGAGACTGTTCCGCCACTCGTCGAACGCCGCAACATCCTCCGGCGTGGCGTGGCGGATCAACGACATCAGGCGATTCATGGCCGTGACCAGTTCTTTCGCGTACTCATCCCCGGAGTCGCCGTTCTTCAGGGGCGGCCGCTCAAGCCCCGCCCGCAGCGCGTTCACCTTTTCCTGCGCCGCCTTCAGCGCTCGCAGCTGCGGAGATTCGTCTTCCGGCCGTTCCTGTTCAGGCGTGCTCATTGCTGAACCGTCCCACCGACACCTAGCCCTTTTGGAATTGCGAGAAATCGATGCGGGAGCCTTCCCCAACGAACGGGTTATAGCGCCGCTCATTGAGGATGGTCGAGATGTCGTTGTGCCCGGGCAGCACGACGGTTTCGTCCGGCAGGTCGAACAGCCGCGTCTTAATGGACGTGAGGATATCCGGCATCGATCCAC
This sequence comes from Dehalococcoidia bacterium, assembly GCA_965220565.1. GTDB lineage: Bacteria > Chloroflexota > Dehalococcoidia > UBA6926 > UBA6926 > VXMO01. The sequence continues at coordinate 197,358 of CBDCQG010000002.1, read as the reverse complement.
CGGGGAAATCCGTCCGCCCGATGGACATCTGGAACAGCGTATCGCCCGTCAACACGGCGTCCTCGTACACGAAGCAGCTGCTACCCGGCGTGTGGCCGGGCGTATGCAGCACGCGGATGGCCGTCATGCCCAGCGTCAGTTCCTGCTCGTGCTCCAGGTACGCGTCGGCCATGGGGGAGGGCATCTCCGGCTTGCCCAGCCACCCGTCGCCCTTTGCCAGTTCCTCCAACATCGCCTCGTCCGGCTCGCCGATCATCAGGTCCGCGTCGGACCCGTCCATCGCCAGCCCGTTGTCGAAGGTGTGGTCGGAGTGGCCATGTGTGTTGAGGACGTACTTGGGGAGCAGGCCGTGCGACTTCATCCAGACGAGCACCGGGCCCGACCCCTTGGACGGGTCGACGATGGCCGCCTCCTTCGACGCCTCATCGAACACGACGTACGTGTTGTTCCCCATCGGCCCCACGGCAAATCGCTGAATCGGCATACTGTCCTCCCGCGCAATCCGAACGTCACACAGAGATGACGTTGACCCCCTCGATGCGCTCGAAATGCGTGCGATTATTGGTTAAGACCGTGAGATTATGGTGCGCCGCAGTCGCTGCAATCAACAAGTCCATGTCGGAAATGAGCATTCCTGCGGCACGCAAGCGGCCCCGCTCGCGGCCAAAGACGCGGCACGTTTCATCGTCAAGGGGCAGCACGGTCACGCCCGCCAGAAACGCCTGTAACCGACGTTCACTCCCCTCGGGATCGCGGGTGACGTACCTGCCCTCGTACAGCTCGGCTAAAGAGATAATGCTCAGCGCAATGCCGTCGTGCCTGAGCGCATCGACACGATCAGCAACGGGAACGATGTCTCGTAGATAGTCGATTGCCCAGTCCGTATCGATGAGATAGCGCATCGCCCCTACGGGTCCGGCGGCGTGCGCGAACCGTCGATGCGCGCCCGGTAGATCATCTCCTTGAAATCGTCAGGGATGATGTCCTTCCAGCCGCCGCGCGCGCTCTCAAACAGAGCTGTGGCCTCATCCGGATCAAGGTTCCCCTTCGCCTCCGCGCCGTTTCCCTGGGGCAGGGCAACCGTCCGTTCCACTGCGACGATCACTTCGGCGCCATCCTCAAGCTCAAGAGGCTCCAGTGGCGTCAGAACGCCTTTCTCATATCTCGCCCGTACCGTTGCCATGACCGACCATCACTCCTTTAGGAAAGCTCGCGGTGGCCGAAATGCGACCCGACCGAACTGCCCCACCGCGCCATTATAGCTACCCTCACCCCACGTCCACTATCTCCACCACGTGTGGCATGATCTCTGCGTCTGGGCGGGAGGTGTAGATGTGCTCGGCGACGTTATCGAGTGTGCGGCGGCAGGCCGCCTCTGACTGGCCCACGCAAGACACGCCCAACAGCGCCATGCGCGGCGAGTCGAGCTCGCCCACTTCTGAGATGGACACGTTGTAGCGGCGCTTCACGCGCTCGATGACGCTCTTGACCACCTGCCGCTTGTCTTTGAGCGACGCCGCCTCAGGCAGCCGCAACTCAAGCACTGTGTAACCGACGACGATGGCCATGGCGCCCATCCGTCCCCTCATTCCGGCGAAAGCCGGAATCCATCGGGCATGTCATTCTGAGCGCAGCGAAGAGTCCAGTACATCCCGTTCACCCTTCGACAGGCTCAGGGCGAACGGCGCGCTAGACGTCCAGGTTCTGGACCTCCTGCGCGTGCGTCCGGATGAAGTTGGCGCGCGGGCGAACCTCCTCGCCCATGAGCATCTCGAACAACTCCGCCGCCTGCTGAGCGTCCTCGATCTCAACCTTGAACAGCGTCCGTGTCTCCGGGTCCAAGGTCGTCTCCCACAGCTGCGTGGGGTTCATCTCGCCGAGGCCCTTGTACCGCTGGATGCCGACGCCGCGCGTGGACACGTCCTCAACGATCTCCGCAAGGTCGATCATCGAGTTCAGCCGCCCGACGGCGCGCTCTCGCTTGTACACCGTGCCAACCTTGGGCAGGTGATCGCTGAGCGCCGTGGCCAGCTCCGTCATGCGCTGCGCCGCGTCCTCGTTGAAGAAATCGTGGTCCAGCCGCAGGGTGCGGCCACTCTCCGTGTCCTGGATCAGGATGTACGTCTCGTTCTTGGCCGGGAACGCGGTGTCCGCGCTCTCATCGTCCGTCAATGTCTCATCCTGCCCCTCGGCAGGCTCATCGGCGAGATCGAGCAGCGACGGCTGCTGGACGTCCGGCATCACGGTGGGCGCCGTGGGTGAGGGCGGCGGCGCGATGGGCGTGTCGTCGTACTGGAACTCCAGGATGCGCACGTTGCCCAATTCCTGCAGCGCCCGCATCAGCTCCTGCAGCGTCTCCTCAGTGGAGAGATCACGCTCGCCGGTCCGCACGGTCAGCGCCGTCGCGGTCAGCAGCGGCCACGGATACCCGGTCGCCTGCAGGTCGGACATCGCTTTCCCTAGACGCTGCACGGATGGCAGCACGTCCCGCACTTGCGGCTCCGTGTAGACGATGGCCGCGTCCTGCTCCGAACTCTCGCGGATTGTCATGTCCTTGAGGGCCTGGTTGGTCAGCGTGTCGTCCTTCTCCCTGTCCGAATAGAGCCAGTGGATGTCATTGCGGCCGATCTGAACGCGGTACAGCGGCGGCTGCGCGATGTAGATATTGCCTGCGCGGAGAAGCGGCTGGAAATGGCGGTAGAACAGCGTCAGCAGCAGCGTGCGGATATGCGCGCCGTCCACGTCCGCGTCCGTCATGATGATGACCTTCTTGTACCGCAGCTTGGAGAGGTCCAGCCCCTCGTTCTCGTCGATCTCCGCCTCATCCTCGGATGCGCCGTTGCCGTTGGCGTGGCCGTTCAGCCCGCCGAACCCGACGCCAAGCGCGGAGGCGATGGCCTTGATCTCCTCGTGCCCGTAGACCTTGTCGAGCCGCGCCTTCTGCACGTTCAGAATCTTGCCGCGCAGGGGCAGGATGGCCTGGAAGCGCCGATCACGCCCGCCCTTGGCGGAGCCGCCGGCGGAGTCGCCCTCAACGAGGAAGATTTCGCAGTTGTCAGGATTCTTGTCGGAGCAGTCGGCCAGCTTGCCGGGCAGGGTGGTGGATTCCAGCAGGCCCTTGCGCTGCACGCTCTCCTTGGCCTTGCGGGCGGCCTCCCGCGCGACGGCGGTATTCCTGCACTTCTCCAGGATGCGCCGCGCGTCCTGCGGGTGCTCTTCCAAATACGAGGACAGGCCCTCGGCCAGCGTGCTTTCGACCTGGTTCTTGACCTCGGCGTTGCCCAGCTTGCCCTTCGTCTGCCCCTCGAACTGCGGCTCCGCAAGCTTGACGCTGATCACGGCGGCGATGCCCTCGCGCACGTCCTCGCCCTGCAGGTTGCTGTCGCCGTCCTTCAGCAGCTTGAACTTGCGGCCGTAGTCATTCATCGCCCGCGTTAGCGCGGCGCGGAAGCCGGTCAGGTGCGTTCCGCCGTCCACCGTGTGGATGCAGTTGGCGAACCCAAAGACGTTCTCCTGGAAGCCGTCGTTGTACTGGAGCGCAACCTCAACACGCGTTCCGTCCACGTCGCGTTCCACGTAGATGGGCTGCTGGTGGAGCGGCGTGCGCGCCGAATTCATGTGACGCACCAGCGAGCGGATGCCGCCCTCGAAATAGAAGGTCGTCTCGTTTTCCGTTCGCTCATCGACGAAGCGAATCTCCAGTCCCGGGTTCAGGTACGCCATCTCCCGGAACCGCGCCGCAAGCGTGGGGAACTCAAAAGACGTGTCCTGCATGAAGATGTTGGGGTCCGGCTTGAACCAGACGGTGGTGCCGGTATCGTCCGCCGGGCCGATGGCCTCAACGGGGGCGAGCGCCTTGCCGCGCGAGTATTCCTGCATGTGGATCTGCCCGTTGCGCCGCACCTCTGCCCGCAGGCTTTCCGAGAGGGCGTTGACGACCGACGCGCCGACGCCGTGCAGTCCGCCGGAGACCTTGTATCCGCCGCCGCCGAACTTGCCGCCCGCGTGCAGCGTCGTCATCACCGTCTCAAGGCCCGTCAGGCCGGTCTGTGGGTGCTTATCGATGGGCACGCCGCGGCCATCATCGTCGATGCGCGCCGTGCCGTCCGCCAGGATGGTGACGACGATGCGGTTGCAATGCCCCGCCATCGCCTCGTCGACGGCGTTGTCGACGATCTCATAGATCAGGTGGTGGAGGCCGCGCTCGTCCGTGGAGCCGATATACATGCCGGGGCGGCGGCGCACGGCCTCAAGCCCCTCAAGAACCTCGATATTGCGAGACGTGTACTCGGACGTGTCAGTCGCGGCTGCATCGCGCCGTTCCGAGCGTTCTGCCATGTAATTCACCCCTTCAGTGAGCGGCAATCACGGGAGCCGACGGCGGCTCCGGATTCGCTAGTGGTGCGCCACGTGCCGCGCCTCGCGAATCGCCGTGGTTGTCACCTGCTTTTCCCCGCTGCCTGAGCGTCCGATTCCACTCTCCCGCAGAGCCAGTTCAGATACGACCCCGCAGTAGTCGCAGATACGGCCGATAACTACATCTATTCTACCAGAAATTCAAAAACGGCGATACCATGCCCGAACTGGCAGGAATCGCGTCCCCACGCCTTTCCTTGACATGCTCTTAACGCTTCGCCTGACATGGTTCAGGGTTACGGGATTGGGTTGGCGCAATGCGATTCAGATTCCCGCTTTCGCGGGAATGACACGGGTGGGAGCGGGAATGAGGGAGGTGGGACGGGAATGACGGAGCGGGTTCGCCCTTGGGCGGGCTCAGGGTGAACGGGCGCGCGCAGCCGCTTATTCGTCGGAGGAGGAATCCTCTGCAGGGGTGGCGGCGTCCGGGGCGCCCTCGGCGGCCTCTTCCGCAGCCTCCTCAGCCGCCTCGGCGTCTTCGGCCTCGATTGTCGCCGCCACGCGGGAGTGCGTCGCCCGGACGATGATGGTCTCGCCGTCCGTCAGGATCTCCACGCCCTCCGGCGCGGCGATGTCCGAGACGTGCAGGGATGTCTCCAACTCTTCCAGGGCGGTCACGTCCAGCTCGACGGCGGTGGGAATGTTGGCGGGCAGGCACTCGATAGTGACCTCGTGGGTCAGGTGCGTGATGACCGCGCCGGGCAGCCGCGCCGCAGGGGCGTCGCCAACCAGGTGGACGGGAACGGTGGTCTGCACGGGCCGGTTCATCTCTACGATGTAGAAGTCGGCATGCAGGATCGCCCGCGTCACGGGATGCCGCTGCAGGTTGCGCAACAGCGTCTGGTGCTTCTCGCCGTCGATGGTGAGTTCAACGAGCGAGCCGCGCCCGCCGTCCGTGACCAGCCTGTCCAGCGCCCGGCTCTCAGCCTGGAAGCTGATGGATTCCGCGCCGCGGCCGTAGAGATTGGCGGGCGTGATGCCCTCTCGGCGGAGCGCCTTCACGTGGCGGCCCAGCGCCTCGCGCCGTTCGCCCTCAAGGGTCAATGTTGTTCCGTTTGCGCTTGTCATATGGTTGTTCAGCCTTGTCTGTGGGTGCTGCGCCGCGGGCGATGCGCCCCGGCGGCAAAACGGGGTCTCGCTTGTGACTTTTGACACAGTATCGTAGCTATAGGCCTCTATTGCGGTCAAGTTCGCCCGGCTGAGCGGATGCGGCACAATGGTGGGGTGAGTTAACGGTTCGATACGAGATCCCGATGACAAGCAACGATACGCAACACGCGACCAGCAGGCCCGATGACGAGTCGCTTTGGCGATTCGCGAGCGCCACGGGGATGGACCGGCGCGAGTTCCTGCGACTGCTGATCGTGGGGGGCACGGCGGCCGTCATCGCCGCCTGCTCCGGCAACCTGTTCAACGGTGATCCGGCCACCCCGACGTTGACGCCCGTGCAGCCGCGGCTGCTGTTCAAGGACCCTGGGCCGTTCATCCCGCGCGGCGACATCGGTCTTGAGGCTCGACTGGAGAACCTGGACGGCCTGATCACGCCCAATGAGCTGTTCTTCGTCCGCAACAACGGGCCGACTCCCGAGATTGACGCGTCCACGTGGCAGCTGTCCGTCGAGGGTGACGCGATATCCGAGCCGGTGGAGCTGTCTATCGAGGAACTGCAGCGCCTGCCGAGCCGCACCATGGTCTCCTACCTGGAGTGCGCCGGGAATCACCGCGCCATGTTCGGGCTGCTGCAGGGGCGGCAGGCGGACGGAACGCAGTGGGAGAGGGGCGCGATCGGGAACGGCGAGTGGGTTGGCGTGTCGCTGCGGGATGTGTTGACGCTTGCCGGCATCACCGATGACGCCGTCAGCGTCATGCTGGTTGGCCTGGATACGGGCGCCCCGGAGAACGGCTTCCGCTATGTGCTGCCCGTCGAGAAGGCGATGGACAGCGACACGCTGCTGGCCTATTCGCTGAACGGCGAGCCTCTGCCGAAGGATCACGGCTTTCCCCTGCGCGCCATCGTGCCGGGGTGGGTGGGGAGCTCCCACATCAAGTGGCTGGGCAGGATCGTCGTCTCTCCGGAGCAGTTGTGGACGCGCAATAACACGACATCGTACGTGCTCATCGGGGACGACTACCCGCCGGAGGGCGAGGCGCGCGGCAAGCCGGTGACGATGCAGGTCATCAAGAGCGCGCTGGCGCTGTCATGGCCGGCGCAGCTTTCCACAGGCGCCCATCGCATCCACGGCTATGCCCATTCACCTGCGGGGAACATCACGCGCGTTGAGTGGAGCGCCGACAACGGTCGGACGTGGCGAGACGCCGAACTGACCACGCATCAGCCCGATTACTCATGGGTACGATTCGAGTTCACCTGGGACGCCGGGGCGGGCGAGCACACGATCATGACGCGCGCGACGGACTCCGCCGGGAATACGCAGCCTGATCACGTGCCATTCAACGAGAAGGGCTATCTCTTCAACCAGCCGCTTCCGCACCCAATCCGGGTGGGGTAGCGTCACCCCCATCCTGACCTTCCCCCATCAAGGGAGAAGGGACTCTGGATTCCCGCTTTCGCGGGAATGACGGAGGGGGGCGGAATGACGGAGGGGGCGTTACGCTGCTGCGCCGAGTTCGCGGGGGCGGTATTGAAGCGCCTCGCTCAGGTGACGGGACGTGATGGTCGGCTCCTCAGCCAGGTCCGCAATCGTCCGCGCCAGCTTGAGGATGCGGTGAAATCCGCGAGCGCTCAGGTGCAGCTGCTGCATCGCCGCCCGCAGAAGGCCGTGCGACGCATCGTCCAGCCCGCAGTACTCCCGCACCTCCACCGGCCCCATATCCGCGTTGGTCAACACGCCGGGCGAACTGCCAAAACGCGCCCGTTGCCGCGTCCGCGCTTCCTCCACGCGGCCCCTCACGACCGCCGACGTTTCGCCCTGCCGTTCGTCCGTCAGCTTCTCGTATTCAACGCGGGGCACGTCGACGAATATGTCGATGCGGTCCAACAGCGGCCCGCTGATGCGGCGCTGGTAGCGGTCGATAGCCGACGGCGAACAGGAACATGCCTTCACCACGTCCCCGTAGAAGCCGCACGGGCAGGGGTTCATCGCGCCGACAAGCATGAAATTGGCCGGGAATGTGATCGAGCCCTGCGCGCGGCTGATCGTGACCGCCTTGTCCTCCAGCGGCTGCCGCAGCACCTCCAAAATGTGGTGGCCGAACTCCGGCATCTCATCGAGGAAGAGAACGCCGCGGTGGGAGAGCGTGATCTCGCCGGGCCGGGGCCAGTGCCCGCCGCCCACCAGCCCCGCGTTGGAGACCGTGTAATGCGGCGCGCGGAACGGACGGGCGGAGATGAGCGGGCGCTCCGGCGGCAGCAGGCCCGCCACGCTGTAGATCTTGGTGACGTCCAATGATTCATCCCGCGTCATCATGGGAAGAACGGACGGCAGGCAGCGCGCCAGCAGCGTCTTTCCGCTGCCCGGCGGGCCCATCATCACGAGGTTGTGGCCGCCCGCCGCCGCCACCTCCAGCGCCCGTTTCACGTTCTCCTGCCCGCGGACGAGCGACATATCAAATCCGTCGATGGTCGACGCAACGCCCGGGTCTGCCGGCGGCTCCGTCTGGTAGAAGGGACGGAACGACTGCTCGCCGCTGATGTGCTCCACCAGTTCCCGCAGGTTGCCCGCGGGCAGCACCTCGATGCCGTCGACCAGGGCGGCCTCCGGCGCGTCGACTGCGGGAACGACGATCTGCGTCAGCCCGCCCTCGCGCGCCAACGCCGTCATCGGCAACACGCCCTGTGTGTGCCGAACCTGCCCCTCGAGGGAGAGTTCGCCCAGGAACGCGACGTCCTCCAGTGAGAATTGCGCTCCCGCCTGTCCCGATCCGATGAGGATGCCCGCGGCGATGGGCAGGTCGTAGGACGTTCCGTTCTTCTTGAGGTCCGCGGGGGCCAGGGAGACCGTGATCCGGCGCTGCGGAAACTCAAACCCGGAGTTCCTGATTGCCGCGCGAACGCGCTCCCGCGCCTCCTGCACCGCCGTGTCCGGCAGCCCCACGATTGTGAAGGCGGGCAGGCCGGGCGCGATGTCCACCTCCACCTCAACGATCGAACCCTCAAGACCAACAACCGCGCAGCTGCGCACGTGTGCCAACGTCATGACATTCCCTCCCACCTGCGCGTCCAACGCAACCTGAAGAACTCCATCCAAAGAACGCGCGTTCTGACGACGGTACCACGCCTCGCGGGGGAATTGCAACAGGTGTTCGGATAGTGACTCCCTGAAACCTCGCTCTGCTGTACCCTATAGGGAGCAACCGTCATGACCAGCGGCACGCACGAACACACGTTGAATGTTGCCCTCGGTGAGGTGTTGGGCGGACTCCGCGGGAGTTGGGCAACACTCACTGAGCGGACCGGTGATGTGCTGGCAGAAGGCGGCCGTCCGGACATACTCATCGAGGAAGCCAGCGGCTGGCCTGTCGTTATTGAGGCTGAGCGTGACAACCACACGAGCGCCGAGAACGACGCCAAGAATCGTCTGGGGAAAACTGTAGCCAAGACGGGTCGTCAGATCGAGACGGCCATCGCCCTGGTCTATCCGGAGACCATTCTTACCCTTGACGGCGCCCCGTTGCGCGAAGCCATAGGCGGCACGCAAGACCTGGAATACGCGCTGTACACCCACAAGGCCGGCGATCCGCCGGATCGGTTGCCATCGACAGGCTGGATTCGCGGCAGTGTCCGTGACCTGGCCATGCTGGTCCACCGGGCCGCCGTCCCACCTCCACGAATTGAGGCCCTCGCCAAAGAACTTGAGAACGGCGTGAATTATGCTGCTGACGGCTTGACTCGACGTCATGGCATTGGCACCGATCTCGGCAATGCGATCGCGGATGTTCTTGGGCAATCCGATGACAAGGACGGCCAAACGCGACGCATGGCGATGACCGTCATCGCCAACGCCCTTGTCTTTCACGAGTCGTTGGCAGAAGTAGAGTTCCAAGTGCCGGAGTCAGAGCCGGGGCCAAAGCGAGGAGTACAACGCGTTGGGGCATTTCGTTCCCAGGGTATCTTCGCGCCCGACGACTTGTGCGACGAATGGGGGCGCATCCTCAAGGTCAACTATTGGCCCATATTCTGGTCGGCTAGGGAGATGTTGAGCCTCATGCCCACGGCGACCGCAAATGAGGTTCTGGATTCCCTGTGGCGGACCGGACAGAAGCTGGTCGCCGGAGGCGTGACGCGTTCCCATGACCTCATAGGAATAGTCTTCCAGAGTCTGATCGCCGACCGGAGCTATCTAGCGGCCAACTACACTCGACCGGAAGCCGCTGCCCTCCTGGCCGCGCTCGCCCTGCCCGCCGGCAAACCGCCGGGGGGCGCGGATTGGGGCGACGAGGAGACGCTGGCAAGTGTCCAAATCGGGGACTTTGCGTGCGGCACCGGTACGCTCCTCTCGACCGCCTACCAGCGGATGTCGCTATTGCACGAACTACACGGAGGCGACCCAAGCAAACTGCACGGCCCCATGATGAAGCACGGCCTCGTGGGGCTGGACGTGTTGAATATCGCCGTTCACCTGACGGCTGCCATGCTGGCAGGCAGTCATCCCGATACGCCGTTTGACGGCGAGTGTCTATTGACCATGCCGTATGGGAATCAAGGGGATAACAATGTCGCAGTCGGATCCCTTGATCTGCTTGAGGAGCCGGTGCAGTGGTCGCTCATGGATACTGCCGTAGCCGTTTCGGCGGGAGGACGAGAGCCGGAAGAGGTGCGTGACCTTGTATCCCGGGTCGGTCACGGCAAGTTCGACCTGACCATCATGAACCCGCCCTTCACACGCCCGACAAACCACGAGGGAACGCACGCGGCTGTGCCTATTCCGTCGTTTGCAGCTTTCGAGACGACCCCGGAACAACAAAAGGCAATGGCGGATCGAGTGCAAGCTCTGACGAAAGACGCGCCATCACATGGCAATGCCGGACTGTCGTCGGAATTTGTTGAGCTCGCCCATCGCAAGGTTCGAGACAGCGGCACTATGGCGATGGTTCTCCCACTGAGCGCCATGAGCGGCAGTTCCTGGGACGCGATTCGCTCCCGCTGGCGAGAAGAGTATGATGGCATCATCGTCGTCACTGTGGCAGGCGTTGGCAACTATGAATCGTCCTTCTCAGCCGATACGGGTATGGCCGAATGCTTGTTGATAGCGAGGCGATCCGAAAGGCCTTCACCCAAGAAACGGGCAACCGGGAAACCTCTCCGCGAGAAGCGAGCCACGTTCATTATCTTAGAGAAGCAAGTACAGTCCGCCACTGCAGGTGAACTGCTTGCGGCCGAGATAAGCCGACTACTCCGAGATGGCCAAGTAAGCAAACTGGAGGACGCTGAATCGCTCACGCATCTTCGGCTTGGCGAAGACGTGCTTGGCGTAGTTGTGGATGCCTCAATTCCAGCCACTGGCCCTTGGCCTTTGGCGGGTATTTCTGACGGAGATTTGGCGAAAGTGGCATACCATGTGGCGAGAGGTTCGCTTATACAGCTTGGTAGGCCAAACGCTGGTCCTGTGGAGCTACCGGTTGTGCCCATTGGCACGTTTGCCGACCGTGGCCCTGTTCACAGGGACATCAATGGCAATTACCCCGACGGAACACCGCGTGGGCCTTTCAAGATTGAGAAGCCGCCGGTAAGTTCAGCTCCTACCTATCCGACGTTGTGGGCGCACGACGGCAAGCGCGAGCGCCAATTGGTCGTCGAACCTGATTCAGAAGGTACGATCAGGCCCCCTCCGGTGGAGTTACGGAAGAGACGCTCAGGAAGCGGGCTGCGAATGTACAAAAGACAGCTACCAGAGCGCACTACAACCTTGATTTACGATTCAACTCTCAGTCTCTGATTGTGACGATGACGGAGGGCCCAGCCATCGGAGGTCGAGCTTGGCCATCCGTCATTTTCGAGAATCGTGAGCATGAGTACCCATTTGCTTTGTGGTGCAATTCGACGCTCGGTCTACTGATGCACTGGTGGGTGTCAAACAAGACTCAGTCCGGTCGTGGCACGACGACCGTCACGGGTATTCCAGAGATTCCGACGCTTGATGTGACTGAGCTCACACCGGAGCAGGTTGCAGCCGCGAAAGATGCGTTTGAGGCGATGCGGGATCGGCGATTCTTGCCGTTTGACCAGATAGATGAGGACCCGGCGCGTGCTGAGCTTGACCGGCGGCTATTGGTGGATGTGCTCGGATTGCCGGAGTCGCTTTGCCAGCCGGACGGGCCTATCGACCTGCTCCGCCGCAAGCTGGCGAAGGAGCCTCAGATTCACGGTGGCAAGAAGACGCGCGTCGTGTTCCTTGAGCCGGACGGCGAGGGCACGCAGAAACGGGCTGATCGGTAAGGCTTTAGATTCCTCGGCTGCGCTCGGAATGACATCGGCACCCCCACCCTGGCCCTCCCCCATCAAGGGGGAGGGGATTCTGGATTCCCGCTTTCGCGGGAATGACGGAGTGGGGGCGGGAATGACGGAAGGGGGGCGGGAATGACGGGGTGGGGCGCTCGCCCTTCGACAGGCTCAGGGTGAGCGGAGCCTTTCGGCGGGGTCAGGGTGAGCGGGGGTGGTGGCGGGCGCAAGCGAGGCTTTGGATTCCTCGGCTGCGCTCCCTAATACATGATCAGTTCGCGGGGGACGAGGGTTTCCGCGCGGGGGTCAACTGCCAGGGCGAAGACTTCAAGGGTCAGTGCGCCCAGCAGGAGGGGCGAGTCCTCGTCTCCGAATGCGACGTATGTTATCAGGCTCTGGTCGCCAATCGTTGCGACGGCGTATCCAATGTCGCGCTCGATGCGCTGCCAGTTCGCGATTGTGAACTGCTGCCTGGCGACCGGCTCTACACCGAGTTCTCGCAGCATCGGCGCGGGCAGCGTCGTCATGGACGCGCCCGTATCGATAAAGGCGTCGATGTCCATCGAACGCTCTCCGTCAAGGTTTGCGATTCGCACCGGCCACGTGAATGTGCTCATCCGTCGGCGCCTCCACGCTCATTGTACGCTCTTCGACAGGCTCAGGGTGAGCGGGGGCGCGCGCTGGGGTAGACTGGCAGTGCTTGATGGGCAGGAGGATGCGGGCGGTAAGGAGGCACGACGGTGGAGATACTCGGATATGAATACACCCACTGGCTCGTTATCGGCTCCCTGGCGCTGCTGACGGCGGCGCCCGTTATCGGCATCGCCGCCGGGTTCATCATGAGCAGGGTGAGGCGTCGCCGCGCCGCGCAGTAGGGTGCTCCGCTCGCCCTTCGACTGTGCTCAGGGTGAGCGGGTTGGTTGGCGTTACGGAGTTGGGTTGCACAATGCGATTCAGATTCCCGCTTTCGCGGGAATGACGGAGTTGGGGCGGGAATGACGGAGTTGGGGTGGGAATGACGGAGTGGGTGCTCGCCCTTCGACAGGCTCAGGGTGAGCGGGGTGGGCGGTAGGCTCAGGGTGAGCGGCGGCGGAGTTGGGGCAGGAGTGGTCGATGACGCGGATACTGTTGGCGGTAGACGGGTCCGATCAGGATGTGGCGTCCGTGGGGTGGCTGGGCAAGCTGTTCGCTGATGAGGCGGACACGGTCGAGATCGCCGTGCTGCACGTTGCTCACCTCAGGATGCCCGGGCCGTCGTCGATCCGGCTCGGGTTCGTCCCGCATCTTCCGTCCCGTGAAGACCTGGAAGGCATTGAACAGCAGACCACCACAGAGGCGGACGAGATTGTCGACGCAGTCAGGGAAGACCTTGAGGCCTACGGTTTCACGGTAACGACGATGGTGGAATGGGGCCCCACGCCGGACGTGATCCTGGAGGCGGCGGAGGCGACGACGTGCGACATGATCGCGATGGGGCGGCATGGGGCCGGCATGGTGAGCGATCTCATCGCGGGGAGTGTCTCGGGCCGGGTGATACGCCGCGCCACCGTCCCCGTCCTGATTCTGCGGGCCAGTCCGCCGGAGTAGGGCGTCTAGGCGGGGGTTGGCTCCTCGAAGCGCTCTATGACCTCAAATTCCAGCGCGTAGACCTCCACCTCGTTGACGGGGCGGTCGAACTTTTTGCCCTCGCTGAACTGCTCGATCCACGCCGCCTTGTCCGGCCAGCCCTCGGCCTGCGCCTCATCGGGGGTCATATCTCCGATGAACTGCTTCCACACGCGCGTCACGAGGATTTTGGCGAACGGCTTCTCGCCGGTCATGGGCGGGCGGCGATAGAGGAGGTGCTCCGCGCCCTCCTTCGCCCGCGCTCGCGCCCACAACTTGCGGGCCTGTGATTTCTCGCCACGCAGGATGAGTTGAACGCTCGGTTCCTTGAACAGAATCATGCGGCCAGTATGATTTGCTCATACGTACACTGCAATGACCACGGCCTCTGTGGGGTCGGACGGGTCCGACGCGAAGGCGATGATGCACGAGCGGCCGGCCAAGACTTCCGCAGAGGGGATGGCGCGGCTGATGCGCGCCCCCGTCAGCCACGTCGGCACACTCCCGTCCAACTGAACGTCCGCCGTGAATGACGACGCATCAAAACCCCTGACCGTGCCGCGCCTCAGCTCCATGGCTACACCCCGCCCAGATCGATGTCCTGCCGGTACACCGGCTCAGACCCGCCGACGTCGTACCGTGTCCGCAGGCCTGCCACCCGCAGCCGCTCCGATGTCCACCCCACTGATGGCGCGGTGACGGCCACCACGTCATGCAGCTGCTGCCCGCCGTTCACGGGGACGGTGATGCGCGCAAATGGCTGCAGGATGCCGCGTGAACGCAGTTCGGCCTCCGCCCGCGTGGCCGCCACCTCCGTTGTTGTGAGCGAGCGGTCAACAACCTGCACCAAGAGACTGCCGACGGACGCCATCTCCCGCTCATTGACCGCCTGCGCGATCGCACCGCGCCCGTAGACCTGCACGTGGTTGACACGAGAGAGGGCGGATGAGCGCGCGGCGTCCAGCAGCGCATGGCCGCCCGGCTCGCCATAGGAATAGACGGCGGGGTCGGTTTCACGCGCATGGATCGCCTCCAGCACGCCGTCTGAGAAACGCAGAACGTCCGGCACACGGGACATGAGGCGATTGACGGCAACCGCAAGACTCTCGTTCGGAGAGACCGTGACGGCGGGATAGGTGGCGACGATGGCTGGGCTTGAGCGCGCGAGCGAGGTGGACAGGCCCGCCATGGTGAGCAGTTGGCCGAGGATGTTCCACACAGACGCCGTGTGCGCGGGCCACGTCAACTGACGCCGCGCCCGCATGTTGGCCAGGAACCACCACGGGTCCTCCGCCTCCAACACCGTTACGAGGCTGCCTCGCCGCGTCTCGCGCCGAACCTCGCGCACCCAATAGCGTTGGGGCTGACCCGTTTCCCGTCCCTCCGCAGTCTCATAGCCCCATGCGATGCTGAGTTCATGCCCCAATGGGCCGGAGCCGACGGTGATCGACGGGTCAAGACGCAGCCCCTCAGCCAGAACGAGAGCCAGTGAAGCGCCGCGCGGCGTCTCTCTCACGTCCGCGGCCATCACGGAACCAGAGACATCGATGGACGGCTTGCCGATGGGCGCCCGCCACACGCCGGACGGTGTTGTCAGCCACGCAAAGGACGCATCGGCGGTTAGGGCCGGCCCAACGCCCCCGGTCCTGCCGAACGGCGAGGGTTCGCGCCACCGATGGTCGCGGAAACGCGCCCCCGCCGCCGCATGCGTTGTCATCGTGTGTGAGTAGCCACCCGCACCGCCATATACTTCGACAAAGCTGATGAGCGGCCCGTCTGCCGCGCAGAGGCCAGGATCACGGTAGGTCACGTCTGCGCCCGCCGCCGATGCAATCACCTCACGCAGCATCGACCATGTTCCCGTCGTCTGCGACAAACCTGCGCCGAGGGTGCACGTCCATACGCCTGACGATCCGTCCGACAGTGTTCCGCACGCCGCAACCGCCCAATCGCCGTCGACGTGCGCGCAGGCGATGCCGTCCAGCGTGCTCAGGGAGTTGGTCCATGTGGCAGGCGGCGACCAGGCCCCCGCCGTTCTCGTCATCGAGCGAACGACGCCCGTTGATTCAGCGACGAGCAGCAGCGCCGCGCCGCCCAGGCCGGCTGCCGCAGCAAGGGACGTGATATTGGCAGTCGCCGTGGCGATTGTGCGGGGTGAGCTGAAGGTTACGCCATCGTCCCGGCTCGTTCGCTCGCGGATCGTCCGCTGGTTGGGCGCAACGTCAAGGACATGGATCTGGCCGCCAATCTCGATGACCGCAACGCCTGCCGAGCCGGACATCCCTCCGAGGTTCCGCCACGTTCCGAATTGCGCATCCGGAGCGGGTGACGGCACGCGTTGGACAAAGAGGCCGTTGGGGTTGGCCTGCGCGCGGATGCGGATGAGAGAGCCGACGGACGTGATGACAGCGTCATGCGGCCCGTCCGGCTCCTGCCCGGAGGCAAGGCGTTCCCACCGGAGTTGTGTCACACCGCCCCACCGCTCAGCGAGCGCGGCGTGAATATAGGGAACGGCGGCGCGGTCACGCTGCGCCGCGAGCAGTGTTTCAGGTAGTGAATGCATCGTTGGTCACCGAGAAGTCGATTGCGCTGCCGAGTCCGGACGGCCTAGAGGTCGCCGCCGTCATCCGGATGGAAGAGCTTGCGTGAGCGGAAGCCGGAGCGGCGGCCGATCCGCGCCAACTGGAGCTCAAAATCGGCCATCCGCTCCTCCGCCCATGTCAGGTACTGCCGCCACACGTCCTGCCCGCCGACGTTGAGGCGATTGACGGCGTAGGCAGCCCATTCCAGCGCCGCATAGGCCGCCGCGCCGGTGATGACCACCTCCTCCAACACCTCGGGCAGAGTGGACGCGGAGTCCGTCAGCCGATGAAGCGCTCCGTAATACACGGTGACGCTCTCACCGGCCTTCGGCTCGCCGGGCAGACTCAGCATGAGGGTGTCACCCCATTGGTTGAAGCGCACGCGGGAGGGCGGGTGCGTGCCAACGGGGTATTCGACCGCTTCAACGACGACGCGGTCGGTCAGGTCCGCGACGGAGACCTCCCGGCTTCCGCCCGTCAGCCCTCGTGAGGCGGTCTTCTCCTGCGGCGCGACCTTCGAGACCTTGGCAAGCGCCCGCTCGATGTGACGATTCAATACGTCATCCGTCCAGCGGTAGCTGTTGGCGTCCTCATCGTGCAGATCGCGACGCACGCGCTCACGCACCTGTCCCAGCGTACTCATCTTTCCTCGCGCCTCCCTCGCCCTCCGTCACTCCCGCGTTCACGGGGATCCGGAAATCCGCTCCTAGTTGCGAACGCCCGCAAGCTTGGCGAGCTTTGCCGTGTTGAACAGGGCAAGGCTCACGTACCACTTAACGCGCGTCCGGCTTGCGTCCTTCGTCTCCAGGCTGCCGACGCGTTCCACCTGCAGCCCGCCCGGCGACGTCAACCCGACGAGGCCGCCTTCGCCCGCCTGGTACGCGAAGATGGTGGAGCAGTCCGCGCTTGTGCCGACCGTCTGCGCGTCCGAGATCCAATCGTTCACGCCGACGGGGACGCCGTCGTAGTACTGGACCATCTGCCCCAACTCATCTCTATACGACACGACGATGCCGGAACCGGAGGCGCGGGCGAGTGAATTGAGCTTGCGGCGGGAGCGGCGGCTCATCAGGATCATGTCCGGCTTGCCGCCCTGCACCGCGTCGATCAGCTCATCCAGCTTGTCCAGCGTGAGCGTCCCGCCGTTGGCGCCCATCGAAAGCGCCTGATCTCCGGCGGCCAGCACGTCGATGCCGTCGAACGAGTCCGCATCGTTGTCCGTGTCCCCGTTGATGAAGGTGTCCTCGAACTTGTGCTGAATGGCTCGCGCCTTGAGTTGGACGACGGCCGCCTCAAGGTCCTGGATGTTGGATCGCGTGGTGGCGAGGTAGTTGTCCACGTCCGCGTCGCCGCCAAGGATGGAGAGTGTCGCCGTCAACTGCGTGAACGTGGGCGTGCTCTCCGCCCATGAATCGCCAACGCCGTAGAAACTGACCGTCGGCGCAGACCGTTCCCTGTTGTACGTGAGACCGTTTCCGACAATCTCAATGAAGGGCAGCGACTGGAGAACGGGGCTGTCCTTGATCACGGTTTCTATCACGCCCTGCAACAGGACGTCGTTTGAGAGCCTGGCTGCTTCCGTCAATGTGAGCGCCATTCGTTTCACCTCCCGGGTGCGGTATTCGGGCCGTCTTCGATGGGGGAACCATAAGAACGGACGTGCTCATTCCGCAACTCCATGTGGCACATGAATGCGCTCTCTCCCGCACTCCGTTATGTGCTGTCGTGTTGCCGTCATGACGTATGGGGAGTACCCTTTCCCCTATATGCAGGACTTAATGCCGGTAATAGGTGTGCTTGTTGGGGCGTCGCTTATCGCCGTTGCAGTGCTGGAATGGCGCATGAAATTCTTTAGCAATCTCTTCCGCGGGATTTCTGAGCCCGGCGGGAATGAAACGCCGCCGGACGCAGTTGTTGTTGAAACCGCCGATGTCGAGGAAGTGCATGCTGAGGTGGAGCAGGACTTCTGGCGCAGTTTTGAGCGCCAGATTGCCTCTGCCGAGCGGCGCGGGGACAATGAGGAGGCTGCGCGCCTCCGCCGGATGTATGAATCACATGAAGAGGCATGGCGCGCCCAGCGGGCGTTGAGGAGCCGCGCGCCTTCTTCACGTGATGCGGCCTCGCCGAATGCGTTGCAGGCGCACCTGCGGGCGGACGTGCGTTTGCTGCTGGAGCGTTCTGACGTTCTGGAGACTTTCTCGGCGGAGGACTGGGTTGTCCGCGGCAATGCCTACCTCGCTATCGGCGAGGATGAACGAGCGGCGGCCGCGTACCGGCAGGCGCTCCGGGAGATGCCGGACGACCCCCGGATCCGCTTCCTGTACGCCGTCTCGCTGCAGCGGGACGGTGAATTACGTGAAGCCCTCCAGGTCTATGACGCGCTGGCGTCCGCGAGCGGGGAGACCGATCCGGCGATCCTGGCGGGCCGCGGCAATGTCCTTGCCGAGATGGACCGATTTGATGATGCCATCCGGGATTTCGACTCCGTGCTGCGCATCAACGGACAGGACGGTGACACGATCTATGACCGCGCTCGCGCCCTATCTGATTCCGGTCGTCTTGATGATGCCATCGTCGGTTTTGAGCATGCCCGAACATACCTGTCCGACAACCCGGACCTGCACAACGATCTGGGAAACGCGCTTGCCCTCGCAGGCCGCAATGACGAGGCCCTGCGGTCCTATGAGCGGGCCATCAACCTCCGTCCCGCCTTTGCCCGCGCGCACTACAACCGTGGCGTTACCTACTCCCGGATGGGGCAGTTTGACGCAGCAGCAGACGCCTTCGAGCGTTGCCTGCGGCTGCGTTTAGACATTCCGGAGGCGCACTACGGACGGGGTGTCGCCCTTGCCCGTCTGGAGCAGTTCCGAGATGCGGTTGCGTCTTTCGACCGCGCCGTTGTCCTGCGCCCCGGCTTTGCGGACGCACTCTTCCACAAGGCCAGGGCACAAAGCCGACTTGGCCAGACGACGGAGGCGTTTGAGGCTCTGCGGCAGGCGGTGACCGCCGCTCCCATTCTGCGTGAACAGGCCAAGAATGAAACGGACTTTGGCGCGTTGTACTCAGACCCGGATGTCGCGTCACGGTTTGAGCAACTGATTGCATCGTGAAGACGCTTGCCTCGGGCATCGTCCTGGTGCTCATCTCGACGATTCTCGGCACCCTGCACCTGATCGGGGTGATTACGATCCCCTTTGCCGACATTGGCAGCGGCATAGTGACGGGCTTTATCCCGGTGGCTGTCACGACTCTCGCGTTCACGGCCCTGGTCATCCTGACGCTTACCCTCCGCAGCCAGGCGGAACTGCGAAACAGGGAGCTTGAGCGCCAGGCGGCTGACGCCGAGGCTGACGCGGTGCGCCGGCAAGGGGAACTGGTCAACGCCATCCGCCTGCGTCTTTCCGTGGACACGGGGGATAGTGAAGAGGAACGAGAAGAGCTGGCGGCGGAGCTGGTGACGGCCGCAGAGCGGTACCATACCGTCCTCCGCGGATTCCTCCGCGCCCGCCCGGAGATTGCGCGCCTTGAACGGGACGCCATTGCATCCTACCTGGCGGAGGCGGAAGCCGAGATTCGACGCCTTCGCGCGGACGGCTCCGTTGAATTCGAGGACATCCCGATTGTTCCTCCGTTCGCCATCCCGGACTCGCCAACCCAGGAGACGGGGCCCTTTGATGGCGATGCGGAGTCCTCCGGCAACTCCATCGGCGATGTCCTGGCGGAGGGCACGGACAGCGGGAGGCGCCGCGCGTGAGCCTGCCGCCCCTCCTCGATCTCCGGGGCACGTCCATCGAACTCCTTGACATGCCTCCGGACTGGCCGCGCGGGGATGACTGGATCGATGCCGACATGCTCGCCTCCCGCCTGCCCGGCGCCGCGGGCCAGATCGGAATACTCCTGTACCATCTCCTCGAACAGGCTTCCGATGAGAAGGAGATCTCCGACTGGCTCCTTGAGGGACGCGCGTGGGCAAGCACCGGCGATTGGCTTCATGCCCTCATTGCCTATGAATACGCGCTTGACGGCGCAACCGACAAGGAGGCCCCGGATATCTGGTATCTGCGCGGCTTGGCGCTCATGCGACAGCGGCAGTTTGATGCCGCCGTCGAGTCCTTTGATCTCGCGCGCGGCAACCGGAAGATCATCGGCAAGGTATCGTACGCGAGCGGCGTGACCCTCCTGGCGCTGGCCAGACCGCAGGACGCCCTGCGCGCATTCGACAGGGTTATCGCCGTTGACTCAGACAACGTGGACGCGGTCGCGGGACGCGCGGCGGCGCTGGCGGAACTGAGTCGATTCGAGGAGTCTCTGCAGGCCCTGGAGCAGGTTCTGCGGCTTGGCGCTCCTCATCCCGCTCGCGTTCTCAACAACCGCGGCAACGCCCTGGTCCGGCTGCGCCGCATGGAGCCTGCCTTTACGACCTATCGACGCGCGCTTGAAATCGACCCGAGCCTGATCGAACCCAAGGTCAACTCCGGGAACGTCTTCATGCTGGCCGGCCAACCCCAGCAGGCGCTGGCCTCGTTCCAGGAGGCGCTGCACGATCATGAATCCCTGCCGCTATTGCACGCCAATGTTGCCGCCGCCCTGACGGAACTGGAACGGTACGATGAGGCAATCGAGGCGTGCGACCGCGCCATCGCCCTCGAGCCCGGCCATGCCCGCGCCCTCTCCGCGAAAGGCCGCGCCCTGCTGGCCGTCGGACGGGCGGAGGACGCCCTGGTTGCTCTACAGGACGCGCTGCTTCGACGTCCTGATCACATCGAGGCGCTCGTCTATCGCGGCCTCGTGCTGAACCAGCTTGATCGGCTCGATGACGCGCTGGGGTCGTTCGACCTGGCCCTCCAACTGGTTCAGCGACATCCTGACGCGCACCATGGCCGCGGCATCGTCCTCTACCGCAAGGACCTGCTGGGGGACGCCTTGGGGGAGTTTGCGCGCGCCGTGGAGATCGAGCCTCGGCACGCGGACGCGGAGAACAGTCGCGGCAACGCCTATATGGAGCTGCAGGACTACTCGGCGGCGCTGGAGTCATACAACCGCGTCCTCACGCTGCGTCCCAATGACCCGGACGCGCTGAACAACCGCGGCAACGCGCTCGCGCAGATGCGCCGCACGATGGAGGCCATCGATTCATTCGATGCCGCGCTGCGTGTTGACCCCAATCACGCGGATGCCCTCTACAACAGGGGTGTCGCTTTCGCTGACGTGGGGATGTTGACGCAGGCGCTGGACTCCCTGAACGCGTCCGTGCAGGCGCGGCCGGATGATCCTTCGGAGGCCCTGTTCTGGTACGCGCGCGTGCTGGGGCGGCAGGGGCGTGTGGAACTGGCGCTGAATGCCCTGCGCGCCGCCGTCGCATCTGACGAAGAGGTCCGGAGCTGGATCTGGGGGCAGGACGATTTTAGCTCACTTGAAAACGATTCTCTGTGGGGCCGCCACTACCAGGCGCTGCTCAGAGGCCGCGACACGCTGGGCGGCAGTGCCGGGAACGGGCAAGGAGGCAACGGGACCAACGCGAACGCGCAATAGCGCGTTGGTCCTGGCCAAGCGTTTTCATCTACCGCCCCGCCCGCGTTGGAGGGCGACGGTTAGGGCGATGCCGATGGCCGTGCCGAGCAGGATGCCCACCCACAGCGGCCCCACCGTCAGGCCGATGAACAACCCGGCGGCAATTCCAATGGCAATGCCGACAACATTCAGGGTCACCGGGTGGGTTTATTCTCCGCTCTCTCGCGCGGCGGCCTCTTCCTCTGCGGTGCGGCCGTGGTACTTGGCGTCACGTTCGTTGCGGAACGCCTCCCAGCCGCGATCCTGCAGCACCTGCAGCCGCTCTCGCGTCTCGTCGTCCTGCTGCGATGATGCCCACAGATCGGCAAACGCCTCGTCGTCACGGTAGTTCAACGCCGTGCGGAACCCGCCCACCTCGTACGAGCGGTTGATGAGCATCTTGTTCATGCGCACCGTCGCCGCGGGCAGGGCCGCGATGCGTCGCGCGATGGACAGCGCCTCGTCCATCACCTTGTCGGCGGGCGCGACGCGATTCACCAGCCCCATCGCGAGCGCCTCCTGCGCGTCCACCATGTCGCCCAGCAGCAGGATCTCCTTGGCGCGCTTGAGCGTCACGACGTAGGGCGTCATCAGCACCGGCGGGCCGTAGCCGTGGCGAATCTGTATCTCGCCCACCTTTGCGTCGTCGGCCAGCACTGTGAAATCGCACACACCGGCCAGCTCGAATGCCAGCCCGATGGCGTAGCCGTGGACGGCAGCGATGACCGGCTTGCCCAGCTCCCATACCGTGATGTGCGCCGCGCCGGGCGTCGCGCGCTCCAGCGATTCATCGTTCGCCAGGATGCGGCGTGACGACTCCGTGATGTCGCCGCCTGCGGAGAACGCGCGGCCCGCGCCGCGAATGATTACCACGCGCACGTCATCGTCCGCGTCCGCCTTGGCGAGCGCCTCCTTGAGCGCCTCCGTCAACGCGCCGTTGATGGCGTTGAGCACGCCGGGGCGGTGCAGCGTGACGATGGCGACACTGCCCTCCTCCGCGGTCTCATACAGGACGGGCTGGCCGCCGCTCTCATCGTCGACTGGCTCCGGCGGGCCGCTGGGCCGATTCTGTTGGGTCATTCGCGTGAGTCTCCTCTCGGTGTCGATAGAGTAGTGTCGCAACCGCGATTGTAGCAGGGACGCGCCTAGTCCACGTCCCCGTACGGACTCGCGTTCAGCGCCTTCACGTCCACGGCCAGCCCGGCGGTCATCTGGTAGACCTTGTCGGCACGCGCCGCGACGAGTTGGTTCACTCGCCCGAGGGCGTCCTGGAAGGCGCGGCCCAGCGGTGTCGGCGGCACCACGCCCCCGCCAACGTCATTTGTCACGACAACCCATTCCGCGTTGGACGCCTCATACGCAGCCAGCAGCCGCTCGGCCTCTGCCGTGATGTGCTGTTCCGCGCCTGACTGTTCCTCCATGTCCAGCAGCAGGTTGCTCACCCACAGCGTGAGGCAATCAAGGAGCAGAACAGAGTGAGCCGCGTCGGCGCCCGTAATGGCCTCCGCGACAGCGCGCGGCTCTTCCAGCGTGCGCCAGTTGGCGGGCCGGTTCTCCTGATGCTTGGCGATGCGCTGTCGCATCTCATCGTCGAGCGCCTCCGCCGTCGCGACGAAGAGGACATGCTCATGCCGCGCGGCGAGTTTCTCCGCGAACGCGCTCTTGCCGGAACGCGCCCCGCCGATGATGAGTGTGAGTCCCGCGCCCATCACGTCCCTCTACGGCGCATAGGAGTCATCCCCGAAGGTAAAATCGATACCCTCTGCGAGCCAGATAGGTTCAAGAGGCAGAATATCGCCCAATACGATCAGTGACGCGGCCACCAGCATCGCCATTGTCGCCAACTCATTGACAGCGCCGTACACGTCGCCGGTCACGCCGCCAAGCCGGTTCGTCGCGAACCGACCCACTACCAGCGCAACAATGCCCGCGACGAGCAGCAGCACGATTCCCGTCGGCCCGGCAAATGCGACTGCCGCAACGACCGCTAGCAAAGTCGCGATGAGCGTCTGCGCGCGCGTCCCGCTTTGGAGGAACGCCGCCCCAAGCCCGCCCTCTCCCCGCGCGTAGGGAAATGCTGCCATCGTCACGACCATCGCCCAACGCGACAGGCAGGGAATGACCAGCAGCGCCCAGAAACGACCCGGAGGCCACAGCGAGACGATGGCGGCAAAGCTAATCAGGAAGAGGCAGGCCGCGCCGACTACGGCAAAGGACCCGACGCGCGAATCCCGCATGATCTCCAGACGACGCTCTGCGTTCGCGCCGCCGAAGAGCGCGTCGCACGTGTCCATGAACCCGTCCAGGTGCAGGGCGCGTGTGATGATCACGAGGAAGGCGATGAGCAACGCAGCGAGAAGCAGGGACGGGAATCCGATGCCGGTCAGCGTCCAAAAACCCTCTCGCAGGGCATAGTCGAGACCCGTCAACAACCCGCCGATACCAAGCCCGACAACGGGGAACCACATGCGTGCCCATGCAAGCGCCCTCTCGCCTACTCGCGGTGTCGGGATGACGGTCAGGAAACCGATGGCGGCGAACAGGCCGTTCATTGCTCATCACTCCGTGCCGATCCGGGCTCATCATCCGGGCCGGACACGCCCGCCTCGTCGAACGTCGCCATCTCGGACAGGGTAGACGCAGCCGCCTCGATGATCGGCATTGCCAGCGCCGCACCCGTTCCCTCGCCAAGCCGCATGTTCAGGTCAAGCAGCGGTGTCAGTTCAAGATGATTCAGCGCGGCGCGGTGACCTCGCTCGGCGGATAGGTGCGCGGCGATCGTATAGTCGCGTGACGCGGGCGCGATGGCCTGCGCAATGAGCGCCGCCGCGCCGGAGATGAACCCGTCCAGGACGACGGGCCTGCTACGCGCCGCCGCGCCGATCACCACGCCCGCAAGCACGCCGATTTCAAACCCGCCCACGCGGGACAGAACTGCGAGGCCGTCCGCAGGATCGGGGTTATTGACGTCAAGCGCCCGCCGGATGACCTCAACCTTGTGCTCCAACCCCGCCGCCGGACGCCCCGCGCCGTCGCCCGTTGTTTCCTCAGGAGGCAGGCCGGTTACGACGGACGTGACGGCGGCGGATGCCGTCGTGTTGCCGATGCCCATGTCGCCCGTGCCGATGAGGTCGATGCCGCTCTCGACGTATTCCTGCGCGAGGCCGATACCCGCCTCAAGGCATGCCATGGCCTGCTCGCGCGTCATGGCGGGGCCCTGAGACATATCCGCCGTTCCGCGTCCGATGCCGAGAGAACGCAGATCAGGATGCGGCGGCACTGCCGTCGCGACACCCGCGTCGACGATGATCTGCCGTATGCCAAGCTGCCGGCACAGCACGTTGATGGCCGCGCCGCCGGAGAGAAAGTTGAGCACCATCTGCGCCGTGACGTCCTGCGGATAGGCCGCAACTTCCTGCGCAACCACGCCGTGATCCGCAGCGGCGATGACGATCGCCTTGCCGCCGATGCGTGGCTGGTCGGTCCGCAGCATGCCTGCAAGCCGAATCGACATCTCTTCAAGCCGGCCGAGGCTCCCGGGCGGCTTGGTCAGATTGGCCTGCCGTTCCGCCGCCCGGCTCATCGCATCCGCGTCCGGCGGCCGAATGGCGGCGACGGCGTGCTCAAGGGACAGGGCAGGCGTTGTCATCGCTCAGAACTCGATGCCGGGTTGGGCGCGGATACCCTGCTCATTGAACGGGTGCTTGATCTCGCGCATCTCCGTCACGAGGTCGGCGTAGTCGATGAGCGCGTCCGGCGCGTTGCGCCCCGTGATGATGACGTGCATCATCTCAGGCCTCTGCTTCAGTACGTCGATCACGCTCTCCACGTCGATCCAGCCGTAAGCGAGCGGATAGGTGAACTCATCGAGGATGATGAGGTCGCGTTCGCCGGCGAGGATCGCCTTGCTCGCCTCGTCCCACTGCGCCCGCGCCATATCCGCCGAGGCGTCGATGTCCTTGCTGAGCCAGGTGAAGCCGTCGCCCATCGCGCTCCAGGGGATCTCCAGCTTGTCCGCCGCGCGACTCTCCCCGAACCGCGAGCCGGTGTGCTTGATGAACTGGAATACCTGCGCGTTCATCTCTCGTCCCCACGCACGGAACAGGACGCCAAGTGCGGCCGTCGTCTTGCCCTTGCCGTTGCCCGTATTGATGATGACAAGGCCTTTGCGCCGTGCCGCGCTGCCGCGTCGCGCGCTGCGATCTCTACCGCTATCGTCCGTCATTCCGTCTCCGGCCTCCTCTTGCGTCCCCCTGGCAACACGTAAGAATACCCCGCGCCCCATGCAACGGGCACGCACAGCCGGAACGCGGCAGACAGATTGAAAGGCTGCCGAACGTGGGCGGGAACTTCAAAAACCTTGCGCCTGCGCCCACTTTCAGCCACTATTGCGGTGTCCGGCGCGTGTTGGCGCGCGCCATGGTTGAAACAAGGGGTAAGGAGAGGACGATGACGTCAAATAATGACTCGGAACTGGAATGGGGCCCAACACGGGAACTCCTCGGCAAGGACATCATGATCGAGCCGAAGACGGGCATCGATGCGGTTGAGCAGAGCGGTATCCGTCGCCAGATGGAGACGCTGGAGTTCGACTGTCCGCTGCACTTCGATGAGGCGATTGCGAAGAAGTACGGCTATGAGGGCATCTTTGCCCCCGCCCACATGATCCAGGTCTTCCAGCAGGGATCCATGTGGGAGCCGGGCATGGGGTCGATCTGGCCGACGGATGACCCGCATTACACCAACGCCGGCACGGGCCGCGCAGGGAAGACCCTGGAAGTCCCGTCGCCCGGCACCGCCGGCTTCGTCACGGATCTTGAAGTTGAGACGCTCAGGCCGCTGTACCTCGGCGACCGTGTCTCCCAGGTGTCACAGGTCCTGATGGACGTCAATCCGCGCAAGACGCGGGTCGGCGACGGCGCGTTCTTGCGATACGAGTACAAGTGGAACAACCAGGACGGCACCCCCGTTGGCCGCCAGATTATGGTCAGCTACACGTACATCCCCAATCCGCAGGCCGCTGCCGCAGCCGCCTCC
Organism: Dehalococcoidia bacterium; assembly: GCA_965220565.1. GTDB lineage: Bacteria > Chloroflexota > Dehalococcoidia > UBA6926 > UBA6926 > VXMO01. The sequence goes on along the minus strand of CBDCQG010000002.1, from coordinate 170,769 downwards.
GGTGGCGGCGACGACGGTGAGAAGCCCGCGCGCGCCATTGAGCCTCGCGCGAATCCGACCATCGACTGGGACTTCCAGCGGTATTGGGAGGACGTGAACGAGGGCGATGAGGTCCCCGCCGTCCACTATCCGCTGACGATCCAGCGCATGGTCATGGCCGCGGGCGCGAACCGCGATTTCAACGCCATCCACCACAACACCGTCGTTGCGCAGGCAGGCGGCGCGGCGGACATGTACGCGATGAACTACTTCCACAACGGCATGTGGGAGCGCGTCGCGCGAGAGTTCATCGGGCTGGGCGGCAAGATCAAGCAGATCGGCTCGTTCCGGATGCGCGTGTTCAGCACCGTCGGCGACACCGTCGTGACGGGCGGCACGGTCAAGCGCAAGTGGCAGGAGAACGGCGAGAACCTCATCGAGCTGGAGCTGACGTCCGTCCTCTCGACGAACGGCAACACCTCCGTCGGCCCGGGTCCCGTCATCGCCACGCTGCCGAGCAAGAGCTAACCGGCACTCGACCGCATAGTCCCAACGAATCAGCGGGAAAGCAGCCCCCGCCTCTCACATGAGAGGCGGGGGCTTTGTCTTTACCTACAGCAACGTGGGCTGATTCGGGTCAGGGGTTGGCGCGTCAATATTTGGAGCATTCTTGTCCGGAACGTAGGCGTTGTAGATATCCATAGCGCGCTGTGTCGGCCTATAGCGTGTCCCTCGACCGCGACCGACGATTTGCAGCAAGCCTATCTCAACTAGTCGTCGGAGATGATTGACAGCCGTCTGATTCGTTACGTCTGCCAAGTCTCGGTAGATACGATTTGTCAGACTGCCATTCTCGCAAGCGACGTAAAGCGCCACGGCCTGACTCTCGTCGAGACCGTCGAATTCGACCAGAAACCCGCCGATACGGGAGATAGTCGTCACCTGGCGTTCCACTGCTGATTCGGCTTGGTCTACATGGGCACGTAAGTAGTAGTCCATCCACATCGCCACGTCGCGCCCTTCTGGCTGATAGATAGGCCCCAAAGAGTTGCGTAAGGCTGCGTAGTAGGATTCGGTGTCGCGTCCAAAGAACTCTTCCAACGAGACGAGTTCAAGAGACTTGTACCCGGCGTGGTAGAAGACAAGCGCCTCGATTATTCTTGCTGTTCTACCATTGCCATCCGCAAAGGGGTGAATCCCAACAAAGTTGAGATGGGCCAGACCGGCCGTGAATAAAGGCTCGGGCTGTCGCATACTCTCGTTTAGCCACTCGACGTACTCGTGCATTAGATCGGCGACATACTCTGGTTGAGGAGGTCGGAACACCACACTCCTGCCGGCCCTATCCACGATGTAGTTCTGTGCGGTTCGATAGTGACCAGGTTCATAAGGACCGGGAAGCGACCTCGTGACCATGAAGTGGATAGCCTTGATTGTCTGCTCCGTCAGAGGAGTGAACCCCGATGCCACGTTCTGCACGTAGCGAAGAGCATCAGCGTAATTGATCGCTTCCTGCAACTGATCTTCATTAGCGGGGACCTGTTCTCCTCTAAGCAGGCTCTCAACCTGGCCTAGCGAGAGCACATTGCCCTCAATGCGCGTGGAAAAATGAACGCTGGACGCAAAGGCATTCCGACGAAGTTCCGCTTGCGCTGGGGTTGGCTCGATAAGGCCAGCGTCAAGGAAATTGCGGGCGTTTCCAAGCGCCTCAAGACGCCGATCAACATCCGGCAAATGACTGAATCGCAGATAGAGCATGACGCCCCGCTTGCTCTCTGGAGAGCCCCCCGTGGTCAGAGAGTGGCCGTGGGGTGATTAATCGATTAATTACCACTATCACACGATAATATCATGCGCTTATGGCAATTAATCAACAAAGGCCAGATAGGGAAGAGACACTATCGCCCCAGGGCGGAACTCATGAACTCTCCGACGCGGCGACCCAGGTTCATCTCCTCGCCCCACCAGAAGTGGTCTGTCTGCGGCGCGATGTAGATCTCGGTCGCGCCCGGCAGCATTCCCGCCAAACTCCGCACGCGCTCCACCGTCGCAAAGTTGTCCGCCTCGCCCGTCGCGATGAGTTTCGGCATCGTCAACCCTGCATATGCATCGGCGTCGTCGCCCATCGCCGGTGAGATCAGCGCCAACGCGGCCAGGTTCTCCGCTCGCGTGGCTGCTCCAAGCGCCACGCCGCCGCCGAAGGAGTATCCCGCCAACGCGACACGCATCTCATCGGGCAGCTCGTCCGATATCGAGCCTGTGGCCAAAGCGCCCAAGGCCGCTAACGCGTCGTCCTGCTCGCCGACGCCGTTGTCATACGTGCCGCCGCTGCGACCAGCGCCGCGGAAGTTGAATCGCAGCGTCGCCATTCCGTACGCGACGATTGAGGAGGAAACGGCCATCACCACGTTGTTGGTCATCTCGCCGCCGTACTGCGGGTGCGGGTGGCAGATCACGACGCCCGCCGACGGCGTCGCCGCTCCCTCATCGGGCAGGTCCAACTGCCCCTCCAGCACGATCCCGCCGGTTGAATCGATGCGAACACTCCGCGTGCGAATGGCCCTACCCCCTCATCATCCTTAGCACAAACTTAGCACTACACGGCCCAGAGCGCGCTGGACATCACCACGCGTCATCGCCGTCATCGGTATACTTGTGAAGGACATCACGAACACTACTACCACGCGTGGGAGAGGAATGAATGGTCAGTACACAGGAAAACACTCGCCCGGGACGCCGACTGCAGCCGCAGATGGCGACGGCCCGCATCGTCGAACGCCGGGACCTGACCGAGGACCTCTGGCTCATCAAGCTGGAGACGTCGATCCCCTTCCCTTTCAAGCCGGGGCAGTACTGCACCATCGGCGCAGAGGACATCGAGCGGCCGTACTCCATCGTGTCGGCGCCGGAAGAGCCATTGCTTGAGCTATTTGTTGAACTTGTGCCGCCGCCGGACGGCCAGTTGACGCCGGTTCTCTACAACCTGGACGTTGGCACGGAATTGACCCTGCGCCCCAAGCCCAAGGGCATCTTCACGCTCGATCGCACCGCGAAGACCCACGTGTTCGTCTCGACGGTCACCGGTGTCGCGCCCACCGTGAGCATCCTGCGGCACGCCCTGATGACGGACGAGGTGGAGGACAGGCAGTTCCATGTCCTCGATGGCGGCAGCTTCTACGATGAGCTGGTCTACCGCGATGAGCTGCAAGCCCTGGCCGACGAGCACGACTTCATCCACTTCACCCCGACCGTCAGCCGCCCGGACGATGAGCGCAACGCGGGCTGGACGGGCGCGACGGGCCGCGTCAACACCCTCGTCGAGGACTACCTGCGCGACCACAACATCGCCCCCGAATCATCAATCGTCTACGCCTGCGGCCACCCCGGCATGATCGAGGACGTCAAGGAGCGCATGGAGCACGCCGGCTACCGCTTCAAGGAAGAGCGCTTCTGGAAGGACTAGGCGCCTTCCTCCCCCAGCAGCATCTCCAGCAGGAGACGCGCGCCGCGCTTGTCCAGCATCTCGTTGTTGTTGCCGCACTTGGGCGATTGCACGCATGAGGGGCAGCCGTCCTCGCATGGGCATTCGTTCAGCATCGTCAACGTCTCCTGCCACAACTCGCGCAGCACGTCGTAGCCGCGCTCCGCGATGCCCACGCCGCCCGGGATGCCGTCGTAGATGAAGATCGTGGCCTCTTGCGTATTCGGATGGTAGGGCGTCGATAGGCCGCCGATGTCGTTGCGGTCACATAGGGCGAACAGAGGCAGCAGGGCGATGCAGGCGTGCTCGGCGGCGTGGAGGGCGCTGACGACGAACTCGTCCTCCAGTCGTTTCTCCTCGGCAATTGCCGCCTCATCCTCTGGATCATGTGTCGCGAAATACGCCTCTCTGATATGAGACCTGAGCGCCTCAGTCAACTCTTTGGGTACCGTCCACCACAGCCCGACCGTTTCGAAGCTGCGCGCCGGCAGGTCCACATCGCCGTAGGAAAGCGGGGCATCACGGTCATGCCTGCGCTTGCTGTAGGAATACACCTGCCGTGTCACATCGACCTGCCCGACAGATGCCTTGACCGGCCCGACCTGCTTCTCCAGGTCCGTCTTGAGCACAGACATATCCGTAGACGCCATCGACGTTGTGTAGTATTCGACGTTTGTGGTCTGGAGGGTGGCCGTCTTCGTGGTGCGATTCAGGTCGCTTACCATGAACTGGTCGCCGCGGTGCAGGTAGACTGCCCCCTCATGCGCGTAGGCAAAGGCGTGCTCCTCCGAGATGGCCTCCAGCACCTGCTCCGTCTTCTCCTCCACCAGCGTGTAGTTGTCGCCGGACGTTGATCGCAGGGAGACATCGCTCGCCGGGTGCGCGCCCGCCTTCGGGTGGGGGTACCACCGTTCAGTACCGCGCCGTTCCCGCCCGATCAGGTAGCTGTCCTGCATGAGCCGCTCCAGCGCCGCCGATACAACCTCCTCGCCGCCGAACAACTCCGCGTCGCCCGGTATCTCGCCGATGGGCGCCTCAACCGCCGCGCAGACAAGATGGGGGTCGAGGATGCGCGGGTTGGTGGTGGATATCCGCGCGTGCTCCATGCCTCGACGGAACAGGATATCCGGGTGCCGCGCCAGATACTGCTCAAGCGGGTTGTCGTACACGACCATGATGGACAGGCCGCGCTCACCCCGCCGCCCGGAGCGTCCCGACTGCTGGAACGTGGAGGCAAGCGAGCCCGGGTAGCCGTTCAGCACCGTCGCGTCCAGGTGGCCGATGTCGATGCCCAGCTCCAGCGCGTTTGTCGTCACCACGCCCGTCAACTCGCCGCTGGACAGCTTGGCCTCAATCTCCCGCCGCTCCTCCGGCACGTAGCCGGCCCGATAGGAGCTCACCTGCGCGTTCGCTGTCCCGTACCGTTGCAGGTTCTCCTCCGAGATCCGGTACATCAGCTCCGCCGCCTGCCGCGTCCGCACGAAGGACAGCGTGCGTGTGCCCGTCGAGACAAGCCAGGAGAAGAGTTCTGCTCCCTCGACAAGCACGCTGCGCCGCGTCGACATCGCATCGTTCGTGAACGGCGGGTTCCACAGCGCGAACTCCCGCCCGGCGGTCGGCGCTCCGTCGTCCGTGACGGCCATCATCGGCAGGCCCGTCAGCGCCTCCGCGTGCTCTTTGGGATTGCCGAGCGTGGCGGACGTGACAATGAACTGCGGGTTCGCCCCGTATCGTCGGCAGATGCGACGCAGCCGCCGGATCAGCATCGCGATGTGCGAGCCGAACACGCCGCGGTACATGTGGCCCTCGTCGATGACAACAAATCGCAGGCGGCGCAGGAACCGCGACCACAACCTGTGGTTGGGCAGGATGCCGACGTGCAGCATCTCCGGGTTTGAGAGCAGCAGGCGCGCGTTCTTGCGGATGGCGGCGCGCTCATGCTGCGGCGTGTCGCCGTCATACGTGGCGGCGGGCGGCCGCGCGGGCAGGGGCGCGGTGAGCTCATTCAGGGCGCGGAGCTGATCCTGAGCGAGCGCCTTGGCGGGGAAGAGATAGAGGGCGGTCGCGCCCATGCGGGACGAATCGGCGCAGGCGTTCAGGACGGGAACGTTGTAGCAGAGGCTCTTGCCGGACGCGGTGCCCGTCGCGACGACGACGTTCTCGCCGGCCAGAAGGGCGTCGATGGCCTGCGCCTGGTGCGTGTAGAAACGGTCGATGCCGTGCATCTGGAGTGCATGGTGCAGGAGTGGGTTCAGGGGCGCGCTGAGCCGACCATAGGCCGCGGAACTGTGCGGCATCGACTCCACGTGAACGATCTGCCCCGCGTAGCCCTCGCGCGAGCGCATATCACTAAGGAACGCCTGCGTATCCAGGGTGAGGAACCTCCTGTGTTGCCTAAAGTGAGCGTATCACGACGTGGGACAGGCGTTCGGGGTGGTGACGCGAGATGCGTTGACAGCCTCCCTTACTTCTAGCAGAATGAACGGGCCACAGGAGCGGCGGTTCATCGAACCGTTTGCGCGAGTCGTTTTTGCGTGAAATCCGCGTAAGGGCATGAGTTTCTCATGTCTCCTCGCGGACTCGCCCAGCCGCTGGCTCCTGTGGCGGGAACCCATGTCTGGACGCCGCGAGGGGGCACTTTATTGAGGAATCGTTTCCGAACCAAGCGCAGCCGGATATTGCTCGGCATTGCGTCTGTTTTTCTTCTAATTGTCATCATCAGTTCGCTAACCCAGGACACTACAAGCGAGCCGAGTCAGGAGACGGTTAGCCCTGGCGACACACCAACGTCGACACTAATTGCAACGGCCACTGAAGCACCACGTGACACTGAGGCTGATCAACGCCAAGAGCCGACGGCGCTACCTGATCCTACAGCTACTCCCGTCCCCCAAACTGGCCCTGTAACCATCAATCCCGCTGCAGGCGGTACGGAGAACCTTGGTGATGGTCTCCAGTACGGTGCGCTCTTAGAGACTGATGGGCCGGAGCCGGAGATGGGCACCTGTTTCGCATCCTTTACTGTGGGAGATCCACCTTTAGCAGACAGGATTGCAGGGCACATAGAGATAACTGAGCCGACGAGCCTAAGAATTCCGGAAAACGGCCTATTAGAAGGGGAATCCGAACCTATATGGCAATTCAACACGAACTTCTGTCAACCTTGGCGGGTTGTTGAAGCGGGGATAAATTCTGGGGACAGCCAAGAACACGTTACTGCGGAAACCCCTATTCCGACGACCCCGGCGACAGCTACGCCGGAGCCGACTCCCGTGCCGGGATATCGTGCAGGTACTCACGCCGTTGGACGAGACATTACACCGGGTATCTATGCAGGTCGAGCCGGTGAAGGTCTGTTCGATTCCTGTTATTGGGCTAGGCTGAGCGGTGTATCAGGAGAACTGGATGACATCATTGCAAATGACAATGCCAACGGGCAGTTCTACATCCATGTGTTAGAGAGTGATGGATACCTGGAAGTTGGCTGCAGGATAGTTCCCATTGAAGAGTGGCCACTGCCCGACGAACCCTCGACATCAGTTGAGCCTGGGATGCACTTGGTTGGACGTGATATCGCCCCTGGTACATATCAAGGGGAGGCCGGAACTGGCCTCTTGGATTCATGTTACTGGGGACGCCTCAGTGGACTATCCGGCGAATTGGACGACATTATCGCCAACGACAATGCGAATGGTTCCTTCTATGTAAGCGTGTCGCCAACAGATATTGCGCTCGCAACCCACTGCGCACTTGAGCTAGTAGAGGAATAGGCTACCACTACCCCCTATACGGCTTCACCAGGTTCACCTTGTTGCCGAGGCGATTGGTGGTCTAACCCCTAGCGCCCTGTTGCGGCAGGGGCCGGGCCGCGTGTTGACTCAGGCGCGTCTGCCGCTCCCTCAGGCTCCGCGAAATGGTCGCCTTCGTCTGACTCTGATGACGGGCAGGCGTCATCCATTGTTTCCACTGCCAATTGCCGGCGCGCCTTGCTCCGGGCGGCCGATTCCAGCGCCTTGCGCTCAGCGCGTCGTCCGTAGGTCCTGACATAGCGATTGAGTGGCATCCCGCGCTCCCTTGTCTCATTCCTCTATTCAATTGTAGTTACCCAACGACGTTCTGGATTCCCGCTTTCGCGGGAATGACGGCTACAGCAGTCCGCTATCATCTTGGGAGAAGCCCCGATGGATTCCGGCTTTCGCCGGAATGAGGGGAATGCCAGGCAAGGGGAGGACTTTAGAGATTCTCTGTGGGGCGCTCGCGCGGCAGCTAACCCGCGAGGGGACACTTTGATGCGGAAACGATTCCCAGTTCTGTTGCTACTTGTTTTGGCCAGCGTATTCGTGCTAGTCACCTCTGGTTGCGAATCTGACGACCAGGATCAACCGATACCAACTGCCACGATTGAGCAGCCTACGGCGACGCCTGAGCCGACTGCAACGGCTACGCCAACAGCTACTGCCACACCCACACCGGAGCCGACTGCTACTTTCACCCCAACCCCAACGCCAACGCCTCAACCGACTGCCACGCCCACACCGGAACCGCCAACACCCACGCCGGAACCCCCAACGCCGACACCGGAACCGCCGCCACCACCGCCGGAACCGGAACCGCCGGAACTGACCGCTATACCGGAGCCGGTATCGGACGAGCAGATACGGTCGTCGCTTGTGACAGTGACCACCAGCGACAGCCGGTACATCTATTACGGCACAGGAATCATCGTCGTCAGCGGAGGGTCCAAATTCATCGTCACCTCATACCATGTCGTGGAGCCCTGTGTGCCAAAGCAAACAATCCATATCGAACGGTCTGACTGGGATACGGAGCCCATCAGCGTGCAGTGTGTGGCCAAGAATTCGACAAATGACGTGGCATTGCTCATTCCCCGCCGAGAGCGCGACGCTCACATTCTGGGAGACGGCATACCGCTGGCGCTAAGCGATGAGCTGGGCGACACGGCTCAACCGTTCGTGTACAGACGCGGCACTCACGTCGCCCATGCCGTTGCCACGCGAATAGATGGACGTATCTATCTGGACGGCAGCGTAGCAATGGTGGAGTTCGATCTGGGTGAAGAAACGGTTGACCTTCGGTGCTACTGGTGCGCTCAAACAGAAACTGTCTGGAGTTTCTATAGAACCACCATTCAGGGGGGTGACTCAGGTTCGCCGTTCGTTGATCAATACGGTCATCTGGTGGGGATTGCAACCGGCGTCTGGGAGCATTATCGCGTGGCAGTCGTCACCCCCGTTTCGGCGATCCGACAGTTGATTGACACGGTCGGTGAATAGCCGGGCGGATTCTCGCCCCGTGTCGTGGCACGGGACATGCTTTCGCGGGAATGACGGCAGCTCTTGTCCGCTATCATCTTGAGAGAAGCCCCGATGGATTCCCCCTTTCGCGGGAATGACGAGAGGGGGGCGGGAATGACGGACGGTTGGGAGGACTTTAGAGATTCTCGATAGACGGCGGATACGGGATGCGCACGAGGAGGTGCGGGGAGCGCTCGCGCGGCGCGGCGATGCGGAGGCGCTTGCCCTGCTCGACGAGGTTGTATCGCTCGACGGCGAGTGGCGCGCGGCGCAGGCACGCGCCGATGATCTCCGCGCACAGCTCAATACGCATTCAAAGACGTTCGGGATGTTGCGTGGTCGGGCGGGACGCGGCGAGTTGTTGCCGCGGGAGATTCTGGACGCGCCTGGGGTTTCTGACTTGCTTGGACGTGGAGAGAGTATCTCTAGCGGCGACGCGCAGATTCATCTACGGGCGACGGCGCTCGAATTCAGCACTCGTTTTGATCAAATACTTAGAGAAGCCCAAGGACTCCCAGCAGACCAAGTTTCAGCCCTCTTGGGAGAGGTTCAGAAAGCGCTCCGAGAGTTTTCGGAGAAAGTGGATGAAGCAGCGAAGCGCACTGCGGACCTTGATGAGCAGATCACGCAGCGCATCAGCTATCTGCCAAACCTGCCTGATCCCTCGGTGCCCGACGGCGAATCAGAGGAAGACAACGTCGTTACGCGGCAGTGGGGCGAGGTCCGGGAGTACGATTTCGAGCCTCAGGCGCACTGGGACCTTGGCCCCGCGCTGGGCATCATTGACTTTGAGCGCGGCGCGCGCATCGCGGGCTCGCGGTTCTATGTGCTGACGGGCGCGGCGTCCAAGCTCCAGCGCTCGCTGATCCAGTGGATGCTTGACGTGCATACGCGAGAGCACGGCTACCGCGAGGTGTACCCGCCTTTCGTCTCGACGGAGCAGACGCTGTTTGCCAGCGGGCAGCTGCCCAAGTTCGCGGAGAACGTCTACAAGGACGGCGAGGACGATGTATGGCTCGTTCCGACGGCGGAGGTGCCGCTGACGTCCATGCACCGCGGCGAGATCCTTGAGCCGGGGATGCTGCCCATCAACTACGTCGCGTATACGCCCTCGTTCCGCAGGGAAAAGATGTCCGCCGGGCGTGATATCCGCGGCATCAAGCGGGGCCACCAGTTCGACAAGGTGGAGATCTACAAGTTCACGGAACCTGAGAACGGATTGGAGGAGCTTGAGGTCCTGCTCGGCCACGCGGAGTCCATCCTGCAACGGCTTCAGCTGCCGTACCGCATTGTCGAGCTATGCGCGGGCGACCTTGGGCAGGCGTCGGCGAAGACCTACGACATCGAGGTGTGGGCGCCGGGCTGCGGCGAGTGGCTGGAGGTCTCCAGCTGCTCAACGACCACCGATTACCAGGCGCGGCGGGCCAATATACGGTATCGGCGGGAGGCGGGGGCGCGTCCGCAGTTCGTGCATACGCTGAACGGCTCCGGCCTCGCGCTGCCACGCGTCATGATCGCCATCATGGAAACCTACCAGCGGGCAGACGGCACGATAGAGGTGCCGGAGGCCTTGAGGCCCTACACGGGATTCACGGAGATAACGCGCGAATAAGGGCTGACGCCATCCCCGCCGTCTTTGGGTAGTACCATTAGTGGACGGAAAGGGGTGGGGATTGATGCGAATCGGCGTGCCGATGGAGACGGCCCTGCGTGAGGCTCGCGTTGCGCTTGCGCCGCCGTCCGTTGCCCGATTCACCCGCGCCGGTATCGATGTTCTTGTTGAGTCTGCGGCAGGCGAGCGCGCTTTCTTTACCAATGACGCATACAGTGAGGCGGGGGCGGAGATCGCCCCGGACGCCGCAAGCGTCTACGCCAACGCGGATGTCATCGTCAAGGTGGCAGCGCCGTCCGTTGAAGAGACGGAGTCGCTGCGCGACGGCCAGATACTCATTGCCGTTCTCCAGCCGCTGACAAGCCACGACCTTGTTGGCGGTTTGGCCGGTCGCGGCGTCACGTCGTTCAGCCTCGATGCAATCCCCCGCATCGCCCGCGCGCAGCCAATGGACGTGCTCTCGTCACAGGCATCCGTCGCCGGATACAAGGCCGCCGTCCTGGCCGCCGACACGCTTGGCAAGCACCTGCCGATGATGACGACGGCGGCGGGAACGATGCCCCCCGCTCGTGGACTTGTGCTGGGCGCGGGGGTGGCCGGCCTACAGGCCATCGCAACGGGACGTCGGCTTGGAGCGATCATGTCCGCCTTCGACGTGCGCCCCGCCGTCAAGGAGCAGGTTGAAAGCCTGGGCGCGACGTTCATCGAGGACGAGGAGCTCCAGCGAGCGCAGGCGGAGACGGCGGGCGGCTATGCGAGGGAACAGACCCAGGAGGAGCGCGACCGCTCTCAGGCGCTGGTGCGGCGCCACGTCGGCGCGTCCGATTTTGTCATTACAACCGCGCTTGTCCCGGGCCGCCCCGCGCCGAAACTCATCACACGCGAGATGGTCGAGGACATGCAGCCGGGCTCTGTCATCGTGGATCTTGCGGCGGAGACGGGCGGCAACTGTGAACTAACGCTGCCCGGCGAGGCGATCAACTACAAGGGCGTCATCATCAACGGGCCCGTCAACGTGCCGTCCTCCATGCCCGTCCATGCCAGCCTCATGTTCTCCCGCAACGTCCAGAGTTTTCTGGACTTGCTCATCAAGGATGGCGACGTTGCTATCGATATGGATGACGTGATTCTGCGCGACTCGCTGATAACCCAGGGCGGCGAGATTATTCACGAAGCCACCCGTGACGCGATGCAGACGGCGGCGGAATCGTGAAGCTGAGCTGCGAAAGGAGCCTTAAGGGTGCTTGAGGGCGGACTACTTATCGCGATCTACGTTTTCGTGCTGGCCGGATTCATCGGTTTTGAGGTCATCACAAAGGTGCCGCCGACGCTCCACACCCCGCTCATGTCAGGCGCGAACGCCATCTCCGGCATCACCATCATCGGCGCGCTGCTCATCGTCGGCTCCAGCGAGGGCGTACTGACACAGGTCCTGGGCGTTGCAGCCCTCATCCTCGCCACCATCAACGTCGTGGGCGGATTCATGGTGACGGATCGGATGCTGCGCATGTTCCGCCGTGACCGCAGGCGGGAGCCGTCGGCATGACGCTCGACCGCGACATCATCATCCTGTCCGCCTACCTCGTGTCGGCGGCGTTGTTCATCCTCGGCCTGCGCTACATGGGCTCGCCCGCCACGGCGCGCATGGGCAACACGCTGGGCGCGTCCGGCATGCTACTGGCCATCATCGTGACGCTCATCAACGAGGAGATCATCCGGTATGAGTTGATCATTGCCGGGGTGCTGGTTGGCGGGGTGATCGGCGTGATCTTTGCCCGCCAGGTCAAGATGACGGCGATGCCGCAGATGGTCGCCGTGTTCAACGGGTTCGGCGGCGGGGCGTCTGCCCTCATCGCGGTGTCGGAGTATTTCCGGCTCTACGACGCGGGCACGGAGATGAGCCTTGATACGTCCGTGACCATCATGCTCGGCGTGCTCATCGGCACAGTAACGTTCTCCGGCAGCGCCATCGCCATGGGCAAACTGCAGGAGATTATCACGGGCCGCGCCGTCCGCCTGCCCTTGCAGAATATCCTGAGCGCCTTGCTGTTCCTGGCGGTCCTCGCCCTTGCCGTCAGCCAGATTGGCTTTGAGGTCAACCCGATCCCGTTTGTGGCGCTGATCGCCCTCTGCCTTGTGCTGGGCGTCCTGCTTGTGATGCCCATCGGCGGCGCGGACATGCCCGTCGTCATCTCCCTGCTGAACTCCTATTCCGGCCTTGCCGCCGCTGCTGCCGGATTCGTCATCGGCAACCCGATTCTCATCATCGCCGGAGCGCTTGTCGGCGCGGCGGGATTCATCCTGACGCAGATCATGACGCGGGCCATGCACCGCTCTCTTGCGAACGTCATGTTTGGCGCGTTCGGCGCGGGTAGCGGCGGTGCAGCCGCGAGCGGTGTAGCAGAGGGCGCGACCGTGCGAGAAGGCTCTCCGGAGGATCTGGGTGTTCTACTTGCCTATGCGGAGTCGGTCATTGTCGTGCCCGGCTACGGGCTAGCCGTCGCGCAGGCGCAGCGGCAGGTGCGCGATCTTGCAGACCTGCTTGAGGAACGCGGCGTGGACGTTCGCTACGCCATCCATCCCGTTGCAGGTCGGATGCCCGGCCACATGAATGTGCTGCTCGCCGAGGTGGACGTGCCCTATGACCGCCTCTATGACCTCGATCAGATCAACGATGATTTTGAACGCGCGGACGTGGCCATTGTCGTGGGCGCGAATGACGTCACCAACCCCTCTGCCCGAGAGGTCACGGACAGCCCCATCTACGGAATGCCCATCCTGAACGTCGACCATGCCCGCAACATCATCGTGCTCAAGCGCTCCATGAGCCCGGGTTTTGCGGGTATCGACAATCCCCTCTTCTATAACGAGAAAACCGCCATGCTGTTCGCCGACGCCAAGGACGGCCTCAACCGCCTCATAGAAGCCGTCCAGGAGAACTGAGCCGCACGGTCTCTGAACGACCATGGCAGCCACGCTGACACCACCTCCGCAGCAGCAGAAGCCGAAGACGCCGTTCCTGGTACGACGCTCGCCAATCTTCTACGGCTGGGTCATCGTTGGCCTCACGTTCTCGACGAGCATGGTCACTGCCGGAATCAGCGGTTATGGCCTCTCGTTCTTCGTGGTGCCGATGAGCGAGGCGCTTGGCGTCACGCGCGCGGAGTTCTCGTCCATCACACTGTTCCGTCTCGCAGCCATACCACTCCTGCCGCTGCTGGGAATGCTCGTGGACAAACGCGAGGGCCCGCGTCTTGTCATCGTGTTCGGCAGCGCGGCGGCGGGCCTTTCCCTTGTCGCGTCCTCGTTCGTCCAGAACATGCTGCAGTTCTACCTGACCTTCGGCATCTTCTTTGGCATTGCGATGATGGCGATGGGCGGGCAGCTTGTCGGCCCGGCGGTTCTGGCCAAGTGGTTCGTCAAGCGCCGCGCGCGGGTCATGGCCATCAGCGCCATCGGAATCTCCGGCGGCGGCTTCGTCATCGCTCCCATTGCCGGTCAACTCGTGGAGCAGTTCGGCTGGCGCGACGCTTGGGTCATTCTCGGGATCGGAATGATCCTCACCATCACTCCCGCTGCCGCGCTGTTCATGCGACGACAGCCAAGCGACGTCGGCCTTGTGCCGGACGGCATTTCGCAAGCGAATTCGGCACGGGACGGCATGACAGCCGAGGAGGCTGCCGCTCTCTCGTCAGGCGAACCCTACGAGTACCCATGGACGGTGCGGGAGGCGGCGCGAACGGGCGCTTTCTGGGCGTTGCTGGCCGCGCAGGTGCTGTCCCTCGCCTCACTGATGCCGATCCTTTTCCACCAGGTGGCGTATATGCAGGACAAGGGATTCAGTCTTGGAGACGCGACGCTTGCCGCAACGATACTCGCCGGGTTCGCCATCCTAGGGAAGATCGTCTACGGGGCATTCGTAGAGCATTGGCACGTGCGGTGGGTATTGCCCCTCTCGATGATGCCCGCCGGTCTCTCCGTGCTGTTCCTTGTGGTCGGCTCAAGCATGGAGATGCTGCTCGCCTACGCGGTGGTTCACGGCCTGACGATGGGCGGCTTCATGCCGCTGATGAATGTGGCGCTCGCACAGTATTTCGGTCGGCAGCACATGGGCGCGATACGCGGCGCGTTCACGCCTCTTGCCAACATCGTTGGCGCAGTTAGCCCCTTCGCCGTCGGCTGGATGTGGGAAATATCCGGCAACTACGACGTTTCCTTTATCCTGACCGGCGCAGGCTGGTTTATCGGCGGCGCAATCGTGCTGCTGGCCTCACAGCCGAGGGAGCCTGTGGCCCGCCCGTCCGCCGCCAAGCCATAGCATGATACGGAGAATCAGGCACAGGGGGCTGCGGGAACTTTATGAACGTGGTAGCGCGCGGGGCGTGGATCCGCGGCATGTCGCGCGACTCCGACTGATTCTGAACGCGCTTGATCAGGCAGGCGGCCCTGAGGACGTAAGACTCCTGGGAATGGGGTTTCATTCTTTGTCCGGCAATCTCGCGGGACACTATGCTGTGCGGGTGTCCGGCAACTGGCGCGTGACCTTCCGGTTTGATGATGGACATGCAACCGCAATCGATTATGTAGACTATCACTAGCAGGAGGCGCAGGAATGCCGATGTATGATCCGCCGCATCCCGGCGGGGTTATCAAGGAGTTTTGCCTGCCGGCGGCCGGCTTGACCATCAAGGCAGCGGCGGCTGGCTTGTGCATGTCGCCTCGGTCGTTGTCCAGGATCATCAACGGCAAGGCCCCGATTACGGCTGACATCGCCCTCCGTTTGTCGGAGGCTTTCGGGTCATCACCCGAGATGTGGCTCAGAATGCAGCAGGCGTATGATCTGTGGCAGGCGCGCCACGACGTGGAGCGCCCTACAGTCACAAAGTATCGATCGCAGGGAGAGATTCCAACCGAGGAAGAGGAAATGGCCAAGAGACTGGAGGGCGTGGCCTGACGGCGCTGCCGCAGATAATCGTGTTGTTGTGACCCCAGAGAACCCGCCCCAGGCTCACAGAAGCCCCTTTCCCGTGCGGAATATTCCCTTCTTCTACGGATGGGTGATTCTCGGCATCACGTTTTCCAGCAACATGATCACGGCGGGCATCGCCGGCTATGCAATCTCGTTCTTCGTCGTGCCGATGAGCGAGGCGCTTGAGGTCTCTCGCGCGGAGTTCTCGTCGATCTCCCTGTTCCGTCTTGCGGCGATACCCATCGTTCCCCTGGTTGGAATACTCCTGGACAGGCGGGAAGGGCCGCGCCTTGTCGTCATTGTCGGCAGCACCTGCGCCGGGCTTTCCCTCATCGGAGCATCGTTTGTCCAGGCGATGTGGCAGTTCTACCTGACGTTTGGGATCGTGTTCGGCATCGTGGCCGTCACGATGACCTGGCAGCTTCTTGGCGCGGCAATCATCCCGAAATGGTTTGTGAGGATGCGCGGCCGCGCGCTGGCCATCAGCACCATCGGAGTTTCGACGGGCGGATTCGTCGTTGCTCCCATCGCCGGCCTGCTGGTCGCAGAGATTGGATGGCGTGGGGCATGGTTCATTCTTGGCATCGGCATGATCGCCATTCTCACCCCTGCGGCGATCCTCTTCATGAGGAGACAGCCAAGCGATGTCGGCCTTCTGCCGGACGGCGGGAGTACTACTGACTCATCCGCCAGTGACGGCGCGGATGCCGGGTCCGCAGCGGAACCATACGAGCATCCGTGGACGGTTCGCGAGGCGTCACGGACATTCGCCTTTTGGGCTCTGGTTGTGGCGCAGGCGCTTGGTCAGGCCGCGCTGTTCGGCGTCCTCTTCCACCAGGTTGCCTATATGCAGGACAAGGGGCTTAGCATCGCCGAAGCGACGTTTGCCGCCACTGTCCTCGCGGGGTCCGCATTGGTAAGCAAGCTGCTGTACGGATTCCTCGCCGAACGATTCGGCGCTCGACTTGGTCTGGCTGCCGCCATGATTCCTGCCGGGGCAACCCTGCTGATCCTGGTGGCTGGTTCCAGCCCGGAGGCGCTCATCGTCTACGCCGTGCTGTACGGCTTCACGATGGGCGGGTTCATTCCCATGGTCAACCTGGGGCTCGCGCAGTACTTCGGGCGGGAGCACAGCGGGGCGATCCGCGGGGTCGTCACGCCCATTGCCACCGTAGCGGGGGCAATAGGCCCATTCGCGGTGGGTGTGATATGGCAGTGGCTTGGCAACTACGACGTATCGTTCATGATGCTGGGAGCATTCTGGGCCATCGGCGGGCTATTCGTCGTGATGGCGGCGCAGCCACGGGCGCCGGCGGCGCGCCCGGTTTAGGGGCGCGCTGCTGCACTAAGGCCTATTCGGGGCACCAGTCGATTCCCGGTGGAACGGACACGGCCTCCGGCTGCATCCGCCTAAGCGAAGCCGGTAGACAGCCTGACAGATTATTGTCCTGCAGATTGAGCGACAACAGTTTATCGAGGTTCCCCAGTTCAGCGGGGATTTCGCCTCTAAGGTTATTGCTGTTTAGCCACAACGAAGTCAGTCCGGCCATCATTCCGAGTTCAGGGGGGATGGCGCCGGACAAGCGATTCTCTGAAAGAGCGAGGGTGTGGAGCGACTGTAGTTGACCGAGCTGTACCGGAATTGGGCCTGACAACTGATTATCGTCCAACTCCAATCGATTTATCCTCGCAGCATTGGCAAGCTCCGGAGGAATCCGGCCCGTGAGGTTGTTTCCGGAGAGTGTCAGGCGCTGCAAGGTCGGCAGGCCCGCAAGTTCGGGGGGAATCGGCCCCTCAAGGTTATTGAAAGATAGCCGGACATCCCGCAGGTTCGGAATGCTACCGAGTTCCGGGGGAATTGGTCCCGTAAGGGAATTGCTAACCAGGCTCAGGTTGGTCAGGGCAGTTAGATCGCCAAGCTCGGGAGGCAGCGGACCGGCCAAGCTGTTGCTAGTGAGGTCAAGCGCAGACACGCGGCCCCCGTTATCCGTTTGGACGCCGTACCAGAAAACCAGCGGATCATCCGTGCCCCAACCATCATTATTGTTCCAATTGTCTCCATCTGTTGAATTGTAGAGAGCCATCAGGACTTGCTGGTCCCGCTCGATGGCGGGATCAGGGGTCGACGTAGGTCGGGGGGTTGCCGTCGGCGCCGCGGTCGGGGCAGGGGTCGCAGCAGGAGTCTCGGTCGGCGGCACAGGGGTATCTGTTGGCGCTACAGTCGGAGCCGGGACGGCAGTATCCGTTGGCGCGGGCGCCGTCGTCGCGGTGGGCGTCGCCTCATCTACTCGTTCGCAAGCCAGAAACACGAAAGAGGCGAGAACCAGGACACCTAGTAGGAATACATGCTTATAGGATGGTGTCATACTGCTACGCTAACTGAGACAGCGCTGGTAGTCAAAGAATTTGCTGCTTCTAAAGCTCCCGGCAGAACTCCCTTAGTTGTCATGCTGCCCGGCGCGCTCTGGGCCATCGACTGGCTCTACTGTTGGAGTTTCAGTAGCGGCTGGGGGAGGAGCGGTAGTTTCGCTCTCCGTAATCGTGAGATCGACAGCCTCACCGCAGGTTGTGAGCATTTCCTGGAGGGCGTTGGCCTCGGCGGGCGTTGCTGAAAGAGCCCACTCCTGCTTGACCCTGATCCAATCGGTCGCGTACTCGCACCAATAGGATTCATCGGGCGGCCTCCACTCCTCCGGGCCCTTGGCGCCCTTGGAGCGATTGGCGCCGGCCGTGACGGCAATCAGGTGGTCAGGATCATCAAGGCTGTTGGCAAACGCTCTCTTCTGCTCCGGCGTCCACGCCCACGCGCCGGACCGGTGCGCGTTGGCAAGGGGTACAAGGTGGTCGATATCCAGATCGCCCGGATCGGCGACAGTCGTGCCCGTATAGGCTGCGTACCAACTGCCCTCGGCCACCCTGCATTCGCGATCATCCTGGAACGAGATTTCTGTCAGGCTTTCGGCAATAAGCACCTCTTGCCGTGTGTCCTGACAATCACCGTCGCTATCCACCCAGTGCCGCCAATCGTCACGGTCATATGGAGGAAGATCAGCAGGAATCTCGGAGACCGTGAGAGAGAATGACGTTGCGGGCGTTGCTGCTGTTTCCGGCGACGGGGTTGGAATCGGTGAGTCCGACGGAACAGGTGTGGCGGAGGGTGAGGGCGCGACAACAGCCGTAGAGGTTGCAGTGGACTCGGGTGTCGGGTCGCTTGGCTCGGTTTCTATGTCGCAGCCTGTCATCAACAAGCTGAGCACGAAGAATATACCGGCAGCGACAAGACATGTGAAAACGCGGTTTTTCATAGAGACAAGAATACGAGCGCGCCGCCCGGTAGAGAAAGACACGGTGGCAGCGGGCCAGGATTTGCTTAGACTGGATATGCGACACTCGGCGTGGTCAGGGCGCATGTCCCGGGTATATGCCACGTCAGGCATTGGCGCACTCTCGCGGAGGGGTGGCCGAGTGGACGAAGGCGGCAGTCTTGAAAACTGCTTTGCGGTAACCCTGCAACGCGGGTTCGAATCCCGCCCCCTCCGCTTGCGCGGTGTTGCAGTCCTGTATGACACTACTCGTGAAAGAACGCACAGGGTGGGGGGCCTTGCTCTATGAAGATTCACGAATACCAGGCAAAAGAGGTGCTCAAGTCGTTTGGCGTCGCCGTCCCGAACGGGCGCGTCGCGACCACTGCCGATGAAGCCCGCGCCATCGCGGAGGAACTCGGCGGCAGGGCCGTCGTCAAGGCGCAGGTTCACGCGGGCGGACGCGGCAAGGCGGGCGGCGTGAAGGTTGTGGGCAGCCCGGATGAGGCGGCGGAGTTCGCCGCGGGACTGCTTGGTTCAAACCTCGTCACCGCGCAGACCGGGCCGCAGGGTGTGCCCGTCAACACCGTTCTCGTTGAGGAGCCCGTCGATATCGCGCAGGAACTCTACCTGAGCGTGACGGTGGACGGCGCGGCCAAGTCGCCCGTTATCATCGCGTCCGCTGCGGGCGGCATGGAGATCGAGGAGATTGCCGAGGAGTCGCCGGAGAAGATCACGCAGGTGCATATCGACCCGCTCATCGGCTATCAGCCGTTCGTGGGTCGACGTGTCGCGGCGGCGCTGGAGCTTGACGCCGCTTTGGCGCGGCCGTTTGGCGCGCTGCTTGGCGGCATCGTGAACGCATTCAGCAACAAGGACCTGAACCTGGTCGAGATCAACCCGCTTGTCGTCACGGGCGATGGCAGCCTGCTTGCCGCCGACGGCAAGATCGACACGGATGAGAACAGCCACTTCCGCCATCGCGACCTCGCGGAACTGCGGGATGCCGACCAAGAAGACCCGCTTGAGCGAAACGCGAATGACAAGGGCGTGCAGTACGTGAAGCTGGACGGCGACGTCGGCTGCATGGTGAACGGCGCGGGGCTCGCGATGGCCACGATGGATGTCATCGCGCAGGTCGGCCACGCGCCCGCCAACTTCCTCGATGTTGGCGGCGGCGGCACCGAGGAGCAGGTCGCTGAGGCGTTCAAGATCATCGTCTCTGACCCTGACGTGAAGAAGGTCCTGATTAACGTCTTTGGCGGCATCCTGCGTTGCGACGTTCTGGCGAACGGCATCGTCTCCGCGTACAACGAGGTGGACGTGAACGTGCCCATCATCGTGCGCATGACCGGCACGAACGCCGAGGAAGGCGCGGAGATCCTGCGCAACTCTGATATCACCGTCGCAGTGGCCGTCGATCTCAACGATGCGGCCACGAAAGTCGCGGAGATTTCTTAAAGGCCGCTCGGACTCTGAGAGCAATCATATTTGGTTATTGTTCCAGACCGGATTAGCAACCAAACCAATAGCAAATCACGTAGGAGCAGAGAATAAATGAGCATTCTTGTTGGCGAAGACACCCGCGTGCTGGTTCAGGGTATGAGCGGCCGCGAGGGAACGTTCCAGACCGAGCGATGCATCGCCTTTGGCACCAACGTCGTGGCGGGCGTGACACCGGGCCGCGGCGGCACCACGCACATCGACCGACCGATGTACGACTCCGTAGCGGAGGCGGTCGAGCAGGAGGGCGCAAACGTCTCCCTCATCTTCGTGCCCGCCGCGTTCGCGACTGACGCGCTGCTTGAGGCCGCCGAGGGCGGTGTTGACCTTATCGTCTGCATCACGGACGGCCTGCCGACGCTGGACATGGCGCAGGTCGCGCAGTATCTCACCAAGAAAGGTGTGCGGCTCATCGGGCCAAACTGCCCCGGCCTGACCTCCGTGGCGGAGAAGCAGAAAGTTGGCATCATCCCCGGCAACATCCACGCGGAGGGGCGCATCGGCGTCGTATCCCGCTCCGGCACGTTGACCTATGAGGCCGTTTCACAGTTGACCGCGCTCGGCATCGGGCAGTCCACGTGCGTCGGCGTAGGCGGCGACCCCATCATCGGCATGCGCCACCGCGACATCCTCGAGCTGTTCGAGAGTGATCCTGACACGGACGCAGTCGTGCTGATTGGCGAGATCGGCGGCACGGCGGAGCAGGAAGCCGCAGAGTACATCAAGAACCACATGAGCAAGCCAGTGACGGGTTTCATTGCGGGCGCGACAGCGCCTCCCGGACGCCGCATGGGCCACGCCGGCGCGATCATCACCGGAAAGGCGGCGACGGCGGAGGCCAAGAAGGACGCCCTGCGTGACGCCGGCTGCTACGTGGCGGACAGCCCGGGGCAGATAGGCATCACCGTGCAGCGCATGTTGGCTGAACGGAGGATATCCGCCTGAGTTGCCAACTCAGGCTGTGTGAGCATACTGGTATACGTGACGGAATTCACAAACTGACCGGTTTTTCTCGGGGAGTCTTATCCGGATGCTCCTAACCCGTCTTGCTCTGCGTGCGCGCATCGTAACAATCCTCCTTCTCGTCGCGCTGATTGCAACAGGGGTCTGGTCATACACGCGGCTGCAGGTGGAGTTTCTGCCGTCCGTGGATTTCCCGCTGGTGACGGTTATCACGTTCTACCCGGGCGCGCCTCCCGAGACGGTTCTCGAAGATGTAACGGTTCCGGTGGAGCGCATCCTGCTGGAGCAGGAGGACGTGAACCTTGTGCAATCCACGTCCTCGCTCAATCTGTCCGTCGTCTTTGCCGAGTTTGAATTCGGAACGGACACGGCGTCGATTGAGGAAATCGTGCAGGGAGAGGTTGACCGGCTTCAGTTACCTCCAGCCGTTGGGACGCCGAACGTTGGGCGGCTGAATTTCGAGCAGTTCCCCGTGCTGCAGGTGTCGGCGCGGAGCAGCCTGCCGCCGGATGAGTTGCAGGAACTTGTGGAGCGAGACATTCTCCCGCGCCTGCGGGAGGTTCCGGGCGTCGACAGCGCGGATATCCCGGCCAACGCGGGCGGCCAGGGCGTTATCAGCCGAACGAACGGCCAGCCGAGCCTCACTATCGACGTGGTTAAAGGGGCCGACGACAACACGGTTGAGGTGGTCAACGCGGCCCTCGCGGAATTGGAGGAGATCAAGTCAGGCCTGCCGGTGGACGTGCAGTTCACGGAGATCACCAACCAGGGGCCGGAGATCCAGGACTCCATCGACACGCTGGGACGGGAGGTGGCGCTGGGCGCCGTGCTCGCCATCCTGGTGATTTTGGGATTCCTGCTGAGCGTCCGTCCGACGTTTGTCACAGGCATCTCCATTCCCACGAGCCTCCTTGCGGGCATCATCGTGATGTATCTGCAGGGGATGAGCCTGAACCTTGTCACGCTTGGCGCTTTAGCCATCGCGGCGGGGCGCGTGGTGGACGACTCCATCGTCGTGATGGAGAACATCTACCGCCATATCCAGGACGGGGAGGAACGACTCCATGCGGCATTTGAGGGCACGAAAGAGGTTGCCCTGCCCATCACCATCGCAACCATGACGACGATTGCCGTCTTCGCGCCGCTGGGGTTCATCGGCGGCATTGTGAGCGAGTTCTTCCTGCCGTTCGCACTGGTCATCACCTACGCGCTGCTGGCTTCGTTGGCCGTCGCATTGACCGTCGTTCCGGTCCTGGCCAGCTTGTTGATCAAACGGCATGCGACGGACACGGCGGAAGAGGTTCTTTCACGGCGAATCATCCGCATCTACACACCGATAGTGACGTGGGCGCTGGGACATCGCCTGTACACGATCATCGGCGCCATCCTGCTGTTCGTCGGCAGTATGTCCCTTCTCGGCAACATTCCCATCGGTTTCCTGCCGGGGAGCGTGCAGAACGTCCTGAGCATTGAGATCGATACGCCGCCGACAACCCCTTCGGACGTGGTTGTCGGCTATCTGGATGAGGCGGAGGCGCATCTTGAGGAGCTGCGGCTTGGCGGCGAGGTAGAAGCATACACCTCGCAGGTTGGAGGCGGCTTCGGATTCGGCGGGCCCGGAGGCGGACTGACGACAATCAACATGTCGGCCCGGTTGGCGGAAGATGTTGATGCACTGGATATGTCGAATCGGCTGGAAGCCGCGTTTTCCGGCCCGGGCCGCACGGTCTTTATCGAACAGGCGCAGGGCGGAGGCCCGCCGCAGGGAGACCTTGAGGTCCGGCTGATCAGCGAGGACTACTCCAAGCTCATCGAGGCGTCGGACAGGCTGATCGGCCCCGTCAGTTCACTTGACGGGGTAATCAACGTCCAAAGTGATGCCATTGATATCGGGGAATCGAGCCCATTCGGCGGCGCGGTCATCCCCATCAGGCGCGTTGACGGCCGGCGCACGGTGACGATATCCGGCGTCATCACGGCGCAGGACACGCGCGCCGTCAGCGCGGAGATCGACCGCATCGTCAACGAAGTGGGTCTGCCGCCGGGTGTGGAAAGGGAGACCGGCGGGGTGTTCAGCGACATTCAAGAGGTCTTCACGCAGATGATCATTGCCATGGGCATCGGCGCGGTGCTGGTCTATGTCGTCATGTTCCTGGCGCAGCGTTCATTCATCACGCCGTTGATCATCCTGATTGCCGTGCCGCTGGCGTTCACCGGCGCGATGACGGCGCTCTTCATCACGGGACGCGCGTTGAGCCTGCCGGGGCTGATGGGGCTTCTGATGCTGATCGGCCTTGTAGTCACGAATGCGGTCGTGCTGATCGCCTTTGTGGACCAACTGCGGGGGCGCGGCGCGCGCATCCGGGACGCCTTGATCCAGGGCGGGCAGGCGCGCATTCGCCCCATCCTGATGACAGCGCTTACGACAAGCTTCGTGCTGCTGCCGCTGGCGTTGGAGGAGGCCGAGGGCGGCGGGGGCATTATCGGGGCGGAGCTGGCGACGGTGATCATCGGCGGCCTGATGACATCGACGGTGCTGACGCTTGTGGTGATTCCCGTTGTCTACCGCTTGCTGCGGCGTGAGAGTCGCGATTTGCCGGACACTCCGGCCAACCCGACGCCAAGCGTGGCGCCGGCCGGAGGCGTGGAGTAGGCAAGCCCCCACCATTCACCCGACAGATAGGATTTCATAGCCTGCCAAGCCTTTGTATATTGTGAACGCGAGAAATCCAGATGAGGCGATGCAAGTAATTGGGACAGATACCGAGGAGACACCAACGGACACTGGAGCGAATGCAATCAAGCCCTACGCCTGTGGACATCAGGTGGGCGGAGATTGAGTCACTGTTGAACGCGCTGGGAGTCAATCTGGTTGAGCGGGCAGGTTCGAGGATACAATTGGTTAGAGGCTCAGAGTCTATCGTGGTTCACAGATCACACCCACGGCCTGTAGCGAGTCGGGATACCGTCCGCGACATCGTGAGGTTTATCGAGCGTTCGGGAGAGGGCTGATGCTTGAATACAAGGGATACATCGGCGAGGTGGTCTATGACGATGAGGCCGAGGTTCTGCACGCCAGGGTCATCAACAGCGGCCCATACTCGATAGCCAATGCTGAGGCGACGGACGTGGAGGGCATCAAGCGTGAGTTCTGCGTCTCGATAGATGTCTATCTTGCCGGGTGCGCCGAGCTTGGAATCGAGCCGATCAAGCCAAGCGCAGTTCCCGTTGCGTCCGGTTAGGGTGCCCGCTCACCCCTCGGTGAAGAGGCCGTTCTCCATGTTTTCTGAGTCGGAAACGGGCGGTATCAGCCGGGCGTAGACTTCCCGCGGGGCGAAGATGCGCCGGAGACGGGCAGGCAGCAGTTCCCATCGCCGCATCCACCACGCGCCCTCTTTCAACGCCGTCTTATAGCATCGCGCGGCTTCCAGCCGTTGAGCGAGAACGCTGCGCACATCGATCGTTGTTGTCGGGCGCTGCGATTCCTGCGCGATCCACAGGGCGTCACGCACATTGTCCAGGTTCTTCCGCCGCATCAACTTTCCGATGCGCAGGCCCGCCGCGAGTTGGCGTCGGCCAAAGACGGCGGCGTACAGGCGCGGGGCAGAGACGCCGGTCATCGATCCCACGGCCTGCAGAGTGGCCGCGCCGGTGAGGATGTGGTTGAGGTTGCCTGTTGCGCCGGTGGCGTCGAAGGTGATGACGACATCCGGACGGAGTCCGCGGAGTTCGGCGCGGATTGCGTTGGCGAGGTAGGAGAGGGAAAAGGATGGATTCCCGCTCTCGCGGGAATGACGGCTTGGCGGGAGGAAGGTGTTGGCGGTGATGCCGAGGACGCCGGCGGCGGCTTCGAGTTCGGAGAGGCGCTGAGGTGTTGGCTTGCCATCCGGCTCCGGGCCGAAAGGGCCATAGATGACATGGACATTGTGGCCGCGCGATGCGTAGAGGGCCAGGGTGCCGCCGATGATGAACGTCTCGTCGTCCGGGTGGGCAAGGACGGCGACGATGGTGCGCGGGGTCGTCTCACCCTTCTCGGAGCGTCCGTTTGAACCTGTTTGGGTCATGGTGTAAGGCCGTTCACGATTTCCCGCGCATTCGGTGAGCGGGACGCCTATAATGGACGGAACCCTGACCGGTTTCCGAGCCAGGAAGCGGATGGGCGGGGCGATTGAGGGGAGGAGCCATGCGCATCGGCGCCTTTGAAGTCCAGGAGCCACTGCCGGAATTACGTGATCCGCACATATTCGCTATCCTCCAGCCGTGGATCGACGTTGGGTCCGTGGGCACGCTCACTCTCGGCACGCTTGAGTCACAGTTTAACGCCACGGAACTGGGACGCCTCGCGCGCCCCAGCCAGTTCTATGATCTGACGCGCTACCGCCCCATGCTGTACCGCCGCGGCGGGGAGCGGATCGTTGAGATTCCGAACACCATCGTACGGTATGCGCAGGGTGACGGCGGCAACGATTTCGTCTTCTTGCACATCCTGGAGCCGCACTCCAACGGCGAGGATTTCGTGGAATCTCTGCTGGAGCTGGCGGATCAACTGAACGTGCGGCGCTACTGTCAGGTGGGAGCGATGTACGGCTCCACCCCGCACACGCGGCCACTGCTGGCGAGCGGGCAGGCGTCTGATCCCAATGTGCAGACCATCCTGGAGCGCGCGGGCGTGCGCTCGTCCAACTATGAGGGCCCGACTAGCATGATGGCCATCGCCACGCAGGAACTGGTCAAGCGCGGCGTCGAAACGCTCTCGGCGCTGATCCAGTTGCCACCCTACGCGCGGCTGGAGGAGGACCATCGCGGACAGGAAAAGCTGCTGAAACTGCTGTCGCCCATCTACAGCTTCCAGATCCCGGACCTCACCAAGATCGAGCAGGACGGCGACCGCCAGTATGCGGAGATTGACCGGATGGCGCAGCGGGAGCCGCGCGTCCGCTCCCTCGTGAAGCAGCTTGAAGAGGCATACGATAGCGAGGTGGGGGCGAACCAGGGCGAGATTGGCGAGATGGACGATCAGCAACAGGAGCCGCCACGCCTCGCGCCGGACGTAGAGGACTTCCTGCGGGAGCTCGAGCGGCGCGACGAGTAAACACGTGCGCGTCTCGCCATAACAGGACAGGTGACATGAGAGGTTACCAGATACGGCGGTCGGGGCGCATTCTGCCGGGCGCCATCCTCATCGCGCTGGGATTGGTCTTCCTTGCAGGCAACCTGTGGTCGTTCGACCTGTGGGAGACACTCTGGCCGCTGGTGCTGATCGCGCTGGGTCTGGTCTGGATCGTTCGCGGGCCGCTGTGGCTTGGCATCGTGACCATCGTGGTGGGCGGCATCTTCCTGGCGGACGGGCTTGGCGCGGACGTGGACATGGGGACGTATTGGCCGCTGGTGCTCATCGCCCTGGGCGTCGGCATTCTGCTGGAACGAACCAACGTGAGGGGACGCCGCGCGAGATCTATGCCGGACGGGCAGGAAATCCTCACGGACGAGGAGAGCACGATTAACATATCCGCAGCCTTCTCCGAAGAGAATCGGACGGTCACGTCACAGTCGTTTGCGGGCGGAACCGTCTCGGCGACGTTCGGCGGCGCAGAGATTGATTTGCGGCAGGCGAAGCTTCATGAGAATGGAGCCGATCTGCAGGTCTCCGCGACGTTCGCCGGTGTGAAGCTGCATGTGCCGCGCGATTGGGTCATCCACCAGAACGGTTCTTCAGTGCTGTCCGGGGTTGAGGACGTGCGGAGCAGCCACCCGACCGAGGGGCCTGTGCTGCGCCTGCGGACCTCGACCACGCTCGGCAGCGTAACGATAGAGGACTAACTCACCGCGCGCGTGCGCGGCAATCTAGAGGAGTATGGTATGCAGCCCGAACGCGCCACGGGTAGTCCGTTTCCGTTTGTCATCCAGCTGGTCGCCATGATGGTCCTGGGGCTGGCCTTTGCGATCATCGTGGGCATCATCTTTTCCGATGAGGCCTGGGGCAGCTTTGTCATGCCCGGCGTGGTCTTCGGCCTCTCAAGCACGGCATCTCTACGCAAACGCCACCTGACCAGCCTCGTGATCTTCGCCGGGGGAATACTCTGGCTGCTGCAGATCATCAACTGGCCTCACGTTGGCTGGCTGCCCATCGCGGCCGGCGCGCTTGTCGTGGCCGGCCTTCTCCTGTGGTTCTTTGGCAGCCACCGTGGTTCGGGCAATACCGGCGGGGGCGGCGGGCAGACCGTCGTTGGCAGCAGCGTGGTTGAGTCGTCTGAAGATACGCTGTACCTCGGCGGCGCGGCCACCAACACCCGCCGCATCATCACGTCCCAGGCGTTCGCAGGCGGTGAGGTATCCGTGTCTCTCGGCAAGATAGAAGTTGACTTCACGTCTGCTAAACTGGCCGAGGGAGGCGCATCCCTCTCGCTTTCTTCACAGATGGCAAGCATCACCCTGCGCGTCCCCGCTGATTGGGTTGTTGAGATCGACGGCTCATCCACGATGGGCGCCGTCAAGGATGAACGATCCAGCCAACCGACCGAGGGGCCAACGCTGCGGCTGAACGTCCACACCACGATGGGCGAAGTTCAGATCACGGACTAGCCCAAATCAGGCGCGTGGGTGTGCCAGTCTGTGGCGGTTTGGTAGGCGTGGCCGACGTTGAAGGCGGTCTGCTCGTCCCAGGCCTTTGTGACGATCTGCATTCCGGCCGGCAGGCCCGATGAGTCGAATCCGATGGGGACGCTCAGGGCGGGCATTCCCGTCAGATTGAACGGGAAGAGGTTGCGCGTCCGCAGGAACGAGGCCTCCTCCTCGCCGTCGCCCACCTGCACCATGATCTGGCCGAGCTTGGCCGCCGTATACGGCACGGTCGGCATCACAAGAACGTCGTACCGCTCCAGCGCGCTTTGGACGGACGCTTCCCACACGGCGCGGGCGCGCTGCGCGTTCACGTAGTCCATGGCAGGGATGGCATAGCCGGGGATGAGCCGGTCGAGGATGGCGTAGCCGTACTCGCCGCCCCTGCCCTCACGGATCCAGCGGTGGTGGTAGGCGGCGGCCTCCGAGGGGAGGATGGTGGCGAACAAGGCGGGCAACACGTCCGTGTGATCGAGAACGACATCCTCAAGCTGCATCCCGAGGCCGCGCAGGACATCGTACGCCTGCTCGTTGAGCTGGGCGACCTCCGGGACGATGGGCTCCCAGAAGTAGCCGCGCACGATTCCCGCGCGCAGCCGACCGATGTTTGCATCGAGATTGGCGGCGTAGTCGGGGACGGAGCGGCGTGATGTGGTCTCGTCTTTCGTGTCATGTCCTGAGATGGCGCTCAACACGAGGGCGGCGTCCTCCACGCTGCGGGCGAGCGGGCCCGCGTGGTCAAGCGTCCACGCCAACGGCACGACGCCGGATCGGCTGACGCGGCCAAACGAGGGCTTGATGCCGGTGACGCCGTTGAAATGGGAGGGGTTGCGGATTGAGGCGGCGGTGTCCGTGCCGAGGGCGGCGTATGCGAGGCGCGCGGCGACCACCGCGCCGGAGCCTCCTGAAGAGCCGCCGGAACTGCGTTCATGGTCCCACGGGTTGTGCGTGACGCCATAGTGCGTGTTCTCCGTGGTGCCGCCAAAGGCGAACTCGTCCATGTTTGCGCGCCCGATGATGATCGCGCCCGCCTGCCGCAGCTTGTGGACGGCCGTCGCGTCATCGTCAGGCACCCAGTCTGCGAGGATACTGGAACCGGCGGAGGACGGGATGCCGCGTTCGGCAAAGAGGTCTTTGACGGCGATGGGGACGCCGTGGAGCGGGCCGTGGTCGACACCGGCGGTGAGCAGGGCGTCCGCGGCGAGCGCCTGCGCGATTGCCCGTTCCATGTGGACGGCAACGTAACCGTTGACCGTTGGCTCAAGCCGCCCGATGCGTTCAAGCTGCGCGCGCGTGACCTCCTGGCAGGAGATCTCCCGCGCATGGATGCGGGCGGAGACCTCCGCGAGGCTAAGGGCGGTGATGTCCGTGTTGGCTGTCATGTTTTTTCATCATCAATTCGGATTTGGCGGCGTTAAAGTGTTGTATTTTGAGGCGTATTTAGGGAGTTGTGTCCGCGGGCGGACGCCACGTGTGCCAATCGGTTTCTTTCTGGTACGCGTGGCCTGCGCGGAGCACCGTCGCCTCATCGAATGGACGCCCCGCGATCTGCAGGCCAATGGGCAGTTCGTCGCTGCTGAACCCGCAGGGGACGCTCATCGCAGGGACGCCGAGCATGTTGAACGGCGACATGTTGCGAGTCAGGGCGCGCGTGAGCTGCAGTTCTCCGCTGCCGACGGGGACGGTCTCATAGGCATGGCCGATTTTCGGGGCGGTGACGGGCGAGGTGGGGAGGGCGAGCAGATCGACCCTGCGCCAGACGTCGTGCATCTTTTCACGCATGACGGAGCGGAGGCGCTGGGCGTTGACGTAGTCGACCGCCGGAACCGTCGCGCCCTGCCGGAGCCCGGCGAGGACGCGGGAATCATAGTCCTCCGGCCGCTCACGCATCCACCTGTGGTGATAGGCGGCGGCGTCCGCGAACAGGATGGACGTCTGCATGGTGACGAGGTCATCGGCCATCGGGAAATCGACATCGATGACGCGGGCACCGAGGCCTTTGAGAACATCGATGCCGGCACGGACGGCGGCCTCAACCTCGGGATCGATGGGGTCCCAGAAGGGCTCGCCCGGGATGCCGATGGTCAGGCCCTCTATGGGGTCGTTGAGATTCGCAAGATAGTCCGGCACGGGGCGGTTGGCGGAGGTGGGGTCGAGCGGATCATGGCCTGCGAGCACCTGCAGGGCGCGGGCGCAGTCCTCAGCCGTGCGGGCGAGAGGCCCGACGTGATCCAGCGACCATGAGAGAGGCAGGCAGCCGTAGCGGCTGACGCGTCCGTAGGTGGGTTTGATGCCGGTAACGCCGCACAGGGTGGCGGGGATGCGGATGGAGCCGCCGGTATCCGTGCCGATGGCCATGTAGCCCATGCCCATGGCAACCGCCGCGCCGGAGCCGCCACTGGAGCCGCCCGGCACGTGGTCCGGATTCCAGGGATTGCGCGTGTTGCCGTGATGCGGGTTCTCCGTGGTCACGCCAAAGGCGAACTCGTGGAGGTTGGTCTTGCCGATGATGACCGCGCCGGCCTGCCGCAGCTTGCGGACGACGGTCGCGTCAAAGTCGGGCTTCCAGTCTGCGAGGATCTTTGACCCTGCGGTGGTGGTGATGCCGTCCGTCGCGAGGATGTCCTTGATGGCGACGGGAACGCCGTGGAGTGGGCCAAGCAGGTGCCCGGCGCGGAGCATGTGGTCGGCGGCCTCCGCCTCCTGCAACGCCTGATCACGCAGGACGGTGACGAATGCGTTGATAGTGTCGTCGGCGTGGGCGACGTGCTCAAGCACATCCTCCAACGCGTGGGTGGCGGAGACCTCTTGCGTCTGGATGCGGCGGGCTATCTGGGTGAGGGAGAGGCCGACGCGCTCTTCATTCATGCTCAGGCTCCGCCGGACGCGGCATCAGGGTCGTAGACGAGGGCGGGTTCCGTGAGCCCGAAGTCCATGTCGTCGAGGCGATTCATGGCCTCCTGGTAGAAGGCGACGCGGCGCTGGAGGCCGGGCAGCGCATCGTCATCGATGCTGACGCCAAGCAGGGCCAACTGCGCCTTGAGTTCCTCGTGGCTCGGTACCGGTCGTTCCATGCGCCCACCCCCTAAAACCCTGCCGGGCCGTCTCTCCGCCCCGGCTTTCGATACGTATGGTCATGATACGGCATCGGCGGGGACGGGTAAGCGCGCCGCATAGACGTTATTCGTCGTCGTTACAGAGTATTAGGCTGGAGCCGTCAGCGTTGGTGTGCACCACGTAGGATCTGTCCCCAACCGCGAAGACCAGTTTGTAGCCCGGAGTGATGACCTGGGCATAGGCCATGCCCTCTTGCGGGCATCCAAGGCTGGCGTCCGACCACGACATGCTTTCAGAGCTGATCAGGGTGAGATCGTCCTCATTCACGTTGGTCTCGTTCGCCAATAGGTCTCGCGCCGCAGCCTCTATCTCGGTTGGCAAAGACTCGTCCTGTTGCTCAGCGCCGCCACCAACCTCCGGGTGCGCGCTCCATGTCTCGAACCGTTGCTTGGTTGCGGGCAGAGTGATCTCGGCCATGTCCCCGGGCGCCAGATCGACAGGCGTTGTTGGCCCGAGCTCAACACCGTTGGAGAGATGGATTTCCACGCGCACGCGGCTCAGCGTTTCGCCGGTCGTGTTCTCCACTGTTCCCCTGAAGGTATTCCACGAATCGTCATATGACACTATCAATCGGGCACCGGCACGAACTTCGTCGTACGTGTCCGTTAGCCCGTACTGTGTGCCGGATTCCTCACCGTCCTCATCGGAATCCGAACCCTCTTCTCCTGAATGTTCGCCGGACTCAGGTTGCCCGGTGTGTTCCCCGGATTCCTCACTGCCCCCGCACGCAGCGAGCGTTGCCAGGGCCATGAACCCGACCAGAATCAAGACAAATATGCGTGTCAAGGGTGTGCCTTTCGACGAAGGGGTCGCTTAAGAGAATTAACGGTGAACGTCCCTCACGGGTTGGGACTCAAAGCAAGGTACCCGCCGCGCACTGCGCGGCGGGTACCTTCTGTCTTCTCTGGCTTGGGAACGGTTTAGCGAACTAGCCGCCGACCCATTGGGGCTTGCGCTTCTCAACGAAGGCGCGCGGGCCCTCTGCGGTGTCCTTCGGGGACAACTGGCGCAGTCGGGTGCTGTTCAGGGACTGGATCTGCAGCGCCTCACGCGTCGGCAGATGCAAGGTGCGCGTGATGTGCTCCTTCGCGACACGCGTCGCGATGGGCGAGCACTCGGTCACGATCTCCGTCGCCATGGCGACGGCGGTGTCCATCAACTCGGCCTGCGGGACAACCTGGCTGACGAGGCCCATGCGGTAGCAGTCCGCGGCCTTGTAGCGTCGGCCCGTGATGATGAGTTCCATGGCGAGGCCGATGGGGATGGCGCGGGACATGCGCGTGGTGCCGCTGATGGAGAGCAGGCCGCGTCGCGGCTCGAGCAGTCCCATCTCGGCGTTCTCAGACATGATGCGGATGTCCGCCCAGAGCGCCATCTCGGACCCGCCGCCGAACGCGTAGCCGTTGATGGCCGCGATGACGGGCTTGAAGACCTCGATGCTGGGATAGGAGTGCAGGCCCTCGTTGGGAATCTGGGGAGGGGGCGGTGGCTCCTCGTTGGAGGCGTCCTGCTGGGACTGCCTGCGAAGATCGAGTCCCGTGGAGAACGACCTCTCGCCTGCGCCGGTCAGGATGAGCACCCACGCGTCAGGGTCATCGCGGAACTCGCGGACGTAATTCAGCATGGTTGCGTTGCCGTCGAGCGTGAGTGAGTTCAGCGTCTCCGGCCTGTTCATGGTGATGAGCCGGACGTGTTCCGCCGGCGTCGTGTACATAATCTCAGGCTGCGCGTTTTCCTGGGTCATCTCCTACCTCCCGGTCTGATTTGTGCGCCATTGCCGCGCCAGACGGATGCCGCAAACAGGGGCGTTCTTCGTCCGGCCCTTTGAACGGGCGCTCGCCGATTGCTCCCCCACCACGGCGGCCGTTTGGAAACGGCGCACAAACTATAGCACGGGGAGGGGGGCGGCGTCAGTTTTGGGGAGACGGAGGGGATGGGACTTAACTGCCATTCCGGCCGTTCAGCAGTCCCTCCACCTTGTCCATGAATTGGCTTACCTGCTCAAGGCCGGCGCGGACTTGCCTGCTGCCGTAGCCCCCCTGATAGAAGTTACTGTGCAGCCCACCGGCAATGTTGAACTGAAACATGAGCGAATCGTCATCCGTCTCATCAATGAGGGTGCGCACGGCGCGGAAGAGGAAGCCGTGGCTATCATGGGGAAGCCCACGCTCCTCCGCGGCCGCTTTCACCACCTGCGCCGCCGCGCCCCAGCCTTTCTCGGATGCCTGCATGAGGTCGTCTCGCGCCAACTCGTCAAAGGCTTGGCTGAGAAAAATGCGCCCCTGTTCCGTGTAGGATACCCCGTTGCCATTCACCATGTAGACAGTATAGCGGGATGGTATCCGAATGCGGCTAGAGCGGGTGAAGGTGAAGTGGGCCTCACTCATCTGTGCGAATAATGGCATATCCTAAAGTGTCGGCAGAATTGCCGAAGATTGGCATCCTGGACTCGTCCTGGAATCCCCAAACGAGAACCGCGTATTCTTCAGAACTGTCAAGTTGAGATGGCAAGACGAACCTGACGGTAAAAGTGCTGTCGCGCAACGAGTAGGTATTCGCGACCACATCGCCGACATCATCCAGGATCCAATATCTATCATCATCCGGCGCCAGCGGCGGCAAGATTGTGCCTACATAGTCGAACTCATTAGTACTGTGTAATGTAAAGTTCGGGAACCCCCCCGTCCGTGCCTGCTGGATAGTCTGCTTTGCAAGGCTTGCTCCACCCAAGACTGTTCCTTGGAACTCAACCACACTGCCATCATACGCAGGGAGAATATCCCACTGAATGAGATTGGCGCTCAGCCAGGGCAAAACTGCGGGACGGTTTTCGGGGGCATTCACCTTGCCTGACCAGTGCTTTTCAACAATTACCGATTGACCTCGAAACGCTTCCCGAACTTGAGCGATGCCGGGCATCAACCCTGACGAACTCTGGGAAAGTTGCAGACGGTAGAGCGCGCGCAGTCCCTCGGAGAAATCCTCGTTGCCTGCATCTTCCAACAGTTCCTGAAAGAGCATCTGGCCAAGAAAATAGTTGCAATTGAACTGCCTATGGGCCGTGCCCGGATCCAGCGCTGACAACGCTGATAGATCATGGACTTCGCAGTCTCCCCGGTATGGGCTCAAGAGGCCGGGGCTGATTCCGAGTTCGGTTCCCCACATGAATTCGAAGATGCTTGCTACGCCTTCATCTATCCAGTCCGGTTCGAGGCGCCAGTAGTAATGAGCAATCTCATGAACAATTAGCGAACGAAAATGGTGACCTGCACCAGCTTCCAGGTTGGGATTAGCTGTAAAGGCGAAACCATGGTTTGCCCCTGCGGACTGATGCCTCAGTGCTCTATGTTCGTTCAAGACGATAATCACATGATTAACGGGAAGTGGAACTTGCATGACATCCTCAACAAACTCTATGGCTTGAAGGGCAGTCTCAACGGTGCTTCCCGGTTTATTGCGGCCCGTGCGGACAATGCTCAATTCCAGAGTGGGCGACAATGCTGTTGCGGCATCGACAGTCTCGATGAACGCGTAGCCCGGGTGCAGCATCAGCCGGATTTCTTCAGGGTCTTGCAGAGTTCCTGCTGCGGCAACGAGCGTCGTTTGGTCGTCAGTAATTCCATTCACGAATGACGGATGTGCAAGCACATCGGGGAGTAGAGCGCCATCCTCTGTATAGGCCAACGACGATAGGGCTCGAATCGCTAGAAGGTCGTTAGGGTCCACAGATTCAAGGAAAGGCATGTCTATGATGGCTATGGCCGTCGCTTCACTCCCTATGGACAAAAACGCTAGCTCATCAGCAGCATCGAGTTCCAATTGGGATAGCCCATCGCTGGCCCAGCTTAGCTGCCCAATCTGCTCGTAGACAGCGGGGCTAGCATCCCTTAACCATCCGAGGCTGTTGTATGCCGATAGTGGGTCTGGCGTCGGAGTGGGTGTAGGTCTCGGAGTGGCGGTTGGAGTAGGAGTCGCTACTGGAGTAGCAGTGACGGTGGGGCTGGGAATGGCAGTTGGAGTGTGAGTCGCTGTTGGAGAGGGTTCCGTTACCGGCAAACTCTCGTCCTCAGCTTCACCCCCCGTATTTATTGTTATGCAACCGTAGGTGACCAGGGCCACAGAGATGACAAGAAGAAACGTCAACAGAATTGGAGGAATCTTCACCGGCACCGCCTCCATTACCAAAAGCCAACCGAAGTTGAGACTGAAATCAACAAACGCCTTAGCAGCTGGATAGTGAAAGAAAGGTTTTCGTCTTGCGTTCTTTTTTGTTGCGTTTGTGAGAGTGCAACAGGTCTCTTTGCGCCGAAGCGCGCAACGATCTATGGTGCCCTGCCCGTGATCCGGCCGGGGTTCCGCCATCCGCCGAAACGGACGGTTCATGCCACTCAGACACCGGATTTAGAGGCAGGAGAATCGCTGACCGACCTGGGTGCAATGCACGCCGCAGAAGCGACGTAATTGGCTCCCTAGAAAGGAGGTGATCCAGCCGCACCTTCCGGTACAGCTACCTTGTTACGACTTCGTCCCAATCACTAGTCCCACCCTCGGCACCGACCTCCCCGAAGGGTTGGCGAAGCGACTTCAGGTGTTACCAGCTTTCATGACGTGACGGGCGGTGTGTACAAGGCCCGGGAACGTATTCACCGCGCCATGCTGATACGCGGTTACTAGCAGCTCCTACTTCATGCAGGCGGGTTTCAGCCTGCAATCTGAACTGGGGCCGGTTTTGATGGGATTCGCTCCGGCTCGCGCCTTCGCAGCCCGTTGTACCGGCCATTGTAGCGTGTGTGTAGCCCTGGGCGTAAGCGCCATGATGACTTGACGTCATCCCCACCTTCCTCTCCGTTTTGCGGAGCAGTCTCGCCAGACACATGTAACTGGCAACAGGGGTTGCGCTCGTTGCGGGACTTAACCCAACACCTCACGGCACGAGCTGACGACAGCCATGCAACAGCTGTGTATGTTCCTGACTTGACAGGTCGTCCCCTTTTCAGGTTTCTACTTCATACATGTCAAGCCCAGGTAAGGTTCTTCGCTTTGCATCGAATTGAACCACACGCTCCGCTGCTTGTGCGGGCCCCCGTCAATTCCTTTGAGTTTTAGCCTTGCGGCCGTACTCCCCAGGCGGAGTGCTTAATGCGTTAGCTACGACACGGAGGGGGTCGATACCCCCCATATCTAGCACTCATCGTTTAGGGCGTGGACTACCCGGGTATCTAATCCGGTTCGCTCCCCACGCTCTCGTGCCTCAGCGTCAGAAATAGCCCAGAAGGTCGCTTTCGCCACAGGTGTTCCTCCCGATATCTACGCATATCACCGCTACACCGGGAATTCCACCTTCCTCTGCTATCCTCAAGCCCGGCAGTATCCCGTGACCTCTCCCGGTTGGGCCGGGAGCTTTCACACGAGACTGACCGGGCCGCCTACGCACCCTTTACGCCCAATAATTCCGGACAACGCTTGGCCCCTACGTTTTACCGCGGCTGCTGGCACGTAGTTGGCCGGGCCTTATTCGCTGGGTACCGTCAGATCTTCTTCCCCAGCAAAAGGGGTTTACAATCCTAGAACCTTCATCCCCCACGCGGCGTCGCTGCGTCAGGCTTTCGCCCATTGCGCAAGATTCCCTGCTGCTGCCTCCCGTAGGAGTGGGGGCCGTGTCTCAGTCCCCCTCTGGCCGATCATCCTCTCAGACCGGCTACCCGTCATCGCCTTGGTGAGCCGTTACCTCACCAACTAGCTGATAGGCCGCGAGACTCTCCTCCGGCAACCGAAATCTTTGGTCACGTCACTTATGAAACGTGACATCATGCGGTATTAGCCACGGTTTCCCGTGGTTGTCCCCCACCGGAGGGCAAGTTCCTCACGTGTTACTCAGCCGTCCGCCACTAGATCACGGGCCGAAGCCCGGTCTCTCGTTCGACTTGCATGCATGAAGCGCGCCGCCAGCGTTCATCCTGAGCCAGGATCAAACTCTTCGTACGAATTGAACGGAAGACCTCTGCCTTCCTTTTATTCACTATCCAGCTGTTAAGGCGCTTACACCCTTCCCTGGGGGAAGGGCGCAACGTTCAGACTATGCCCCGCGCACGGCCTTGTCAAGCGATTAAACGCGCTCCCCACGCGGTAAATGGGACGTGGGACACGCGGGATGGCGAGGAGGGAGCGGCGTGCCACTCCCAGTATCATGGGGAAAGCGCGACGGCGCGGTGAGGGTGCGTATGAGAGTCGGCCGTTCTGTGTTGGTTGGGGCGGCGGTCTTCGCTGCCGGAGCGCCGGCGTCTTTCGTTGCCACGATGATCCTCTTGGACTTTGCGCCGGAGGCGGTGGTGTGGTCGGCTATCAACTACCCCGCGTCGTTCCTGCGCATGCCGCTCACGTTCTTCATGCTGGCCGCCGTCGTCTTTGCAGTCCTGACGATTCGTCGCGTGCGAGCGGGCGACCGCAACGCTGTCCGAACCGCCCCGGATGCCGCGATGTATTTCCATGCGGTGACCGTCGTCTACATCACCATCGCGCTGGCCACGCCGTACTTCGACCTGCTGTCGTATGAGCCGGCGCTCTATGCGCCGTTTGCGATCGCGCTGTTAGCAGCGGCGCTCCCTGCTCGTGCCGCGCGGCGAGTAGAGGAGGGTGGCGACAGTGAATCAGCCGTCGGCGCTGACAACCGCCAGGGCCGCGCTATCGTGCTTGCGTCTCTGGCGTCCGCCATGGCCATTGGCGCGAGCATCGCTTATGGGCAGCAGCTGTTGGACGGGGATACTGCCGGTTGTACACGGGCGTACTGCTCGACGGAGGCGACGATCGGCTTTGTTGGGGTGATGGCGGCGGGGGCGGTACTGGCATCCGCCATGATGCTGCGGGGCGTTTTCGGCGATGATTCCGCCACGGGTCAGGGCCATCTCAGCGTGACGGTTTTCGCGTGCCTCACGCTGCTCATCGCGCCGTTGGTGGTGTTTCGGGTGGCGCCTTCGTACGTGTTCGTGCCGGGGCTGTTCTACGGGCTGTCCGCGACGGCGCTCCTGCTGAGCATTTCGCCAAGAACCAATCCCACAGAAGCTTCGGAGCCTGTGGGGGAACTACCCCCGCCGCCGGACATGCCGATCTGAGCGGACAGCCGCCTAAAAGAAACGTGGGGCGTGCTACAATCTCCACCATCCACCCCCCCTCCCCCACCCGCACAGTTAGGTTCCAAGAGAAAGACCCTGTCATGGCCACATTCCTCACCACGAACCGCATCGTTGACCATCTCTACAGGATTATTGGAGAAGCCACGGAAGAGGTCATTCTCGTCAGTTCGTATATCAATCTAGACGACGCAACCAAGGAACGACTAAATGACAAGGCCAAGACGAGCAACATTACCATTCATATCATTTATGGGAAAAAGAAACGTCAACTAAAATCGGAGGAGAAAGCCTATCTCGACTCGCTTGGCATTAGAGTCTCTTTCGTCAAAGACCTGCATGCCAAGTGCTACCTGAACGAGAAGGAGGCTTTGGTGACATCGATGAACCTTCTCGAATCCTCCATGGAACACAACGAAGAGATGGGGATACTCGTGTCGAGGATGGATGATCCAGAGGTGTACGACGCCATATATCGAGAGGCAATCCGCTTGAGCGACGCCGGCAGCGAATCATATGTGGTGACTAGGAACAAGGCCAAACTGAGCGTGGTTGATACCCGCTCACGGACAACAGGCAGAGACAGCAAGAGGCCTAGGGATGGTTTCTGCATCCGCTGTAGGAACCATTTGATTGCCAATCCCGAGCAGCCCTACTGTTTACCCTGCTACAAGACGTGGCATCGACACTCCAATCCAGACTATGAAGACAATTACTGCCACATCTGTGGAAAAGGGCACGCGGCGACTTTGCTTAAACCCCTGTGTCGCACTTGTCATGCAAAGTACAAGGACGTCTTCCAGTTTGCGTCTCGCTAGTTAATCAGAATGCGAGTCAGGCTCAGCCTGCTCACCCGCTATCAGCGCCATCTCCGCCTCCGGGTCTGAGATGCCGAAACGCGCCATCGCCGTGCGCTTTGAGCGCAGGCCGCTCCTGACGAGCTCGATCTCCTGTTGCGCGATCTGCGCCTGGTCCTGCGGCAGCACCGCGCCCCACTCGATGGACGTGCGGTAGGGGGCGAGTTGCTCGCTCGTCATCTGCTCGTGGATGCGCAGGGCGATCTCATTCCGCTTGCGATAGGCCGCCGCGCGGATCAGCCGCTTGCGCCGCAGCTTGTGCAGCAGGGGATGCAGCTCCATCTCCAGCGCGACGCCGGACAGCCCCTGGCGGTTGTCGCCAAAGGCGATGCGCGGTGTTTCCGAGAGGTCGTGCAGGGCGCGATAGACGGCGTTGACGTAGTCGATGTGGAGTTGGACGCCGCCGCCCTGCAGCAGGTCCAGCAGGTACGCGCGCGCCCGGTCCGGCAGCTCCCACACCGCGCCGGGCTGGATGGCGATGTCTTGCGATTGGTCCACGTTCTCAAGCACGGCGATGGGGTTGCCGGAGAGTTCGAGAATCATGGAGAGCTGTGAGAGAGCGCGGTTGAGTTCACGGATCGGCTCCACCATCGCCGGAATGTCTGACACGCCCCAGAACTGCTTGGGTGCGCGGATGTTGGGATAGACGACGAACGGGATGAGGCCGTACGGGTTGGCCTCGTCTCGCACGAGGGTATCGCCCGCGTACAACTGGAACCGCTTGTCGTCCCACACCTCCGTGATGGTGACGCGGGTCTGCCTGTTGCCGCGCGCCTGTGGGCGGACGCCGTGCAGGTCACGCGCCTCATCGGCGTCCAGTGTGTAGCGTGAGGCGACGCGGCGGATGCGGTTCACGTCATCGCCCACCCACCAGCAGTGAAGGCCCTGCACATCCGGCGCGGTGATGCGGACGCCGCCGCGCTCCTCGTCCCACGTGATCTTGTACGCGCCGTCGCCGAGCACCGCCGTATCGATCTCTGAATCGAAGTCCAGTTGATCGAGGGAATTGGCCTCGGCGATGTCCGCAAGCAGGCGCTCCGCCCGCCGCGCCCGCTCCTGCTCCTCCGGCGATGAATCGGCCGGCGGCACGATGGAGCGGATATCGGCCATCATGTAGGATGTGACCTTTTCCACGGCGGCCCTGGCGTAGTTGAAGGTGAGGCGGCGCTCCCGGCCACGCGCCCGTCCCGACCAGTGCTCGCCGTTGTAGAAGGCGAGGTTTCGGCGGTAGCGTTCACGCCGTTCTGAGTCGTGCTTGTCCAGCGACGATGGCAGGAACCCCGCGTCGCTCTGTGTCCGTCCGTTCTGTGACGTGGTCATGGTGTGGCCTTTCTCCTCGCGGTGGCTGCATGTTCGGTGTCACCACGGGCGGATCGCAGGATGCGAAAGACGGTGCGCTTGCCGACGCTGAATCTCTCAGCGATGACGGCGATGGGCAGCCCCTCCTTGATTCGAGCCGCCACGATGGCCCTGTCCCTCAGTAGCAGCCTTTCCCGGCGCGTGGCGAGCGGATCATCGTAGCGGCAGCGGGGGTAGGGGCATTCAAGGGAGCTCGTGCAGTCGTCGCCGCAGCCGCGGTCGATGTAGAGGGTGTCCTCCGGCAGCCCGTCTCCCCGACCCCTGCTGCGCCGCCGCCGTGCAAGCGGGATCTCAAGCTGGTCGACATTGTTCGGCTTGCGCGGGATGGGGGGCGGGACGGCATGCCGGGGCGATTCGATGGTCATGTGATGGCCTCCTCCGGGATCGGATGGGGTGGAAATGCGTGGGTCGGAACGTTCTAGGTGGAGGAATGGCTGCGTCCGACGGCCGTGCGGGGACCTCCTTCCTGCATGCTCGCGTGCGCCAAGAGGGCGAGCGAGACCAGGTAATCGTCATGGCCCTCCCGCTCCGGCACAGAGAAGTTCATGGTGCGATTCGCGTTGTGCTCCGCCTGCGCGCGGCGCAGTTGGTAACGCACGGCGGCGGATTCCGGTGAGTGGTCATTCGCGTAGAGGCGCAGGCGGCCCGCGTTGACGAGGGCAAGCAGCCCAAATCCGAGACGGGATTTCGACTGCTGGGTGAAGACGATGGGCTGCACGGTCTGACCCATGCGGCGATGGAGCGCGGCGGCCGTGGGCTCGCCGATGCCGGTGGCGTCGACGGCAATGCGCCGCACGCGCCACACATTCTTCAAGAGGTCCGTCAGCTGCTCCGTGAGCGCGCCGTGCGGCATGCCGCGCCAGTGGTAGTGCTGGACGACGCGCACCTGCGGCTCAGCGCCGCGCTCCGGGACAACGAGTTCGCCGATCGTAAGAACGGTCTCGTCGCGTTGAACAGCGCGGGACGCGCCCCACTCCGGCTCGGAGATGGCCACCGGCGCTCCAGCGAGGTCGAGACCTGCGACGTAGACCGCTCCGGGGCGCGGGATTTCCTGCCGGGGATGATCCCCATGCAGCTGCGCGAGTTGGCCGTCAGTGAACAGCCGCGTGTTCTCATCGATCGGGAGGAGCGCGTATTGCGTGCGGAAGAGGGGATGCTGCTCGCCGAGCCGCTGCCGCTCCGCCTCCACGAACGCGCCGTAGGGCGGGTTGTACCGTGCAACGTCCTGCCAGTCGTACCGGAAGTGATGCTCGGCGGCTTTCACCTGTTCGAGCAGGGAGTCGCTGCGCCATGCGGTGCCGTAGAGAACGGTCGTCGCATTCCGGGCGGCAGCCATGGGGCGGAAATCGCGGTTGAACTTGTCCACGGACACGTCCTGCGCCTCGTCGATCTCCAGCAGCAGGTCAGCGGTTTGACCAACAACGTTGGAAGACGGGTGGGCGCTCAGATACGTTGCGCGGCATTGTCCGACGTGGAGGATGTGCCCCTTTTCGAGGCGGGAGATGCTGCTGAGGCCGTTCTCATCAAGACGCCGCATGATGCGCTGGATGGAGATAAGCGCCTGCGGCTGAAAGGTGGGCGCGGCCTTGACGATTGCGCCGCCGCGCGGGGCGTTGCGGAGCAGCAGCACCATCTGGAGATAGGCGGACAGCTCATTCTTGCCGGCCTGCCGCGCCATCTCCACCGTGAACGTCAGCCCGCGCCGGTTGAGCACGGAATCAAGCACGGCGCGCGCCACCTCCGCCTGGTAGGGGCGCAGGCGGATGATTGGCGAGGGAGCGCCTCGCCTGGCCGGGATGGTCTGCGGTTCCATGATCGTCACGGCTACAGCCCCGCCACGCGCAGGATGGCCTGCAGCGCCACCGTGCCGACGATCAGCAGGAACAGGTTATTGATGCGTCCCCGCAGGTCCTGCAGCTGCTGCTCCAATAACTGCAGCTGTTGGTGCATCAGCGCCTCGAACGTGGTGCTCGGCTGCATGTCGAGCGTGGGTTTGATAGCGGGCGTCGAGGCGACGGGAGCGCGGTTGTGATCCCTGATAGCGCGGCTCAGCAGCCCCCGCAGGGCGTCACGCAGTTCCTCGGTTCGACGATGCGCCATTGCTCGTAATCTCCTTAACGTCGGCTCAAGAGCGTTCTTTGCGGTCATGGTTCGATCTCCCCATCCGGGCCGGGGAAGAGCTGTTCTCCAAGCCCGCGCAGCGTGCCGACGAGGTTGTCAAACAGGTCCTTCTCCGCCTTGTCCGCCAATCGATGGCGAGCGGCGAGCGTTCGGGACAGCGTGCCGATGCCCTTCATCAGCAGGGGCAGATCATCCGGCCTGTCTTCCAGCGCGGTGAGGATCTTGGCGCGGAGAACGGCGATCTCATCATCCAGGCCGTTCATGGCGGCGGCGCGTTCCAGGTATTCCGCTTCCGCCTCGGACAGGGCGCGCTCATAGAAGTTGGCCTTCTCTCTGTTCATCGGGCGATGTCATCCATTCCGGCGGACAGTTCATCGAGAAAAAGATCAAGGGCGTCCGGCGGCGTTTCGGTTATCGCCCGGGCGAGGCCCCAGATGAGGGCAAGGGCCGAGAGTTCGGAGAGACCGGGTTCCTCCGGATGCCGGATCGCCTTGAGCGTGACGAGCTGTTCCACCGGCGCGAGAGCGGGTAACCTGCATTCACGAGAGAGATGATTGCCGTGAGGGAGTGTTCGGCGGCGATGAGAATGGACCACGGCAGCGCTGTACCTCCTGTGGATTTCCCGCGTGGGCTGGTGCGTCGTCAGGACGGAAGAATAGAATAAATGTTCGTTTTCGTCAATGGGGCGTGACACTCCGGCGCTGCGCGGACAACCGCCGTCCGTTTCCTGCGACTCGGATACACTGGTATGAGGCGCGCATGGCGCGTCTCTTCACTTTCAGACAAGGCGAGGATGATCGACGGGTGGATTGCCGATGAGAGCCGTCAGAGCGGCGTTTGTGTCTATTGCGCTGACCGCGCTGGCATTGTCAGGAGCGTGCACGGCCATTGACGGCGTCGTCCGCCAGCCGCTGCCTCCCCCCGAGACACTGAAACTGCAGGGGCTGCTGATTGCAGGCGGCGGTGTCATGCCCGGCACACAGGTCGTCCGCCTGAGCTGGAGT
This sequence comes from Dehalococcoidia bacterium, assembly GCA_965220565.1. Lineage (GTDB taxonomy): Bacteria > Chloroflexota > Dehalococcoidia > UBA6926 > UBA6926 > VXMO01. Next base: position 127,442 of record CBDCQG010000002.1, on the reverse strand, counting down.
CCCCCGGACGAGAACCTGGATATCGAATTTGTTGTCCTGGAGTATTCGGAGAGCGAAAACGGGCCGTGGGATGAAGTTGCCGCGAAGGCTCCCGATGCGGGTCACCATGAGCACGGCGCTGTCTTCCGCGGCGGCCATTTCCACCATTACCGGGTGTTCATGATACGCGGGCAGGAGGAGACGCCTCGGACTGAACCGATATCCGTGTGGATACCGGATCAGGGCGCGCTTGAGCGAGACGCTGCCGGGCAGCCCATTCCGGCCCATATAACACCGACGGCGCTCCCGGGAATGGAGGAACCCACCGCCACGCCGCTGCCGGCCCTCCCCGGGGAGAGCACCTCGCCGTTCATCGTTGTTCCGCCAACGGCGACCCCAAGCGTCACGGCCACGCCGACGGCAACCCCCACACGCACCCCAACGCCGACACCATCCGGCTGACACGGCGCACCCCTCCTCCGTTCGCCCTGAGTGTGTCGAAGGGCGCTCCACATCGTGGTTCGAAAGACTAGACACGAATGGGCGTCTGCCCCTTGACGATGAACGTGGCCAATTCCTAGAATCTGAGCATCCTTCGAGTTCCGTCTGGGGTGTGTCCGCGTGTCCGGCAGACGGGGTGGGCGTATAGGTGGGGAGTGTATGCCGACGGATATCCCGGCTGTTGTTGTGGACAGGCTGCCGCACTACTTGCGGACGCTGCGCCTCATGCTCGACGATGGGATTGAAGTCGTCAGTTCACGCGAACTCGGCGAGGCGCTGGGGACGACACCCGCGCAGATCCGCAAGGACCTCAGTTACTTTGGACGATTCGGCAAGCAGGGGCGCGGCTACGATGTCTCAGCCCTGCTCGGCGACCTGACCCGCATCCTGGGACTGGAACGCTCGTGGCCGGTTGTGCTGGTGGGCGTTGGGCGGCTGGGGCGCGCAATCATCACGTATCCCGGGCTGACGCCGGAGGGGTTTCACGTCCGTGCCGCCTTTGACGCAGACCCAAGCATCGTGGGCAGCAGCGTTGACAGTGTGCCCGTCCGCCCCGCAAGCGAGATGGAGAGCTTCATCCGCAGCGAGGGCATTGAGATCGTTATCCTGGCGACGCCCGGGGACGTGGCGCAGGACGTGATCGACAGGCTTGTTGCATGTGGAATCCGCGGCATCCTGAACTACGCGCCCATGACGCCGCACGTGCCCACTGGCATCACGGTGCGGACGATAGACCCCGTACAGGCTCTCCAAACGATGACGTTCTACCTGCGGGACTCAGAAGAAGAGGAAGACCTCCTCCCCAAGCGCAGACGGGGCCGCCGAAACAATTCCCGGCGCTAGTTGTCCGTTCGCGTGGGCTGCGGAGCCTGCCTGCGGCGGCGGGCGGCGATGCGCTCCGCCACACGTAGGCGAGCCATTGAGCGGAGCAACGCGGATTCAGCGCGCGCCATGTCCAACTCGGGTGTCGTGCGGGCCTCTGCCAGTCGCTCCTGGGCGCGTCGTCGCGCCTCCTCGGCGCGATCCATGTCGATGTCTTCCGCGTATTCCGCCGCGTCGGACAGAATCGTCACGCTGTCCGGGCCGATCTGGGCGAAGCCGCCGCTGATGGCAAGCGAGGTCTCCTCGCCCGCCTTGCGCGTCAGCACCTCGCCCGGCTCCAGCAGGGTCACGATGCGCGCGTGCCGCGGCAGAACGCCAAGCTGCCCCTCCTCGCCGGGGAGGACGACGATATCGACGTCGTCCTCGTAGGCGATCTTGTCCAGCGCGATGATCTGCAGGTGGGTCGGCATGGTTTACCCCTCAGCCGCCATCTCCCGAGCCTTCTCCACGGCCTCCTCGATGCCGCCGACCATGTAGAAGGCCTGCTCCGGCAGTTCGTCGTGGTTCCCCTCGAGGATCTCCTTGAAGCCGCGCACCGTCTCACGGATCGGCACGTACTTGCCGGACTGACCCGTGAACGCCTCTGCCACGAACATGGGCTGTGACAGGAAGCGCTGAATCTTGCGGGCGCGGGATACCGTCAGCTTGTCATCATCAGAGAGCTCCTCGAAACCGAGGATGGCGATGATGTCCTGCAGGTCCTTGTAGCGCTGCAACACCTGCTGCACGCCGCGAGCCGTCTCGTAGTGGTCCTCTCCCACAACCTGCGGGTCAAGGATGCGGCTGTTGGACGTGAGCGGGTCCACGGCCGGATACAGGCCCTGCTCCGCGATTGAACGCTCCAGCGCGATGACGGCGTCAAGGTGTCCGAACGTGGTGGCCACGCCGGGGTCCGTGTAGTCGTCTGCGGGCACGTAGATGGCCTGGAAGGACGTGATGGATCCCTTCTTGGTGGACGTGATCCGCTCCTCCAGCGCGCCCATCTCCGTGGCCAGCGTGGGCTGGTATCCCACTGCGGAGGGCATGCGTCCAAGCAGCGCGGAGACTTCCATGCCTGCAAGGATGTAGCGGTAGATGTTGTCGATGAAGATCAGGACGTCCTGACCCTCGACATCGCGGAAATACTCCGCCATCGTGAGGCCGGTGAGGGCGATGCGCGCGCGCACGCCGGGCGGCTCGTTCATCTGGCCGAACACAAGCGCGATCTTGTCGATAACGCCGGAGTCGCGCATCTCATGCCAGAGGTCGTTGCCCTCGCGGGAGCGCTCGCCCACGCCGGCGAACACGGAGAATCCGCCGTGCTCGGTGGCGATGTTGCGGATGAGTTCAAGGATGACGACGGTCTTGCCGACGCCCGCGCCACCGTACGCGCCGATCTTTCCGCCGCGCGTGAACGGGGTGATGAGGTCGATGACCTTGAGGCCGGTCTCCAGCATCTGCGTGCTGGTTTCCTGCTCATCAAAGGGGGGCGGCTCGCGGTGGATGGGCCACGTCTGCTCGGCGGCCACGTCTCCGAGGCCGTCAAGAGGCTCGCCCAGGACGTTGAAGAGGCGTCCCAAAGAGCCGCGTCCGACGGGGACGGCGATCGGGCGGCCGGTGTCGACAACCTCAACACCGCGCTGCAGGCCCTCCGTCGCGCCCATCGCGAGGCAGCGCACCCAGTTGTTGCCGATGTGCTGCTCCGCCTCCAGGACGATCTGCTCGCCCTCCATGTCAACCGTCAGCCCGTTGTAGATATCCGGGAGCTCCTGTGCGGGAAACTCCACGTCCACGACGGTTCCGATGACCTGCACAACCTGTCCGTTGGCCATTTCCTCACCTCACCTACGATGCCGGAGCCAGCTCGGCCCCCTGTCCAAAGTAACGATCCACGTCAAACTCGCGAAGGCTTCCGATGATCTCATCCGCCTTCGAAATATCAAGATTTGTCGTCATGCCTGTTCGAAGTCCGATTGTCCGTATGCCTGCGCCCTTTGCAGACGTGATGCCTGCCGGAGAGTCCTCGATGGCGATGGCATCCGCCGTGTCCAGCCCCATCAGTTCCGCCGCCTTGAGATAGATATCCGGCGCGGGCTTCGTCCGCCGCACGTCCGTGGAGCACACTGCAACGTCAAAGAACTCCGTCAGCCCCAACGTCTCAAGCTTTATCGTGAGCCACTTGCGCCGGGACGCCGTCGCGACGCCGCGCGGGATGCCCCGCCGCTCCACCAGGCCAAGCAGTTCCTCAGCCTCCGGTGTGAGTTTCAACTCACGCTTGAGCACCCCCTCAATGACAGCCTCATAGCGATCCTGGTAGTGCTGCGGCGGCTCCGGCAGGTTGTTCTCACGCGTTAACGCTTCCCACGTCCGCGTGGCGGTTGAACCGATCCACCTCTCGTATTCGGGCGCCGTTAGCTCCTGTACGCCGCATTCCGCGAGGATGACGTTCACCGACTTCAGGTACAGCGGCTCGCTGTCGATGAGCACGCCGTCAAAGTCAAAGATGATGCCGCGAGCCCGGAAGGTGCTCATGGTGCCTTGCCTCCCGCCAGCAGCGCGTCGATATCGATGTCTCGGAGTGAATCGACGATGACGTGCGCGTCGGTCTGGTCAACGTCGCGCATCCAGTGCGTGCGGATGGCGATGGTGTACAGTCCGGCATCACGCGCCGCCCTGATCCCGCTCGGCGAATCTTCGATGGCGAGCGTCTCCGCCGGATCGACGCCCAGCGCCTGCGTTGCTTTCAGATAGATTTCAGGGTTTGGCTTGTGCGCCGAGACGACATCGCCCGTGAGAATCTGATCAAAGGCGTCGGTGATGCCCATAATCTCAAGCCGCTGTCCGGCCCACGCTGCCCGTGCCGACGTCGCCAACGCGAACGGGACGCCGGTCTCACGGATGGCCGCAACCAGTTCCATCGCGCCGTCCGCCACTACCAACTCATCTGGGAACAGGCCGCGCGCGATGACGTCCACACGGTGCGTGTACTCGTCCAGCGGTGTCGTGAGCGTCGGACGCAGTTGGCTGATGCGCCGCCACCAGGAATCGTTATCGAGGCCTGCCATCGTGCGGGCTTCATCGTACGTTAGAGGCGCTTGACTCTCTTCGCCGAGAAAGCGGTTGATGGCGGACACGAGCACCGTCTCCGTGTCGCAGAGCACGCCGTCAAGATCGGAGACGACGGCGCTGAGGCGCGGCGGCGCGCTCACGTCGCTGCCTTTGGTTGCCACGGCCATCGCTCCCATTGCCTAGGCCTTCTCCAGCGCGGCGACGCCGCCCACGAGGTCGAGGAGCTCCTTGGTGATGGTCTCCTGCCGCGCCTTGTTGTATTCAAGCGTTAGCGCGTCGATCATCTCGCCTGCCGCGTCCGTGGCGGCGCGCATGGCCACCATCCGTGCGGATTGTTCCGAGGCGGCATTTTCCAGCGCGGCCTGGTAGATCTGCATCTCCACATAGCGGGGCAGGAGGCCGCCCAACACCGTTGCGGCGTCCGGCTCGTACTCATAGTCGCCTAGAGACGCGCTCGTGCCGTTCTCAGACGCGGCGGGCGGCTCCACGGGCAACAACTGTCGAATCGTCGGCTCCTGCACGGCGGTGTTCACGAAATTGGCATACGCGAGATAGACACGGTCAAGCCGTCCGGCCTCGTAGTCCTCCAACACGATGCGCGCGATGGGCGACGTGTCGATGGGCTCCGGGAAATCGCCAAGGTTCAGGAACTCCGCGCGAATCTCACGTCCCCGCCGCGAGAAGAAGTCGTTGCCCTTCTTGCCGACGGAAATCTGCGAGACGGGGTGTTCCTGATCCAGGCCGAAGTTGTAGGCGGCGCGGTTCAGGTTGGCGTTGAGTCCGCCGCACAGGCCGCGGTCCGGGGTGAACAGGATCAGCCCGATGTTGCTCGGCTCCCGCACCTGCATCAGCGGGTGAATATCGTCACCGGCGCCGCTCTGGCGCGCGACGATGTCCGCGAGGAGATCAAGCAGGCGCGTGGAATAGGGGCGTGTGGCCAGAACGCGTTGTTGGGCGCGGCGCATCTTCGCCGCCGCGATGAGTTCCATCGCGCTGGTGATTCGCTGCGTGCTGGTGACGCTGCGGATGCGCTGTCGAATCTGCCGTGTATTTGGCACGACGCCCTATCCTCTCGGTTGTGCCCCGTTCTCGCCTAGTAGGTGCCGGTTTCCTTGAACTCGTTCACGGCGTTGCGAAGCGCCGTCTCCGTCTCTTCTCCGAGGTCGCCGGATTCGCGGATCGTTGTCAGGACGCTCTCGTGCGACGCGTCCAGGAACGCGAGGAGAGCGCTCTCAAACGCCCCCACCCGCTCAATGGGCACGTCATCCATCAGTCCCTGCGTTGCGGCAAAGAGGACTGCGACCTCCTTTTCAACGGGCAGGGGCTCGTACTGTCCCTGCTTGAGGAGTTCCGTCAGGATCTGCCCGCGCTCCAACTGGCGTCGCGTTGCGGCATCGAGGTCGCCGCTGCCGAACTGCGCGAACGCCTGCAGGTTGCGGAACTGTGCGAGGTCAAGCCGCAGGCGGCCTGCCACACGACGAATGGCCCGTGTTTGCGCTGCGCCGCCCACGCGGGAAACGGACAGGCCCGCGTTCACCGCCGGGCGGATGCCGGAGTTGAACAGGTCCGTCTCAAGATAGATCTGGCCGTCCGTGATGGAGATGACGTTTGTGGGGATGTACGCGGACACGTCGCCGGCCTGCGTTTCAATGATGGGCAGCGCCGTCAGCGAGCCGCCGCCGTTCTCGTCACTCATGCGCGCCGCGCGCTCAAGCAGGCGGCTGTGGAGGTAGAAAACGTCCCCGGGATACGCCTCGCGGCCCGGCGGGCGGCGGAGCAGGAGCGACACCTCGCGGTACGCCCACGCGTGCTTGGAAAGGTCGTCGTAGACGATGAGCGCGTCCTTGCCCTCTTCCATGAACTGCTCACCGATGGCGCAGCCTGCGTAGGGCGCAAGGTACTGCATGGCGGCGGAGTCCGAGGCGTTGGCCGTCACGACAACGGTGTGCTCCATCGCGCCGTTCTGCTCGAGCGTGGCCACCAACTGCGCCACCTTGGACGCCTTCTGGCCGATGGCGACGTAGATGCAGATAAGATCGCCGCCGCGCTGGTTGATGATGGTGTCGATGGCGATGGCGGTCTTGCCGGTTGAGCGGTCGCCGATGATGAGCTCACGCTGGCCGCGGCCAACGGGGATCATGGAGTCCACTGCCTTGATGCCGGTCTGCACGGGCTTGTTGACGGACTGGCGGGTCACGACGTTCGGCGCGACCCTCTCCAGCGGCCGGGATTGCGTGGTCTGGATGGGGCCCTTGCCGTCCACGGCAACGCCGAGCGCGTCCACAACACGCCCCAACATGCCGTCACCGACGGGCACCTCTGCGATGCGCCCCGTCGTGCGGACCTCCGAGCCCTCCTGGATGCCGGCGTCCGAGCCGAGGATGACCGTTCCGACGGTCTCTTCCTCAAGGTTCAGCGCGATGCCGATTGCGCCCGTGGCGAACTCGATCAGCTCGCCGTAGCGCACTCCGGTAAGGCCGTGAACCGTCGCGATTCCGTCACCAATCTGGATGACCGAACCGACGTCGACGGTCTCAATCGAGACCCCAAAGTCCTCAATCTGCCGTCGGATGATTGACGCAATATCCTGGCCGCGAACAGCCATCTTTCAGTCCCCTTTGTCTCTATTTCCTTGTCGTTCCGAGTCTCGGTTTACTCTCCGGCGAGCGCGCTCAGGATGACGCCGCGCTCTCACGCAGCCACTCACGGAGGTTGCGGAGGCGGGAACGCGTGCTGCCGTCCAGAACGCGGTCTCCCACACGCGCGACGAATCCGCCAATGATCTCCGGGTCCACGTCCACGGAGAGGCGCAGTTCACGCCCAACCTGCCGATTCAGCAGTTGGCGCACCTGCTCCTGCAGGTCATCGTCCATCTGCTCGGCGGAGGTCACGTTTGCGGCGACGATTCCGCGTTCCTCATCCAGCATTCCCAGGTATCCGTCCAGGATTCCCTGGGCGAGGTGAGAGCGGTTGCGCCGAATGAGGATCATGGCGAGGTTGCGCGCGAGCGGCGCAACGCTGCCAAGATGCTGATCAAGCAACTGCTGCTTGTTCTCCTCCGAGACGCGCGGCGATTCCATGAAGGTCTGCACGTCCGGCAGACGGAGAACGTCCGCTATCGTCTGAAGGTCATCCCGCCACTGATCAAGCGTGTCCTGTTCACGGGCGATGTCGAACACCGCCTGCGCGTATCGCCGGGCTGATCCGCCGGATGGCATGGGTCAGGAGCCTCCGCCGTTGGTGATCTCTTCGGCCTCGCGCAGCACCTCTTCGACGAGATTCCGGTGCGAGTCATGGTCGAGCGAACTGTTGATGATGCGCTCGGCGGCCATGATTGAGAGATCGATGATCTCCTGTCTGCCGCGTTCGATGATCTCCGCGGCCTCACGCCGAAGCTCCTCCCTGGATCGCTCGGCGACTGCCTCCGCGTCCAGGCGCGCCTGCGCCAACAGCTCTTCCGCCTGGCGTCGGCTTGTCTCCGTCGCCTGCTGGATAATCTGCTGGGCGCGCTCCCTGGCCTCTGTAAGCGCCTGCTGAACCTCCTCGCCGCTGCGGGCAGATTCTTCACGAGCACGCTCCGCTTCCGAGAGCGCCTCCCGGATGCGTTCCGCGCGCTGGTCAAGCATCCGCGTCACGGGCTTGTAGAGGATCAGCGACATCAGAACCAGGAATATCCCGAAGTTGATGAACTGGCTGATCAGCCCGGGGATGTTGAATCCGATGGCTTCCATCGACTCATTCCCCCTTCCGACCGGCTGCAAAAGTCTGCGCCGACATCACACTGTCCTGTCTTGCTCTCACCGTTCTAGACGAACTGGAGCAGGATTGCGACGACCAGCGCGTAGATCGCGATTGCCTCAGCGAAGGCAACACCGACGATCATGTTGGTCTGAACCTGTCCGGCGGCGTCCGGATTGCGGCCAATGGCCTCCATCGCCTTGGAGACGGCGATGCCGATGCCGATGCCGGGGCCGATCGCGCCCAGTCCGATGGCGAGGCCTGCTCCCAGAAGCTTCAAGCCTTCCGTGGGGATAAACGGCGTGCTGTCCTGCGCGAACGCAACCCCCGTCGTCAGGGCCATCAGGGACCCGACAATCATCAGAACCAGAAGTATCCGGCTCCACCCGCTGTGCGAACCAATCATGCTACCTCCCACTCGTCTGTCTCTTGCTCTGCTCGTTCTGTGAATACGTGCCTAGTGTGCTGCTGCTTCCTCGTGATGCTCCCCGCCGTGGTCCTCTCCGCCGTGGTGCGTGACGGCAAGGATGGCGAAGATCAACGTGAGGATGGCAAAGATGAACGCCTGGATGATACCGAAGAACACTTCCATGAAGAATACGCCGACGACAAACGTCAACGGCACGAAGAAGGACATCATCAGGATGAGAATCTCACCGGCAAAGACGTTGCCGAAGAGCCGGAATGTGAAGCTGAGGAGCCGTACAAGCTCCGAGATCAAGTCCACGAAACCGACGAATACATCAATCAGGCCGAACGCGATGTTCCCCCGCAGGAGACGGCCGAAGTTGAAGAACTTGCCCAGATAGGCGAAGAGGCCGAGGCTGGTCACGCCCCAGAACTCCACGAAGATCGCGCTCCATACGGCGATTGCGAACGGGGTGTTCACATCCGTGTTGGCGGGGCGCAGGAACGGGATGAGGTGGCCGGCGTTCAGATCGGGGTTGTTCGCGTGGAACTCTTCCCACTGGTCGCCGTAGATCTCCCATCCCTGCACTGTTTCTCCGCCCAATTCATATTCGAAGCCGCCCGTCGGAAGACCGAAAGGCAACCCAACCGGCACGTTGTTGTTTTCATCCAGGATGTAGAGCTTGAGGTCGGCGAGCTTCTTCTCAAGCTCCGCCCCCGAGTATTTCTCCTCGTAATGGTGGACCTCCTCCTCGGCAGAGATGACCTTGTAGAAGGTGCCGGTGCCGGGGATGAATCCGAGCAGGTTGGCCCCCGCGACGAACAGGAAGATGGTGGCGACGATGGGGAAAAAGCGCCGACCGTTGGCCGCGCCCGCGGCCCTCTGGCAGAGATTCAGGAGCCCCTCGACAACAGCCTCTGCCAGCGCCTGCATGCGGCCCGGGATGACATCCATCTTGCGCGTGGCAAACCAGGCAAGGCCGAGAATGACGGCCATCGCGATCCACTGCTGGATGACGGTGGATCGGAGGGGGTACTCCCAATCAAGTCCGGGAATGGGAATCTCAATTGAGGGATCGATCATGAGGGGCGGGATTTCCAGATGCCCCTGCAGGAACAGGATCCCGAAGACTGTTAAAAGGAGCGCGGCGATGATGCTGAACAGCACCCGAGGCCGCGCAAGCAGACTCACTCGTCGTTATCCTTTCGCATGGGATCCGTATTGAGCAGCGGCGCGGCCATTCGGTATGCCCCCCAAGCCGCCACAATCAAACCGAACCCAACCCCCAGTAGCGTAAATAGCGGCGTCACCCCAAGGCGATCATCCAGCCACACACCGCCCAGCACCCCTAAAACGATGCAGACGGCTACGTACCATCCGAGGCCAAGCAGCCGCACCGCGACCTGCATGGCTCTGCTGCCAGTTAACCGCGACATGACACCGCTTGCGAAAGTTATCACACACGCGTAGGCGCGTCAATAAAATCAGTCTTTCCGCTGCTCGCCCTCGAGGTCCATGTTGATCTCTTCAACGGCGTCAGTGAATGCGGACATCCGTCGGGCTTCATCGTCGGAGACGCCCTTGTCGCCTTCGAGGTCCAATTCCTCGACAAACTCCCTGAATGCCGAGAGCTTGCGAAGCTCGTCTTCGGTCACTTCCCGGTGTTCCGAACCATCAGCATCTCGCGCGAACACGTAGTCGCCGGTGTCCGCGTTGACGAGCACCCCGGCCTCGTTCAGCACCTCGTCCGCGGCGTAGATGGGAACGTCCGCCCGGACCGCAAGCGCGACGGCATCGCTGGGACGACTGTCAATCTCGATGTCCTTCTCACCGTGGCGCACGATGATTTTCGCGAAGAACGTGTCGTCTTTGAGGTCTGATATGAGGATGTGGCGAATCTCTCCGCCAAGTTCAGGGATGACGGTGTTGAGGAGGTCGTGCGTGAGAGGGCGTGGAACGCGAACGTTCTGCATCTTGATGGCAATGGATTCGGCCTCCGCGGGGCCGATCCAGATGATAAGGCGCCGTTCGGCCGCTTTCTCCTTGAGGATAACGACGCGCTGATAGCTGTTGAGGCTCACGCCGATCCTGTCGATTGTCATCTCGATCACCCGGCCACCTCCCTCGCTCCCTAGGTTCACAATTGTACGCCCCTTGACTATGTGGGACAAACCGAAAATGGGTGCAAAATTCATCCGGAGATGCTGTAGCGCGAGCCGTTCTCCGTTTTGATCACATCGATGCGCGTATCGAACTGGTTTCGCACATCATCGATGTGCGTGATGACCAGGATGAGGCCATCGTGAAAGACGGGATCGTTCCAGAGCGTCGAGATGGCCTCGATGAGCCGTTCACGCCCCTCCGCGTCCTGGCTGCCGAACCCCTCATCGATGAAGAGGACGGGCACTTCCGAGCCCGCCCGCCGCGCCAACAACTTGGACAGCGCGATACGCAGCGCGAAGTTGATGCGAAACGCCTCGCCGCCGCTGTACATCTCATAGGCCCGCGTCCCCTGGATGTCGGAGATGATGACCTCCAGCGTCTCGATGGTGTTGCCCGCCTGCGTCTGCCGCTGTGTTTCCAGCCGCAGGGTCATCGATCCGCTGGTCATTCGTCCGAGCAGATCGTTGGCGTCGTCTTCCAGCTCCGGCAGCGCCGTCTCAATGAGAAGCGCTTGCACCCCGCGCGGCCCGAAGGCCTGCGCCAGTTCATCGTGAACGGAGGCGCGAGAGGCCGCCTCTCTCTCCTCCTCGGTTAGGAGCGCCTTCTCCTCGCGCTGCCGTTCGAGACGTTGCAGCTCTCCCTCAACGAGGGCCTGTTGTCGATCGGTTTCTCGAATCCGGCTCTCCAGCTCCTCGACTGCCTTTCCGGCCCCCTCGGACTCCGTGACGGCGTCGTCCAGACCCGCGAGGCTCGTCTCAAGCTCTGCCGCGCGGGACTGTTCAGATTCGTGTGTCGTTGTCGCCCGTTGCCAACGTTCGCTCACGTCCGCAAGCGCTGCCCGGTCGGCATCCACCCGGGCGGACTTGGCGTCCAGTTCACGCCGGTCACTCTCCCAGTGGCGCAAACCCGATTCCTGCTCCTGTGCGGCGGTGTGCGCGTCCGCGTCATAGCCGAGTTCGGCGATCTTCTGCCGGACCGCCCGCAGTTCATCAGACTCTTGCGGCATGGCGGCGAGCGCCGCGCGGGCCTCTTCAAGCGCCGTTTCTGCCTCCGGCAACCGGCTCGCCGCCTCCTGTGCCAGTCCTACGCGAGTCACGAGCGAACCTGCCCGCGACTCCAACTGTGACGTTTCGTCCCGCAGCCCCGTCTCGTCCTTCTGGATCACTCCGTCAAGGTCATCGTGCTGCGAGCGCAAGGCTTTGCCGTCAAGCTCGATCTGCTGAATCTCTGCAGCTAAATCTTGGGTACGCCTTTCAAAGTGGTCGCGCAGCTGCTCAACACCATGTTCGCCCAGTTCCGTGCCGCAAAGTGGGCAGGTGGCGAGCGTCCCCTCGGCCAGGAGAGCCATCGGTTGTTTAAGCTGTTCCTGCTCAGACGCACGAGCCGTCCGAAGCCCCCGCAATTCCGCGAGCCGCCCATTCATCTCAACCAGCTGCGCCCGCCGCGTAACGAGTTCTCGCTCACGTTCAGTCAGTTCGTTGCGGGCAGCATCAGCCTGTTCCAGGTCCCGCTGCAACTGTGGCAACTCGGCAACGCTTTTGACCAGTTCCGCGTACCGGTGCTCCTTCAGGGAGACGTCGTTCTCCAACTGTCCGCGCCGCGTCGTCGCCTCTTGCTCAAGACGGCTTCGCTCCGCCACCAATTCACCGTGAGCGCGCGCGCGGCTGCCCAGGTCGGCTAACGCTGATCGGGCCGCTTCGAGTGCGCGCCAGCCCGCGTTGATCTCTTCGGCGCGAGCCAGCATCTGCTCCGAACTCGCGATGGTCTCCTGCAGCTCCCGGCGGCGCTTGGCCAGACTGCCTATTTCATCGGACAACTCGGCGATGCGTTCTTGCGCCTGTCGCAGCTGCCGCTGACGATTCTGCATGTCCGTGACGACGGCGCTGATCTCATCCCGGCGCTTTGCGGCAGATTCACGCTGTCCTTTCAGATCTGACAAGGTCTCAGCGATGTCCTGTTCCTGTTGCTTGAGCCCCTCTTCTCCCTCAAGCTCGCGGTCGATGACCTCGATGCGCCCCCGGGCAATCTCCTGCCGGTTGCGGTCGTTCCGCGCCATCTCCCGCGCCGTCTGCGCGTAACCGTCATAGACGGACAGGTTGAGAATCTCGCCGAGGATGCGCTTGCGCTCCGCCGGCCGTTGTGAGACGAAAAGGTCGGCTTTGCCCTGAACCAGAAAGGCGGAGTTGATGAACGTGTCGTAGTCGAGCCGGATGGTGTCGACAAGCTTGCGTGTTGTTTCTCTGACGGTCGTCTCATTCAGTGAACGCCAGCGAGGGCCGTCGCGCATCTGAAAGTCGAGAGTGGTGTTCCCGCCGCTGCGCCGCCGGCGGTGACGCCGCTCAACGCGGTAGTCCACGCCGTGTGACCGGAACTCAAGCTGCACGCCCATGTCCGACATCTGCGCGGCCACGAGTTGGTCCGCCGATGCTCCCGCCCGGGAGCGCCCCCACAGCGCCCACGTGATGGCGTCCAGAAGCGACGATTTCCCCGCGCCGTTGGCGCCGGAGAGGCACGCGATGCCCAGCCCGTCAAGGAGCAGCGGCTCCTGCGCCCCCCGATAGGGCATGAAGTTCTCGACTGTTAGCTTGAGCGGCAGCATGGGGTGTGTGAATCGGACTCTAGGCTATCTCAATGGCCCGCCCGCGCTCCGTCAACACGATAATCGGTAGTCCCGCCAACGCATCCCTGAACGCGTCGACCTGCGCCGTATGGATGGGGATGAGGTGGCGCGGGACGATGCGGCGAATCATCGCGATGGTCTCGTCGAACGTCGCGTGGCCGGAGGAGTGGAAATGGTTGGGGTCCTCCGCGTCCCGCCCGCCGATGTCGAGCCCCATGTCACGGACGCGATTGAGCACCGTGTCCTCGTTGCTCGTGGCGGCGCGTGAGCGAATGTAGACGCCATTCGTCGGCCCCTCCGCATCCAACGCGCTCAATTCCGCAGGCGAACTTCGCACAATGTAGTCGCCGCTGTTCTTATGCAACTCCTCCGGAGAGACGAGGATCGACTGGAATTGGTCTCGCACTTCTGCTTCCCAACCGTCAGTGGAGTCATCGAGCTGCGGCGCGTCCAGGATGCGGAACGTATCCACCGCGTCAAAGGGAGGAAACTGCCGCCAGACGATGGACATGGACTCGTACATGTGGAAATCACGCGGGGTGAGCACGAGAGCGCGGCGCGTTGCTTCCGCGACATGATTGAACGTCAGCAGCCGCTCCATGTCCATCGCGTCAAAATCCGCCACGATCAAGCCGTTCTGCCCCGCGATGGCCTCCATCACGCGTTCGTACACGTGATTCTCGGTTGTGGGCGAAACGCCGGGCCGTGTATTGGTCCCGTCCACGATGAGGACTAGCGGGTGTACGTCGGTGAATCCCTGGACGAATTCCTCCATGAGGCCCGGCTGCTGGCCGTGGAACCGTATATCCCCGGTGTAGCCGATCCATCCGTTCGGCGTCTCGATGGCGACGGCGGACGCGCCAAGAATGGAGTGATCGACGGGGTAGTGCCGCAGGGCGCGCCCGTTGAGAGCAACCGGGGCGTACTGGGGCAGAACGGACGCCGGATGCGAAACGATGCTGTTCACCCCCACGGAATCCATCTGTCCGAGCCACCAGCGATGAACGTCGGCAAACGTGTCGATCGGCTCTCCCTGTGGATTGGCGGAATCGTTCTGTGTCAGCAGAAAGGTGTAGGGGCGCTGGACCGCCTGCCGGGATGCCACAGGGGCTTCATACCCGCCCGGGACTGCGAAAACCGTCTCGTTCTCTCGTGCCGGTGGAGAGATATCCTGCGTTGCCTTGAGGATGGCGGAGGTCATGACGCTCGCGTAGATGGGGGTGTCCTGCGGCAGGTAGGGGATGCCAGCCGCGCGCTGCGGGTGGGCGTTGCTGATGAGCGCCCCGTCCAGCCGCGGCAGCGAATCGTTCCACGACGGCGCGCCGCAATCGAACAGAAACGCGCCCCGGTCGTCTTCAACCAGGATCTGCGACCTGCCGGGGTCGTTCATTCCAACCTGAACCGTTATTCGTAGAGACACCCGGCCTTACCCCCTGTTGATACGTGTCCGGACTGCCCAACCGCACAAGCGGGGAACACTCGGCCACCTAATGAGTCTAGCGGCGAAAAGACGCGCGTGCGGCATGAGTTCGACGTTTCGACAGACACCCTCGCATGGCCGGGCAGATTTGGAGAACGGGAGTGAGCGGCGTATACTTTGCCCATCGCGGTCTGCCACCGATCTGCAGGGAGGAATGGACGTGGACAGTCTTTCGCGATTCTTTGCTTTTGCACTGCTGGCGCTCGTGGTTGTCTTTGTCATCGCCTGTGGCGCAAGTGAAGAAGATTCGGGCGAATTTTTCGAAGAGTCCGACTTTTCACAGACGAGTTTCGATTCTGATGACAACATGCTTGAAGACGACATGGACATCGTCGTTTCCAGCGAGCGGGACACATCGCCTGAGCCTTCCGACCAGACTACAAGCGTCTCCACGGATGATAGTGACGGCGGCTCGGATGCAGACCAACTCGAAAGCGGCTACCCGCCCGTGTCCGCCCAGAACCGTCTCATCGTCCGCATCGTCGACCTGGCTCTTGAGGTTGATGACGTTGAACGCCGTATGTCTGACGTCTCCGGCGTTGCAGCGTCCCGGAACGGCTGGGTGGTCAGCGAGTCCCGTGCCAGCAGGCATAGCGGCACAATCTCGATTCGTGTCCCCAGCGCCCAACTTGATGACGCCGTACGCGCTATCTCCGCGCTTGGCTTGGAGGTCCTCTCACTCTCATCCACCAGCCAGGACGTCACGGAAGAGTATTTCGACGTCCAGTCGCGGATCACCAATCTCAACGTCACGCGTGATTCCCTGCGTGAACTGCTGAGTCGAGAGGGCGAGCTTGAGGATATTCTCGCGGTCCAGCAGGAGATTACGCGTGTCAGCGAGGAGATCGAGATTCTTGAGGGCCGCAAGCGCTACCTGGAGCAAACGTCTGCCACGTCTCTGATTAACGTCCGGCTTGAGCTTGTGCCGGGCACGATGAACGCCGATGCCGGCCCGGACCTGCAGGCCGTGGAAGGACGCCCCGTTGCGTTCCGCGCCACGTTCACCGAGCCGGAAGGCATCGAGTCCTACGAATACTGGTGGGAGTTCGGCGATGGCAACGTTTCAGACCGGCGGTTCCGCACCGCCATAACGGAAACTCCCGGCGAACGTGTGACGGAGATCGTCCAGCACCGGTACAGTTCCAGCGAGCAGTCCCCGTACTTCGTCACGTTCATGATTCGCGGCACGGGTGATGCCGGGGTCGTGGACGGTGAGGACTCCATCAAGGTCAACGTTGAGCGCGTGCCGACCATCATCGTTTCAGCGGAAGACTCCGCCACTATCCGCGCCGGTGACGAGATCACGCTGACCGCCACGTTCACACGGCCTGAGAACGTTTCCACACTTCACTGGGAATGGGACTTTGGCGACGGCCTGATCCCCGCCGCCGGTGAAATTGGAGAAGGCGTGCAGGAGATCAGCGCCACGCACCAATACACCATTGACCGCCATGAGCCCTATGAAGCTCGATTTGGCGTTTGGGGGGAGACCGACGACTTCGGTGCGTACCTTTCGTCATCGACAACAGTGCTGGTCTACGTGGAGCCAAGTTCCGAGTGGGTCGTTGGGATCCTGGATATTCCCGAGACGGCCCGCTCAGCCACACGCACCCTCAGCGCGATTGCCCAAGGGCTCATCGTGCTTGGAATCTGGGTGGCCCTGTTGAGCCCGGTGTGGGGCGCAGTCGTCGCCCTGATCTGGTTCCTGCGCCGCCGAACGTCAATCGGCCTGCCGTTCCGCCGACGGAGAGACCCTGACCCCGAGCCGGAGGGCGCTGAAACCATGAGCGATTCGGGCGATGCTCCGGATACGGAGGACGCGGAATCGGACGACGACCGTCCGAGCTAGCGGAACGGTGCAATCGCCAGGGTGATGGCTATCGCCACCTGGATCACGGCAAAGACCAGCCACAAAACGGTAAAGCTGATGCCGATGAAGATGGCTGCCAACGCCCAGGAGAAGGCGGCGGACCCGCCCGCCACGTAACGCAGCACGGGAGCGCGGCTCCGGTTGGCGGCGACGTGGACTGCCTGCCCGATGAGAAAACCCGCCACCGCCCACATGATCAGGCCGAAAAAGCCGCTGAAAAGCGCCGAAAGGACGGTGATTGCAATGGCAAGGAGAAGGCCCGCCCCCAGCCCCGCGCCAACGGCCGTGAGCAGACGCGAGTTGGCCACCTGACCGACGGGATTCCGCTCCCACGTGACGCATGACGGGCAGATGTGCCCGACGGCGGCCTGCACCATGCACTCCGGGCAGATCGGGTCGTTGCAGCGGGCGCAGCGCAGGCCGGTCTCCCTATCGCGGTGCCGCAGGCAGTAGACGGGCTCACTCGGGGCTGTCATTAGTCTCCGTGTTGGGTCTCAGCGCGTTCACAAGCCAGTTTACCCACAGGGAACGGATTGAGGCGCGGGCGATGGGCGCGGCGTGCCAGCCGCGCGGGACGACCATGAGGTCCTTGGGGCCGGTGAACTTCTGGTAGAGGATCTCGCTCGCCATCACCGGCACCGAGGTGTCTCCGGCGCAGTGGATGAAGAGCGTGGGGCGCTCCGGGACGTCAAGAATCGCGACCCCTGCCTGCCCCGTTCCCCATGTCTGCAGCGTCTCACTCCAGCGCACACGCAGCCTGTATCCCCGGAGCATGCTCCACGCACGCGAGACTGCTCGCGTTAACAGACCGTCGATCCATGGCAGCGCACCGTCTCGCGGATAGACGCGCAGGTCGGACGGCTCGCCCGGTTTCGCGGGACTCCTGCTGCCCAGCGTCCGCCGGTAGAACCCCTCCGCCGCGCCCGGTTCCTCACGCGGGATGATGCCCGCCGTTGATGAGCACACAAGCGCCGCATAGCCGTCCCAGTTGGCGCAGGCAAGGATGGCGTCTCGCGCTCCGGAGCTATGGCCCACGACGCCGACGCGCATGGAGTCGACGCCGTCCCGTTCCGCCAGGAATCGGATGGCTGCCCGCACGTCCTCCGACGAATCACCCGTGTACTCTCCGCTGCTTTTGCCATGCCCGCGCTGGTCAAATGTGAGGGCGACGACACCCTGCCGCGCGAGGTCCCGTGCCGCCCCTCCCATGGCTTTCTGTCCTGAGCCGAGTCCATGAACGAGAACGGCTGCCGGGCGGAGAGTGCCGTTCGCAGCATTCTGCGGAGAATAGACGCGGCCGGCGAGCATCTCCGCCCCGCTCTGAAAGCTGACCTCCTCGGTTGTGATGCGCATAGAGCCATCGTACCCACGCCATGCCGACCCTTTGGTGATTGGGACTAGAATAAGGGCAGGAGAGAGCGGCGGGCACAAGGGGGAAAACGTATGGAACTCGGAATGATCGGCCTGGGACGGATGGGCGGCAACATGACCAGGCGACTCCTCCGGAAGGGACACCGCGTCGTCGTCTTTGATTTCAGCCAGGAGGCCGTCGGCGCCGCCGCCGATGCCGGCGCGGTCGCGTCAACCTCTCTCGAAGACCTGGTCTCACAGCTCTCCGCTCCACGCGCCGTCTGGATCATGGTGCCTGCCGGAGATCCGACGGAGCAGACCATCAACGCCGTTGTAGAGTTGCTCAGCCCCGGGGACAGCATCATCGACGGGGGCAACTCCAATTACCACGAAACCCAACGCCGCGCCGCCGCCGTCGCCGAAAAGGGCGTGACGATGCTCGATTGCGGCACAAGCGGCGGCATCTGGGGCCTCACCGAGGGCTACAGCCTGATGGTGGGCGGTGATGCGGACGCATACGCGCGCCTTGAACCGATCTTCCAGTCCCTGGCCCCGTCCGAGACGCAGGGCGTCGGTCATGTCGGCCCCGCCGGTTCCGGTCACTACGTCAAGATGATCCATAACGGCATCGAATACGGCATGATGCAGGCGTTCGCGGAGGGCTTTGAGATTCTCAAGGCCAAGGAGGAGTTTGATCTTGACCTGCACGCCGTCGGTCAGATCTGGCAGCACGGCAGCGTCGTCCGTTCCTGGCTGCTTGACCTCGCCGTGTCAGCCCTGGAGAAAGACCCCGGCCTCGATGAGATCATGGGGCACGTCTCCGACTCGGGCGAGGGGCGATGGACAATCCAGGAGGCAATTGACCTCGACGTTCCCGCCCACGTCATCACAACCGCGCTCTACACGCGTTTCCGCTCCCGCATGAGCAACACGTTCGCGGACCGCATGTTGGCGGCCCTGCGCAATGAGTTTGGGGGACACGCCGTGGTGAGGTCCGATTCCTGATGACCATGTATGCGCCGGCCTCCCCGGAGCATCCGGCCCACACCGACGATCCGATCACGACGATCGTCATTGCCGGCGCAACGGGAGACCTTGCCCAGCGCAAGCTGCTCCCGGCCCTCTACCACCTGTGGATCAAGGGCAGGCTTGCTCCCAACGTCCCCATCGTCGGCTTTTCCCGCGCCATGATGTCCACCGATGAGTTCCGGGAGTTCATGTGGCGCGGCATCCAGGAGATCGGCGGGATCGAGCCCAATCGTGACCAATGGGAGGCCTTCGCTCCACGGTTGAGCTATTTCGGCGGCGATCTCGGCAGCGCTGATGACGTTGGCGTGCTGGGTCGGCGTCTGGACGAGATTGAAGCCGGCGAGCCGCGCGCGAACCGCCTCTTTTACCTGTCCATCACTCCGGCCATCTTTGAACCTGCGGTGTCAAGCCTCAGCGCCTGCGGACTGGTGGAGGAGACTCCTGAGACCGGCTGGCGGAGGGTCGTCGTTGAGAAGCCTTTTGGCCGCGATCTGGCTACTGCCAATGCGCTGAATAAGACCATCCACCGCGTGTTTCGGGAAGAGCAGGTCTACCGCATCGATCACTACCTGGGCAAGGAGACCGTCCAGAACCTCCTGGTCCTGAGATTCGCCAACGCGATCTTCGAGCCGATCTGGAACCGCAACTATGTGGACAACGTGCAGATCACCGTCGCGGAGTCCGTGGACGTGGGGGAGCGGGCGGGGTACTACGACCAATTCGGCGTCGTGCGGGACATGATCCAGAATCACCTGCTGCAGGTGCTCGCGCTGGTGACGATGGAGCCGCCGGTCACGCTGGAGGCGGATTCCCTGCGGAACAAGAAGGTTGAGGCGCTGCGGGCGATCCGGCCATGGACGGCGTCGGAGGCGGCGCGCAATGCCGTTCGCGCCCAATACATCGGCTACCGTGACGCGCACGGCGTCGATCCGCATTCAGCCACGCCCACGTACGCAGCCATGCGCCTCTATCTTGACAACTGGCGGTGGCAGGGCGTGCCGTTCTACCTGCGCTCCGGCAAGGCGATGGCGCGGAAGTCATCCGAGATTGCGATCGAGTTTCGCGCCCCGCCGCACCGCATCTTTCCCGCCAATCCCATGTGGGGGCCGCTGGCCAATATCCTGACGCTGCGCCTCCAACCGGATGAGGGTGTGCATCTGCGTTTCGCCGCCAAGCTGCCGGACGAGGGCATGGCCGTGCGGCCGGTGGACATGGACTTCCACTACGGCACGGAGTTTGGCTCCGAGGAACTGCCGGAGGCGTACGAACGACTGTTGAGCGACGCGCTTGATGGCGATGCCTCTCTCTTCATCCGCAGCGACCATATCGAAGAGGCGTGGAAGATTGTTGATCCGTTGCTGGAGGCATGGGAAGACTCCATCTCTCACCCGGTTCAATGGTATGAGCCCGGCTCGTGGGGGCCGGAGACTGCCGACGCGCTCCTGTCCCAGGATGGACGCGCATGGGCGTCCGTCGGTGAGCGGCATGGACGCATCAACGACTGAGTTGGAGATTGCCATCCTGCCGGACGCGGACGCCGTTGCGCGCGCGGCGGCGGACATCATTGCGGAATCGTCAGAGGCGGCAGGTGACCGCTTTTCCATTGCGCTTTCGGGAGGGCACACGCCCAGCGAGCTCTTTGAGACGCTTGCGACTGAACCGTATCTCTCCCGGATCGCATGGGACAAGTGGAGCGTGTGGTGGGGCGATGAGCGCTGCGTGCCGCCGACCGATGCGATGAGCAACTATGCGCTGGCCGCCGAAACCCTGCTGAACAGGGTTCCGATTCCGGCTGAGCACGTGCATCGCATCCACGGCGAGGCGGGGTCACAGGCAGCGTCCCGTGCGTATGAGAATGAACTCCGCGACCATTTCGGCTCAGGAGTGCCGCAGTTTGATCTCATCTTGTTAGGCCTCGGGGAGGACGGGCATACCGCCTCCCTGTTCCCGGGAACGCAGGCGCTGCAAGAAACGCGGCACCCCGTCGTTCCCAGTGTCGCGCCCTGGCCTCCACGTGATCGCGTGACCCTCTCGCTGCCTGTGATCAACGCTGCGCGGCGGGTTGTCTTTGTGGTGGTTGGGCGAGAGAAGGCCCACGCCTTGCGCATGGTGATTGCCGCGGATCAGGAGGATGCGCAGCAACCGCCGGCAGCGCTGGTTCGTCCTGTGAGCGGCGCGGCGCAATTCGTGGTGGATGAAGCGGCGGCGCTGCTGCTGACGGGCGCGCCTGCCCACTAAATGAATACGTCCGGCTATAAGTTTCCGCGTATAGTTCTACCATGACGCTCAACTCGAACGCCTACAAGAACATCGGCGATTATGGTCTGATCGGAGACCGCCACTCCGCCGCCCTGGTCGGTATCGACGGCTCGATTGACTGGTGCGCATTCCCCCGTTTCGACTCGGCAAGCGTCTTCGCCGCCATCCTCGATAGTGACAAGGGCGGCCGCTTTGCCATCACACCCTCGGAACTCTATACCGGCGGGCAGCACTACCTCAAAGACTCCAACGTGCTGGAGACGCAGTTCGTCACCCGCACCGGCGCCTGCACGCTGACGGACTTCATGCCGTTCTTCCGCCGCCCGGACCGCTCCTGGGTTGCCCATGGGTGCATCATCCGCGTGCTGCGCTGCACGTCCGGCGCCATCTCCATGAAGGTTACCTATGAGCCGCAGCCTGACTATGGCCGCTCGTCAGAGACGTTGTGGGAGCGAGACGGCACGCTGGTCATCAAGGACGGCGACTATGAGCTGATCCTGGAGACGACCCAGCCCCTTGAGATCAGCGAATCCGGCGATGGCGCGCATGCAGAGATTCTCTTTACGCAGGGACAAGAGGCCGTGTTCGTTGTGCGGCACGTGCTGGAGGGCCACGAGGAGGCCATTCCGTCCGCGCTCGCCTCTTCCATGCCGCATGAACTGCTGACGCTCACGGACTCCTACTGGCGCAACCTCTCGATGACCGTCAACTACAATGGGCCCTATCGCGACGTCGTCGTGCGCTCGTATCTCGTCCTTCACCTGCTGGTCTATATCCCGACCGGCGCGATCGTCGCAGCACCCACCACCTCCTTACCGGAATGGATAGGAGGAAACCGCAACTGGGACTACCGCTTCACGTGGCTGCGTGACGCGGCGTTCACGGTGGATGCCCTGATGCGCCTTGGGCACACCGAGGAGGCGGTCGAGTTCTTCGAATGGCTGGCGCAGGCGTGCGGCCTGAGTGACGACTCACTCGAATGGGGAGGGCACGATGAGGAAGAGCACCTCCATATCCTCTACCGCATCGATGGCGAGACGGACTCCACGGAGGAGGAACTGCCCAACCTGGAGGGCTACAGAGGCTCAGGCCCTGTCCGGATCGGCAACGGCGCGTACGACCAGATCCAGCAGGATGTTTACGGAGAACTGCTGGCCAGCGCGCACCTGCTGGCCATGCACGGCGAGGAGGTGACGGCAGCGCACTGGGACGTGGTCAAGACGCTCGCCAACCTTGCCGCAAAGGAATGGCGCGACCCGGATAGCGGCATCTGGGAGGTTCGTGGAGGACCGTTCCATTTCGTCACATCCAACGCCCTCTGTTGGGTGGCGCTGGATCGCGCGATCAAGCTGGGTGAGATGTACGTGCCGGATGACCCGGACATCGCCTACTGGCGCTCGGAGGCGAAGACCATCAAGGATGACGTGCTGGAGAAGGGCTGGAGCAAGGACAAGGAAGCATTTGTCCAGCACTACGAGTCCGGCGCGATGGACGCCGCCACGCTTCTGCTGCCTCTGCTCGGTTTCATCGACTTCAACGATCCCCGGTTCATCTCAACGCTCGAACGAATCGAGATGGAACTGCGTGACGGCCCGTTCGTCAAGCGCTACCGGACGGATGAGACGGACGACGGCGTGTTCGGCCCGGAGGGCGCATTCACGCTGTGCAGCTTCTGGCTGGTGCAGGTGCTGATCCGTGTTGGCCGTCGCGGCGAGGCGACGCGCATGTTCAATGAACTGCTGACGTACGCCAACCACCTGGGGCTGTTCGCGGAGATGATTGACCCCCGCAGCGGCCTCGCGCTGGGCAACTTCCCGCAGGCATTCACACACATCGGCCTGATACTGGCGGCGTTGGAATGCACGTTTCAGGGGGATGCCTCGGAATAGGATCGACACCGGGAGCATCACGACTAGGCCGCCCATGGTCACCACGAGGACTAGCAACCCTCTTCCCGTCCGCTCCCGTTGGGTAACCGTCGCCGTCATTCTGCTTCGGGGTTCTCCGCAGCCGGTTCCGGCTCGCTTTCGAGGACGGTTGGACTATCGCCGTTCCACTGTTGACGGAAATAGATGATGATGTCCCTTCCCATCGCGACGAGCGGCGGCCCGAGGATCACTCCCCACAGACCGAAGAAGTAGCTGCCAAGAACAAACACCAGGATGACCGCTATCGGGTGCATGTTCAGTGTTTTCGCCTGTATCCGGGGCGCCAGGAGAGTGTTCTCCACCAATTGAATGATCACGTAGAACAGGAGAACCCACAGCACCTTGTCGGGTTCCGTCGCCAGCGTTACAAGAACGCCGGCGGCCCCGCCGATAAAGGGCCCGATGAGGGGGATGAGCTCGGTCAGGCCGGCAACAATACCCAGAAGGAGGGCAAACGGGATATCCAGCAACAGCAGTCCGACAGCAACAATGACCCCGATAGTCACCCCAAGAGTCAGTTGGCCTCGCAGATATCCACCCAGCGTGCGATCCGCTATATCGAGCGTGTTGCGCAAGTGGGGGCGGAGGGCAGCGGGGAAAGGAGCGTACAGGGATTCCCGGATCAACTCGGAATCCTTGATCAGGTAGAACACCAGGATGGGAGCCGTCGTCAGGCTCAGGATAAAGCCGAGAGAACCCGTGACGGCCCCCAGGCTCTGCTGCGCAAAGGCGCCGGCGGCGCTGCCGATAACGCCTCCGGAGTCAGACAGGAATTGCTCTATCGTGGCCCGCGTATCCTCCGGAACGGTGTCCACGTACAGTTCCACCCAGCCTTCCACCGTAACGCGGGCTTCGCTGATCAACTCAGGGAATTCGTCGGCGAACTCCTGTCCCTGTTCGATGGTCGGCGGGATCACGAGGATCAGGGTCCCTGCAAATGCCGCCACGGCCGCAAGGAAGATAACTGCGACAGCGACAGAGCGTGTGCGTTCCGGGCGGTCGTGCCACCATGGTATTCCGCGCTCGATACGCCGGGCCGCAGGCATCAGCACGTAGGCAAGCACGGCGCTGAGGCCAAAGACGAGCAGCGCCGTATTGAGCAGGAAGAGAACCAGCAGAATGGCGAGTAGGACGACGCCATACGCTATCAACCAGGGGCGATCCCCTGACAGGAATCGACGCGCGCCGGCCTCAATTGTCATGACGCCTCACCATGTCGCGGTCGTACTGGGTATGGCCACATGGTACATCCGAATGCCGGTCAGAGCACGCCGCGCGCCAGCACGATTCCCAGGACGATGATGAACAGGGCGATGAGGGCGATCCCCTCCGCCCGCACGATGCGCCGGTTCGTCCATGCGACGAGGAAAAGCGCCGCCGTGGCGGCAGCCAGCACCGGAATCTCAAAGGTGTAGAGTTCCCTAGTTATCGGCAGCGTCGAGACTGCGGAGGTCAGTCCCAGCACGCCCAACAGGTTGAAGATGTTGGACCCGACCACATTCGCAACGGCAATCTCACGCTCGCCGTGGTAGGCAGCCACCGCCGTCGTCACGATCTCCGGGAGGCTCGTTCCAATCGCGATGATGGTGAGACCGATCGCCACCTCGCTCAGGCCAACGCGCTCCGCGATGCCAACCGATCCGTTCACCGTCAACTCGGAACCGAGAGCAAGCGCCCCGATCCCCGCAAGCAGGAAGAGGACCTCACGGGCGATTCCCGCCCTGGACAGCGGCTCGGAAGCCCTGGTGAACTCTTCACCTCCGTGAGGCACCTCCCTCTCCCGGTGCTGCAGCAGGGAGAGGCCCACAAAGGCGATCAGCCCGACAAACAGGGCCGCGCCGACGACATGCCCGATCATTCCGGTCAGTCCGGCCACGATGACAGCGACCGTCGCCACGGCCAGCGCGGGCATCTCCCAGCGCAGCAGGCTTGGATGCACGTCCATGGGACGTATCAGCGCTGCGATGCCCAGCACCAGCAAGATGTTCGTGATATTTGAGCCCAAAATGTTACCGACCGCCAGCCCGCCGGATCCCTCCAGCGCGGCCGCCATGCTGACCGACAACTCAGGAGATGACGTGCCGAGAGCGACGACCGTCGCGCCGACGATCAGCGGCGAGATGCCGAACGCCAGTGACAGACGCGCCGCCGCCTTGACCAGCAGCCATCCCCCGCCGAGAAGCACAACAAGCCCCGCCGCCGTCAGCGCAAGGTCTATAAGAAGAGATGGCATGGGGGCCTCACACAGTTCAGCTTGTCACAGGCCGCTGTCGCGCTTCACTGTGGATCGCAAGATAGACGCCCAGCATCAGCAGCGCGCCGCCCGGGATCACGGTCCACGCCGGTATCTCTCCCAGGACGGGGATGGCTACCAACGCCGCGAGAACGGGTTCCGCGCGCACGGCCAGCGTGATGTTGACCGCCGGCCAGTACCCCAACGCCCAATTCATCAGTGAATGCCCGATAACCTGCGGCACCAGCGCGGCCATGGCCATCCAGAAATACGATTCCATCGGCAGCCCCGTCATCTGCGAGCCGCTCCCGATGGCTCCAACGATCAGCGCCGCAGCCGCCACCGCGTACACAACCGCGATGTACGGCAGCGTCGGGATGCTGCTGCGAACACGCCGCCCCACCAACAGGTAACCCGCCACGGCAACCGCGCCGGCGAGGGCCAGCGCATCACCGTACAGACGCCGCTCACCCTCCGCCCAGTCGCCCGCCGCGATGATGACCCCGCCCGCGATGCTCACGATGACGGCAGCCGTGGTCAGCCATCCCAGCCTGTCCGATAGGTAGAAATGGCCGGCCACTGCGACGAATACCGGCGTGGTCGTGACCAATAAGACCGAACTCGCGACGGACGTATGGGAGAGCGAGGTGATCCAGAGCGCGAAATGAGCGGCAAGGCAGAGCCCGGACGCTGCCAGCAGGGTCAGGTCAGACCGGCGAACCGTACTGAACTGACTCCGCACGAACAGGGATGCCGCCCCGACGACGAGCGCGGCGATGCCCATGCGGTACGCCGCCACCGTCAGCGGCGGCGCGTCCGCCAACCGTATAAAGATGGCCGCCATCGACATGCTGAGCACGCCAACGCCGACGCCAAGATAAACCCTCACCGCACTAGAGTACGCGGGATTAGGAACCCCCGCCCCCGTTCACCCTGAGCCTGTCGAAGGGTCGCCCCACACCGCGTCCGCTCGTACTTAGACGCTGAGGCCTGCGATGCGGTCGAGCAACTCCATATCCAGGTGTTCCCGGACGAATGCGGCCAGCTTGTCATACTCGGCGCTCTGGTCGATCTCGTCGGCGGACTCGGGCAGGGAAACACCCTTGCGCGCGGCAAGCCACAAGAGCATCGCGTGCCGGAGCTGCCTGTTGTGGAAGAGACCGTGCAGGTAGGCGCCCATCGTCAACCCGTCCTCATCCAGCGCCCCGTCCGGCAGGGAGACATCCTGCCCGGAGCGTGTTTTGATCACGAAGGGGCTTGCGAGTCCCTCACTGCTCGTAACGCCCATGTGTATCTCATAGGCGGTCAATGACGCGCCCTGGCTGCCGCTCAGGATGCCGCGTCCGTCAGCGACGCGCCCCGCCACCTGGTGAGTCGCCTTGTCCCCGAGGAACGTGGTTGTGACGGGAAGCAGGCCGAGGCCGCTTGCGGATGGACGGGGCGATTCGACGCCGTCCGGGTCAAGCAGCTCCATGCCGAGCATCTGGTAGCCTGCGCAAACGCCGATGACGGGCGTGCCCTCCTGCCGAGCCGTAATGATGCGGTTGGCCAGCCCCTGCTCCCTGAGCCAATCGAGGTCTGCCATTGTCGTCTTGCTGCCGGGGATGATGATGAGGTCCGGCGCGCCGAACTGCTCGTCCCGCTCCACAAAGCGCAGACGGACGCCACGCTCCTGGCGCAGCGGATCGAAATCGTCGAAATTGGCCAGGTGGGGCAGGCGAATCACGGCGATGTCTAGTGCCGCATCGCCGGACGCGCCCTCCGACTCAGGCAGCCCCAGGGTGTCCTCCTCCGGGACGTGGATGTCAAAGAAATACGGCAGGACGCCTGCCACCGGTACGCCCGTCAGCTCGCGCAGCTGCTCGCGCCCGGGGTCGAACAGGGACATATCCCCGCGGAACTTATTGACGACGTGCGCCTTGACCAGATTCCTTTCCTCCGGCGCAAGCAGGGCCATGGTGCCAACCAACTGCGCGAATACGCCTCCCCGCTCAATGTCGGCAACCAGCAGCACCGGCGCGTTCACATAGAGAGCGATGCTCATATTGACGATGTCGTATTGCCGCAGGTTGATCTCCGCCGGGCTGCCCGCCCCCTCCATCACGACGATGTCGTATTCCTGCCGCAAGGTATCCAACGACGATGTCACGGTGTCCCACAGCGCAGCCTTGCGGTCGTAATACGAGCGAGCGGACAGCGTCATTTCAGGGCGACCCAGCACGACGACCTGTGAGCGGCTGTCGGCCTCCGGTTTGAGCAGCACGGGATTCATCTCGACGCGCGGCTCGACCATCGCTGCCGCTGCCTGCACAGCCTGTGAGCGGCCGATCTCGCCTCCGTTCGGCGTCGCGTACGAGTTCAGCGACATATTCTGCGCCTTGAATGGCGCGACGGAATACCCCTCCTGCGCGAAGATGCGGCACAGCGCCGCCGTCAGCACGGACTTCCCCGCGTGGGAGGATGTCCCCTGCACCATGATCACCTTGGCCAAACCGCCGCTACCCATGAAACAGAGCATGCCTCAAGTTGTCCGTGACATGCACACCCTACGCTATCATCGTGGTGCAGTCCCTGAGAGGAGGTGCGTGAGCCATGAGAAAGTACAGAATCAGCCAGGTGGAAGCCGTGGCGCTGATGATTGGCCCCATCCTGGCCCTTGGGTTCTTCCTGCTGGAGCCGGGAGGCGTGCTCATCGACTCCAAGGAGGCGACCGATCACCTTGGCAAGGTGACCGCGTTCGCGGAGAACAGCACGCTCGCTCACGTCGTGGCGCTGGTGGTGCCGTTCGGCCTCGTGTTGACCCTCTATGGATTCGCCGGGCTCCACAGGGTGATCGACAAGAACGACCTGTTTGACGGCCTGGCGCGACTCGGCATCGCGAGCCTCATCATCGGCGGTGTCGGGTGGATCATGGTGCAGGGACTCGCGCACGTCATGGCGAATACGGACCTTGGCTCGGAATCGGACGTTAGCGTAGCCCTGTCGTTGTCTTCGATCGATGCCGGCGTCACCCTCATCTCCAGCCTGGCAGTCTCGTTCGGTTTGATTGCCTTTACCGCAGGTGTGGCGATGGAGGAGCAGCCCGGAGTACACAGGATTATCGCCTTGGTGATCACCGCGGTCTCAGTCGTCTCCATTGTCGCGCTCATCATTGGGCACACGCAGGCTGACGAGACGATGGTCGCCATCGGCCGCGCCTGCTATTTCCCCTGGGTCTTCTGGATGGTTCTTTTGGGCGCGCGACTGCTGAACCCGGATGCTGCTGATGCAGCAGCAATGACAGGAGGAGACTGAACCTATGCCTGAAATGCAAGCGCCGGAACAGATCACCCCGCAGAGCGTCAACGACTACCTTGACGTCATGAGCAAGGCCGTCTTCCAATCCGGTATCTCGTGGCGTGTCGTCGAGAGCAAGTGGGCCGGCACGCGGGAGGCGTTCCACGACTTTGACGCGGAGCGCGTCGCCGATCTAACACCGGATGATGTTGACGCGCTCGCCGCGGACACCCGGATCATCCGCAATCGCAGAAAAATCGAGGCCATCAAGAGCAACGCCGAGCGAATGCTCGATCTCGAGAAGGAACACGGATCTTTCCAGGGCTACCTGCGCTCGAAGGGCGGCTACTTCGACCTCGTGAAAGACCTGCGGAAGAACTTCAAGTTCCTGGGCGACACGGGCGCCTACTACTTCTTGTACGTCGTCGGAGAGGAAGTCCCCCCGCACGAAGAGGTAATGGGCAACCGCTAGCCCCGCCCTCCACTCGTCATTCCCGCGAAAGCGGGAATCCAGTGCGGCGCGTAGCGCCGCCAAACCCTGACTTGACACCTGTTTGAAGTGATGTAAACTAGTTTGCATTACAAACTATAAAGGGAATGAGAGGGCAAGATTCACTCGAATGAGGGTGGAGGGGAGGACGTGATGCAATCGGCAGCAGGAGAGGGGCAAGAGATGTCCCCGCAACAGGGTTGGGAGGACATCCACGCCACGATGGAGCAACTCCGCAGCTCTATGTACGTGGCGGGCACGGCGACGATTCTGCTCGTGTGGGGGGCACTCATCTCGCTGGGCTATTTCGCGGAGTATTCGTTCACGACATTCCTTGAAGACGTGGCAGCCGACAGGCCATGGATTCGGGCGCCGCTGTGGTTTGGGCTGGTCGCGGTAGGCATGGTGGCCAGCGCCTTGATCGGGGATCGGGCCGGCCGGAAAACCGGCGCGGGAGAGGCGGCGCGGTCCGCCGGCATCCGCACGTTCCTGTTCTGGCTCACCATCGGCATTGCGGCGTTTGTGATGCCCGCCGCGCTCGGGCTGTGGGAAGAGGGCGACACAGGAGTCATCGCCGGGGTGTCCATCGGCATCGCGATGCTCGGCTTCATCCTGTTCGGCATCATGCACCGGCCGATCATCGCCGTCCTGGGCGTCGCGTTTCTTGCGGCGTACTTCGTTCCGTACCTCACCGCGGGTGACAACGCGCTGTTGATCTCGGCGGCCCTCACGGCCCTAACGGCCGCCGCGGGCTGGGCGATCATCCGCCGAAGCGACGTTCCGTGACGACGAACGACGTTCTCGATCTTGACGAGACGATCCACCAGCCGACGCGGCTGCGGATCATGACGCTGCTGGCCGCGCAGGGGGCGGATGATCGGGTCGCGTACGGCTACGTCCAGAAGGAGCTGGGCCTGACGGGCGGCAACCTGACGGCGCACCTGCGCAAGCTGGAGGATGCGGGCTTCATCGCGATGTCCAAGGAGTTCATCGATGCCAAGCCCCGCACGTGGATCGAGGCGACGGACACTGGTCGGCAGGCCTATGCGCGCTACCTGGACAACCTCAGGCAGGCCCTGAACCTTAGATGAGGCCCGCACCAGGCAACGTCGCCATCCTCCGGTCGAGGGTCAGGGTCTCAAGCCCGGAACGTGTGTAGTCGTCCGTGATCAACCTGTCAAAGAGGCCAGGGCCGCCGGAGGCTCCGAGGATGTCTAACATCGCACGGCCGCTCAATGGGGTCACCAGACCGCTTGTGAGGGCGTTGATGAGTCCAGCACGAGCCTCCCGGTCAGTTACGTTGTAGTGATGAGTGAGAGTGACATGCGCTTCACCGATAACCTGGTTCGAAGCAAATACGTCGCGCCTTTCTACTTCAACAAGCTCACGCAAGCGACTTATACAGCGTTCGTAATCCCGTTGGGGTTCTCGCACGACCAGCCGCACAAGGACCGACGTATCAATCCCGTAGCTCAGTGCCCGGGCCAAGTCCACTCTCCCTATCGTCTCTAAACTTCCGGATGTCGAACGGCGGCGTGCCGGGCTTGATCTTGTCCTTCAGCGTTCCCAGCTTCGAGTAGTCGATGCGACGCGGCTTGAGCAGGTAGCCGTCCGGCCCCTCCTGCAGCTCGATCTGATCGCCGGGCTTCACGCCCAACTCGTCCAGCACCTTCGCCGGGAACGTAACCTGCCGCTTGGATGTGACTTTGATTAACATCGCTTAGCTCCTTACCAAAACCCTAATCACGTAAGGCGGAACGGTCAAGGCAGCGCAGGGGTTCCCGGATGTCAGGGTTGCGACTCCGGCCCCGTCCGGGATAGCTTACCTCCCTACGCCTAGAGTAGAATCACAGCAGACGGGGAATGCTCGCCCCGCAGCCGCAGTCTTCTTTCATAGATACACAGATGTTTCCCACTCCACAAATTTTCTCGCAACTCCGCCAACTCTCCAGGGAGTTGAAGACGACGCACAGTGGGTCGGATATCCACCGTCGCGTCAGTGATTTCGACGGGTGGCTGGATCGAGCGCCCGCGGACGATGACAGCGCGACCGGCTACGACCACGCCGGAACAGTCAAGGAATACTAC
The DNA here is from genome assembly GCA_965220565.1 of Dehalococcoidia bacterium. Classification (GTDB taxonomy): domain Bacteria; phylum Chloroflexota; class Dehalococcoidia; order UBA6926; family UBA6926; genus VXMO01. The sequence goes on along the minus strand of CBDCQG010000002.1, from coordinate 96,099 downwards.
GATCTTTGCACCCAGTTCATGGTGTTCGGGTGGAGCGAATCCCTCCACTTTGCGCCGCTGTCACCCCGGGAGAGCCTGGAGGAGTCCCAGGTCCGACATCAGCAGTTGATGATCGACAAGCTGGACTTGCATGAAGGCATGACGGTGATCGATGTCGGCTGCGGGATCGGCGGCCCGATGCGCCGCGTCGTCCGGGAGTCCGGTGTTCGCGTCGTCGGGGTCAACAACAATGACATCCAGTTGGACAGGGCGAAAGCGTTGAACACCGAGGCGGGGATTGACCATATGGTTGACTTCCTCGCATGCAGCTTCATGGACATGAATGCGATTGCGGACAACACGTTGGACCGTGGCTACGCCATCGAATCGACGTGCCATGCGCCGGACAAGGCGGGCGCGTTCGCGGAGATCTACCGTGTCCTGAAACCCGGAGCCCTTTTGTGGGGTCAGGAAATGTGCCTGACGGACACTTTCGACCCCAACGACAATCGACATCAGGCCATCAAGCAGGACCTCATGCGCGGCATCGCGCTCAGGGATATCGCTACGATGGGCGAGGTGAACCGCGACCTCGAAACGGCGGGATTTGAAGTTATCGAGGGGCGGGATCGCGCTGTCGCAGAGGAGGGCCCGACCACGCCGTGGTATCAGCCCATGGAGAGCGGACAGGGGACGTTGGGGAACGCCGTGCAGAGAATTCCATTGGGTCGTAAGTTCCTCGTGGGGCTATCCAGGTTGACGGAGAGGGTGGGTGTATTCCCAAAGGGCTCCGCGGACGTCATTGAACTGCTGGATCGTACTGCCAAAGCCTACGTCGCAGGCGGCCGCACCGGAATCTTCACACCCCTGTACTGCTTCCTCGCGCGCAAGCCCTTGTAGAGGACTCTCCTCCCCGCACTGTGAGACTGCCTGCTCACAGGCCGGCAAGATCATCTAGATGGTCTGGGGATAATGGCGCCTCTCAACACGGCACCTGAGCAATCAACTCCATTATGTCCAGTGAGCTGGTTTCAGTCATTAGTCGTCCCCGTACGCTGCTTGCTCAGAAGATAGGTGACGAAAGAAGCGCAAGCCCCAAGCATGAATACAGCTTCATCGCGCCCGACGGGCGACGAGTCGTCTTGTAGCAGTGCGTGCCGGATGCCCTCTTCGTCAGACGTATAGCCATATAGTTTGCTGAAGGCATCCTTGAGAGCAGGGTGTATCCGGATCTGCTTCTCCAAGGACTTCAGAGCTCTATCCAGGGTGCTGGCATCTCTGGGATCGAGTACACGCGCGACGGATTCCACCGCGTGAATGCTCTCCCGAACCGACTCAGCCCAGTCCCCAGCGCTAATCTGAATACCTGCTTCTCGCAGGTGCACCTCTGCGCCCGAGTACCCACCTTCGTTTAGATTTCCCAGGGCGCCAATTAAGGCCTCGCCTTCTTGTGTGGTTGCGGCAGGCAGAATGGTCGAAATGCCATTTGTATCGACAATGTAGGCCAATTGGCATTCTTCAAAAATCTTCGAAGTGTCGACGATAAAGGGAGATGGGCAACTAGGGTGCCGCATTATTAGCTGCCACAAATCAAAGAGCCCTTCCAGCGGGAGACTCAAAAGTATTGCGGACTTATACAGATTCAATAACGGGATTGCATCTGTTTTGAATTCGTCAGCAGGCCTCTTGAAGAAGTCCTGATGAGCCGCCAACAACACAGAATCCCATGGTGCGGATACCCTATCAACGATACTCAACTTTCCCCTAGGCCAAGCCCACGTCCAGAGCAGGTCCCAGAGCTTTCTACGGGCGTCGTCACTTATTTCTCCAAGCGCCAAGGGCTGCGGCAACTCTTCATACCCATTGGCTTGAGAGAAGCTCAGTGTTCTGGGATCGAGATTATCATTACCGGTCACCGTTTACCCCCACGCATCCTCAAGCTATCGCCGACAACCGCCTCTGTTTCTTCCAGCCATTATTCCCATGCGATTCTGCGAGAGAAGCTGCCTACTGAGCGAGCAAGAATAAAATAACGCATGGTAGCGCGTACGGGATTCGAACCCGTGATCTCCGCCTTGAGAGGGCGGTGTCCTTGGCCACTAGACGAACGCGCCACCGAGTGAACGTCATCACAGTTTAACCGTCACGCTCAAGAATCGCCAACTGTCGCTCCCGCCTCACCGCAGCGGCTGCCGAACGTTATATCCCCTCGGCGGCGGCCCGTACCTTCTCCATGAGCGCCTCGGCCGGCGCGGAGATCGCTCGTCCCTGCAGCGTGATCAGCCCGGCCTGATCCACCGGCATCATGTGTCCCAGGTGAACGATTCCGAGCGTCTTCTCGTCGCCCGGTTCCGCCACGACGCGTGGGATAATCGCAATGCCGTATCCATCCTTCACGTAGCGCTTGATCAGGTCCAGGGAATCGGCCTCCATGATGATGTCGAAATCCAGACCCTTGCGGCGGAACTCGGACTCGACTGCGGAGCGGGTGTAGGTTCCCGGCCCCATCGTGATCAATGGATATTTGGCGATCTGCTCGAAAGACGTCAGCGGCAAGTCCTGGAGCACCGGATGGTCGAGGGGTGTGATCAGCAGCCGTTGATAGGGAAACAGGCTCCGGAACTCCAGCGCCGGGTCGGGATCCAGCCCGGGCACGATGCCAAAGTCCACCTCGCCCTGCGATACCATTTCGATCACCTCGGAGCGCAGGCGTGATCGCAGCCGCAGGTGAACGCGTGGGTTCTCATCGCGAAAGGCCTCGACGGCGCGCAGCAGGAAGTGGGACATGAGGTTGGCGGTGGCCGCGACGGTCACGGGTCCCTCCGTCTGCGCCTGCTGCGTGTTCGAGGCGAGCCCTTCAATGCCCTCGACCAGAGGACCGGCGAGTTCAAGCAGTTTTTCGCCCGCCAGCGTCAGCCGTATCGGCCGCCGGATACGATCAAACAGTTGCGTTCCCAGCTCCTGTTCCAGCTTCTTGATATGCGTGGACACCGTCGGCTGGCCGATGTCCAGTAACTCCGCCGCCCGGGAAATGCTGCGCACGCGGGCCGCGACGGTGAAGCTGCGTAGCTCGCGAACATCCATGTCGCCCCCTTCCTCCTTCTCACCCTCACCCACCCCATTGTAACATCACTAAAACAGATACTAACTATCTTGGAATATCCCTTGATGCAATCCTGTAGGAACGGCAGTATGGATACATGAGAAATAACGACGACAGAGAAAACAGAGAAAGCGGGAGGATCCCCATGACACAGACCATCCAGACCATCAGCCCCGTAGCAAGTGAGGCCATCCGCCCGGTCAAGACCGGCAAGGTCGCGATCGAAGCCAGGGCCGGCGTTGACAAGATCGTCGCGCTGAACGCAAACCTGCTGGCAGCGGCATAAGGGGGTCAGACCCAAAAACCTCCCCCATCAGCCCTGACAAGGGCGGGGGGACCAAAAACGAAATACCACCACCACACACCTCCTCCCCGGGAGAAGCTCCGCACCACACCGCGGGGCTTCTTTCTTTTTGGGAAACAGTGGGGCGGCACGGGACCCGGCGATGTCACACGACATCGCCGCCAATCAGGACGCTATAACAGTCCCGACCGCCTCCGCGTCCAGTGAGACATCGCTCTGCTCGCTCGTGTCCAGGTTGCGTAGCGCCGCAGTGCCCCTGGCGACCTCGTCGTCGCCGATGATCAGGGCGTAGCGCGCATTTGCAGCGCTTGCAGATCGCAGCTGCGCCCGCAGGCTCCGGCTGCCCGTCGGGAGAGAAACGCTGAGACCGTTTTGCCGCAACTCAGCCGCCAGCCGCAGCGCGTGGCTGTGGGCCGTCTCGCCGAGATAGACGATGTACAGGTCCGTCCGGGACGACATCGACTCCGGCGGTGTCAGACCGGCCTCCCGCAGGTTCATGATGATGCGCTCGATGCCCGAGCCGAAACCGACGCCCGGTGTCGGCGCGCCTCCGAGCTGCTCGATGAGACCGTCGTATCGCCCGCCCGCGCCGAGCGCCGTCTGTGAGCCTTCAACGGCGGGATGCACCTCAAACACGGTGCGCGTGTAGTAGTCGAGCCCGCGCACCAGCCGCGGCGTGATCTCGTACGGAATCCCCCACAGGTCCAGGATGTCGCACAGCCGCCGAAAATGCTCCGCGCAATCGTCGCACAGCCCCTCCGCCGGCGTCGGCGCGCCCGCCATCACCGGCTGGCATCGCTCCTCCTTGCAGTCCAACAACCGCAAGGCATTCTTCTCATACCGTGTGTGACAGTCCTCGCAGGTGTCATCCAGGCGTGTTGAATAGTAGTCCCGGAGTGACGTAAGGAACTGCGACCTGCAGCAGTCGCCGTCGCCGATGGAGTTCACGTGGAGCGTCAGGTTCCTCAGCCCCAACTCCTCGAAAAGGCTCCACAGTACGTGGATGACCTCTGCGTCGATCTCCGGGCTCGGATCGCCGATGGCCTCCACACCGAACTGGTGATGCTGGCGCAGCCGACCGGACTGCGGCCGCTCATAGCGAAAGATCGGTGTGATGTAGAAGGCGCGCACCGGTTGCGGCAGCGTGTGCATCCCGTGCTGGATGTAGGCGCGGCAGACGGGCGCGGTGCCCTCGGGCCGCAGCGTGAGCATGTCGTCGCTGCGGTCCGTGAACGTGTACATCTCCTTCTCGACGATGTCCGTGCCCTCGCCGACCGTGCGGACGAACAGCGCCGTCTCCTCGAACACGGGCGTGTCGATCCGCTTGAAGCCGAATCGATGCGCAACGCTCTGCGCCGTCGTGCGCACCCAGTCCCAGTACGGCTGGTCGTCAGGCAGGGTATCGTTCGTGCCGCGAACGGTCTGAAATCGACGCCGATCAGATGCTTCTGAACTCATAGTGGAATTGACGCCTAAATCGGGACTTCTACTTATTTACCCATGTCATTTAGGGGGCGATTCTCTTGATTACCTCAGGCAAGGCTAAACTCACAACATGAGATAACCCTGAAGAGTCAATCTTGTCGCGCACTCTTTGCCAGATAGAGTCGTCACGGATTGCATCCAAGAGTTCGACTCCCTGCCAAGTAAGGCGACGCGCCATTGCGTTGCCAGCGAGAGAATAATAAGGCTCTCCTTCGACACACCTGCGATCAAGCAAAAGACGGATCTCATACGCCTCCTGCTCATTGTCGCTTAGGTAATAGTAATCAGATTCCAAGCCCTCTACTTTGAGCAGAACATCGCGCATTACCTCATAGTCATGCTTCATGTCAGTTCACACCTACCCATTTGAGTACGTCGCAATAGGAGCTTTGGCAGAATCTACGCCGGGAGGACATTGCTCTTGGGAAGGCAAGTAGATTGGCCCCCCTAAACTACACCCCGGCGATCTGGTAGCCGCCGTCGATGGGCAGCACGTGGCCGGTGATGCCGCTTGAAAGATCGCTGAGCAGGAACAGGGCCGCCTTGGCCACCTCATCGTGCGTGATGTTGCGCTGCAGGGGTGACCGTTCCGCCTGGATGCGCTTCATGTCCACGTAGCCGTGGATGGCGCGAGAGGACAGGGTATCCAGCGGGCCAGGCGAGAGCGCGTTCACGCGGATGCCGCGCGGCCCCAGCTCATACGCCAGCTGCCGCACCTCATTCTCCAGCGCCGCTTTCGCCGTGCCCATGATGTTGTAGCCCGGGAAGACGCGGTCAGACGCCTGGAACGTCAACGTCACGATGGTGCCGCCCTCCGACATCAGCGGCGCGGCGTACCGCGCGACGGGGATGAGTGAATACGCGCTCACCTCCAGCGCGATGCGAAAGCCGTCGCGTCCGGTCTCGGAGAAGTCGCCGCCCAGATCATCCCGATTCGCAAATGCGATGCTGTGGATCAGGAGGTCGACGGACGCCCCGTCCGCCGCGATCTGCCCGAAAGCCGACTCGACATTCTCGTCCTCGGACACATCGCACTCGATGAGCGTGACGTTGTTCATCTCGCCCGTCAGCTTGCGGATGCCGTCGCCGAGCCGCTCATTCTGGTAGGTCAGATAGAGATTCGCGCCCGCGCTGTGCAGCGCCTGCGCGATATGCCACGCGATGCTGCGGTGATTCGCCACCCCCAGCACAACCGCATTCTTCCCCGAAAGATCAATCGAATACATGGTGGCTCTATTGTAGCGCGTGAACCGGCCCCCCCGCCGCCGCCCACGGTTGTGAGATTCCGAACTGCGAATCTGAACCGTAACGCAGTTACCCCCCCGCCGTCCGGGCCGCCGCTCGCACGTCACGCCAGAAACTCGTTCGCAGCGCGAGGGCGATTGCGAACATGACGGCGACGCCCCCGCCGATCCCCACCGCCATCGGCGCGCCCAGCCACTCCGCCAGCGCGCCCACCTGCAGGCCGCCCAGCGGGATCAGGCTGTACGTCATGCTGAACACGCCCATCACGCGGCCTCGCAGTTCCTCCGGCACCGCGCTCTGCAGCAGCGTCAGGTTGGTGATCTGTGAGAGCGAGTTGAACGTGCCGGACAAAAACAGCGCCGCCAACGACAGCCACAGCAGCTCGCTGAACGCGAAGATGATGACCATCACGCCAAACATCCCGGCGCAGCCCAGCAGGATGATTAGCGGCCATCGACCCTTCACCCAAAAGGCCGCCATCCCCGTGCCGATGAGCCCGCCGGCCGCCGATGCCGACAACAGCCAACCCATCTCCGTCACGCCGCCCCCCAGGATGTCCCGCGCGAATACCGGCATCAACTGGAAATACGCAACGCCAAAAAAACTGTCCACGAACGTCAGCAAAATCAGACTCGCGAAGAGGTTGCGCCGGGCGATGAAACCAATTCCCTCGAACAACTCCTTGAAGACGTTGCCGGGCACGCGGTCGACACGAGGAATCCGAACAAAGAAGAGAAGCAGCGTCCCCAGACCATAGCCTACCGTCACCGTCCCAAACGTTGCTGCGGAACCGATGCGTTCGATCAGAAACCCGCCCAGCCCCGGTCCGAACACGCGTGTCCCCTGCCATATGGAAGAGCTGAACGCCAGTGCGTTCATCAGGAGACGCCTGTCCGGAATCAGCGCAGGCACCACCGCCGTCCGGGTTGGCTGGTCGATCCCCTGGATGATGCCGATTGCTGCGGACGCTGCGAGCAAATGCCACGGCGCGAGTATCTCCCCGAACGTCAGCATCATCAGAACAGTCACCGTAATGGTGGCGCACACCTGCGTCGTGATCAGCAGAGCCAGCCTGCTCACGCGGTCCGCCGCCACTCCGCCAATCAGGTTCACGCTGATGGTCGCAATCCCCATCACGCCGCCCAGGTACCCGAGGAACAGTTCCGAGTCTGTTAGCTCATACCCCTCCCACGCGATGAGGACGCGGAGGATCTGCCAACCCATCACGAATGAGACGGCGCTGAACCAGTAGTTGCGGAAGTTCGGAACGGCTAGCGAGCCAAGCGGAGACGTGACGGCGCTGTGCGTCTGCTCGCGTAGTTGCTGTTCGGTATCTGTTTCGCGTGGCGTGGACATGTACGCGCCGGCCTGCAAGGGCGAAGTCCGTAGGCGCATATAATACAGCGGATGCCTTCACTGACGCCGCCGGAGAAGCCTTGTGAGAACGGCTAGACACCTCATCGCCGCCCTCCTGATCATCGTCGGGCTGGGCGGTTTCGCCATATCCGCCGTTCCGTTCCAGGAGGAACGCTCAGGCGGACACGCCGCTCTTGTTGAGGTTGACGGCGTGATTGAACCCGTAACCGTTCGCTACGTCTCCCGCGCCCTCGGCAGGGCGGAGGCGGACAACGCCGAGATCGTGATCATCCGACTCGATACTCCCGGCGGACTGCTTGACTCCACCCGCGACATCGTTGAGGAGATATTCGCCAGTCGCGTGCCGGTGGTCGTGTACGTCGCCCCAAGCGGCGCGCAGGCCGCCTCGGCCGGAACGTTCATCACGGCGGCGGGGCACGTTGCGGCCATGTCCTCTGCGACCAACATCGGCGCGGCGTCGCCGGTCGGCGGAGGCGGCGAGGACCTGCCTGACACGCTGGAATCCAAGGCGAAGCAGGACGCCGCCGCATTCCTCAGGAGCATCGGCGAGCGAACGGGACGCAACCCGGAGGCGTTGGAGGCGACCGTCCTTGAAGCTCGCTCATACACGGCAGCGGAGGCGCTCGATGAGGGAATCATCGACTTTCTTGCCGATGACGTTGATGAACTCCTGGCGAGTCTGGACGGACGCACTGTCACCATCGCCGGGGCTGAATCCGTTCTGGAAACCGCGGGCGTTGCCGTACAGGACATTGAAAAGACTGCCCTTGAGACCTTCCTGGAGATCATCTCCAACCCCAACATCGCCTTCCTGCTGCTGACGATTGGCGGGCTGGGAATCATCATTGAACTCATCAGCCCCGGCTTCCTTGGGCCCGGCATCGTCGGACTCATCGCCCTCGCGCTGGCATTCGTCGCTTTCGGCAACCTGCCCGTCAACTGGGTCGGATTCGGCCTCATTGTGGCCGCAATGGCCCTCTTCTACATGGAGATGCAGGCGCCGGGGATCAGCGTCTTCGGGATCGGCGGCGCGCTCAGCTTCCTCATCGGCGGCTTCCTGTTATTCGGTAGTTTTGAGGCCCCGGCGATTGACTCGCCAAGTTTCCGCGTCAGTTACTGGATGCTCGGTGTTGTCAGCGCCGGCATGTTCACCGGCCTCGTGTTGACCTTCTGGGCGCTGACTCAATACAGGCGGCCCGATTACATCTCGCCTGCAAAGGCTCCCCTGGGGAAGTCAGGCAGGGTCGTCAATCCGATCGATCCGCAGGGCACCGTTCGCCTTGCGGGGGAGATCTGGACTGCCGAGTCCGCCACCGGCGAGCCGATCGAAGAGGGCGCACGAATCGTCGTTATTGCGGTGGAGGGTTTGATTGTGACAGTCAGGAGAGACGAGTGAGCCGTTCAGCGAACGGTTGAAAGGAGAAGGGAAGATGATCCCGTACATATCCATAGTGAAGCAGCACGAGCGCATGGCCGTCTTCACTCTCGGCAAATACTCCGGCATGAGGAGCCCCGGGCTGAACCTGCTGGTCTGGCCGTTCCAATCAACGCGCAAGATAGACCTGCGCGAGGATGTAATCGACATACCGCGCCAGACAAACATTACCTTTGACAACGCGCCGATAGACATCGATTTCCTGGTCTACATGCGCGTGCAGGAGAACGACGCTGAGAGGTCCGTGATTGAGGTGGTCGACTATCGGAGCGCCGTCATCGGCATCGCCACAACCAACCTGAGGGCGGTTATCGGTGAGATGAACCTGGACGATGTTCTCTCACAGCGTGAACGCATCAACGAATCCCTGCGCGCCAAGCTGGACGAAATCACGGAACGCTGGGGCATCAAGGTCACCCAGGTTGAGATTCGTGAGGTGGAGCCCAACCGCGATATTCAGGAGGCCATGAACCGGCAGATGTCCGCAGAGAGGATTCGTCGAGCAGCAGTGACCGAGGCCGAAGGCACACGTCAAGCCGCCATCACAGTCGCCGAGGGTGAGAAACAGGCCGCTATCCTGAGGGCTGAGGGCGAGAGACAGGCCGAGATCCTGTCCGCTGAGGGCGACCAGCAGGCGGCGATTCTCCGCGCGGACGGCTTTGCGACGGCCCTCGACCGTATCTCAGGCGTCGCTCGCGGCATCGATCCCAACACGCTCAGCCTGCAGTACCTGGACACGCTCAAGGACGTGGGCGGCTCGCCGTCGACCAAGTTCATCTTCCCGATGGAGTTCACAAGCCTGCTGCGCCCGTTCTCAAACCTGGTGGCCCCCAACGACGACAACAACGAATAGGCCGCCCACACCCACCCGCTCAAATGACATTCCGCCCCTGTCTATGTCATTCTGAGCACAGCGAAGAATCTCACAACAGCGGGGAGAAGAATTGGCGGCATTCGATGATTTCACCGGGACCGTGCGCGGGACGCCCGTCGTCACCCGCGTCATGGAGAGCATGATGATCGAGGCCGCGCAGGCCCTGCGTGACATCTGCCGCACGTTCAAGGAAACGGGCGAGCCGATGGGCGGCCACCACCTCCCCGCGGGCGGCTACATGGGTGAGATGATCGTCCGCGCGCTCATCGAGGCCGACCTTATCGAGGAGGTCGAGGGCCAGGAGCGGGGCTTCATGCGCCGGTACAAGCCGACCAAGAAGGGCGAAAAGACCTACGCCAAGCTGGACAAGGAAGACGCCTTCTCCCGCCGCGCAAGCTAACACCCCTCCGTCATTCCCGCGAAAGCGGGAATCCAGAAGTCTGTTGCATGCCGCCAAAGCAGGGCGTCAAGTTGAAAACAAATCGGGGCGCCCGGATTTGAACCGGGGACCTCCGCGTCCCGAACGCGGCGCGCTGCCAAACTGCGCTACGCCCCGACCGACAAAGAAACCGCGGGCAGCCGAACCGCCCGCTCGCTTAAGAGTATACGGGAAACCCGCCGTCTCTAGTGCCGCATTACGCCGCCGTGGCCGGCGGTTTGGTAGATATCGCGAACTGCGAGGCCGATATCGTCCGGTCAACCCTCCGTCGTGCGGAAGTAGGAGTCAACGTCACGGGAGTCCAGGGCATTGACCGCCTCTGCGCCGAACAGGACCGTGGAAACGAATCGGTGCGCGCGTCTCCATGCGGCGCCCATCTGCCGTGACATGGCGCGGGTTACGCCGCCCTCAGTCGACGTAGCCGCGGGCGCGGAGCGCATCGTTGACGTTGACATCGCCCACCCAAACCTCTGCTTTCAGCCTGCCGAGACTGTCCGATTCCGTGGCCTCGTAAAACACTATTGTATCCGCCACCAGCTCGGACAGGTATGCGTGCGCCTGCGCGTGCCGGTCAGGATCGCTCGGCAGCGTGACGCCCGCCAGCACCAGCCGCTCCGCGTCCTCCATGTAGATCACGCCGCCTTCGATCACGTCCGCAACACGGCCCCACCTGCGCGGCGCAGGAAAGTCATCGGGGCTCGCGCCCTCACTGTTCACGCTCATGCCGGAAGGGTCACCGGTCTAGGTCGCAGGCGCGAAGACGATAACGATGGTCAGAAGGGTTATCGCCCGGCCGATGATTGTCCCGACGATCACCGCCGCTGCGGCGAGAGGCATGCTGCACGAGAGCGACTCACGCGTTGCGATCATCATGGCCGTCGCAATCCAGATGGTCGCGGCAATCGCTGCGGCGTCGCCGATCACCGGTACCAGTACGAGCATCATGAGCAGGGCGGGCGACGCCGTGAAGCCCACGCTCCGCAGGAACTGCAGGAACGTTCCGCCCAGGAAACCGGCCGCGGACGTACCCGCAATCACCGATACGATCATGTACGAGAACAGGGCTGAAAGCGTCCACCCCAGACCCGTGAAGATGAAAGAGGAGATGAACACGTTTAACGCCGACAGATTCCCCTCGGAGTAGAGCGTTCCCAGCGCCGCCGCCACGCCGTGCAGTATCGATACCAGGACGACGACGAACAGGGCCTGCCGGATCGCCCCCGGGTCGCGCGCCAACTCGTCGTACAGCAGCGAATCACCCAGGGCGGACCGCATCATGCGGACATGGAGACTATCGGGTGGCCCTACCATCGTTCCTCATCCCCTCCATCTCTCCGTTCGCCCCCTACCGTCATTCCCGCGAAAGCGGGAATCCAGTGTCCCGTTCGCCCTGAGCCTGTCGAAGGGCGAACCATGCAAAACCGGTAACGTACCTTAGAGTATAGGAACAGGGCCGAACGAGTCGCAGGAGGGCATCGCGCCGATGAGCACGAATGATGTTGAAGTGCTGCGTGGAGAGATCATCTCCATCGGCACGGAGATCCTGCTTGGCGCGCTGATAGACACCAACGCGAATTACCTCGCGTCCCAACTCCCGGGCATCGGCGTCGGAAATTACCGCGTGACGACTGTCGGCGACAACCTTGACCGGCTCGCCCGGGTCTTTGAAGAAGCGTGGAGCCGGTCGGACGTCGTCGTTGCCACGGGCGGCCTTGGGCCTACGGAGGACGACGTCACCCGCGAAGCCATCGCCAAGTTCATGGGCGAGGAGCTGTATCCCGACCCCGCGCTCGAAAAGGAGCTGCGCGCGTTCTTTGATCGGCGTGGCATCGCGATGGCGGAGCGCAATCTCAAGCAGACCATGCTCATTCCCTCCGCCGAGGCCATCCCCAACCCGCGCGGCACCGCGCCCGGGTGGTGGGTGCAGCGGGACAACAAGATCATCATCGTCATGCCGGGTGTCCCGCGTGAGATGTACGGCATGTGGGAGGAGCAAGCCCTGCCGCGCCTGCGGCTCCAACTCATGGGCAGCGACGCCGTCATCCACTCCCGCACCATCAAGACGTTCGGCCTCAGCGAGGCGAGCGTTGATGAGCGGCTCGGCGAGCTGCTCCACGGCCTGAACCCGACAATCGGCGTCTACGCAAAGTCGGACGGCATCCACATCCGCCTCACGGCGCGCGCGTCAACCGAACTGGATGCGTCGCAGCTCATCACCCCCGTTGAGGACGAAGTGCGGGACCGCCTCGCCGCCCACCTGTGGGGACAGGACGACGATACCCTTGAGGGGGTTATCCGGCGCGTCTACACGGAGCGCGGCCTGTCAGTCGCGACCATGGAATCCTGCACCGGCGGCAACCTCGCCAACATCCTCACGGATGCCCCCGGCGCGTCCGCGTATTTCCGCGCCTCATACGTGACCTACACCAACGAGATGAAGATGGCCATGGGTGTCCCCGCCGAGATTATCGAAAAGCACGGCGCGGTCTCCGGTGAGTGCGCCATCGCCATGGCAGACGCCGCCCGCGAGCGTTCAGGCGCGGACGTGGGCGTGGGCATCACGGGCGTTGCGGGTCCGGGCGAGCTTGAGGGGAAACCTGTCGGGCTCGCCTACATCGGCATCTCTGACGCAAGCGGCCACAAGATGCGGGAGGGGCGCTACCCGGCCCAGCGTCTCGACTTCAAACTCCGCGTCGCCCGCACCGCCATGTTCGAGCTCCGCGGCTGGGCCCTCGCCCGCGACTAACCCCTCCGCCCATTCCCCTTGACCCCCCGTCTACAATGGGACGAACAAACGCGATGCGACAGATCGGCATTCTCACCAGCGGGGGAGACGCGTCCGGCATGAACGCGGCGATTCGCGCCGTCGTCCGTGCCGCCGCCTCTGTGGGTATCCGAAGCCTTGGCGTTCGCAACGGCTTTGACGGCCTGATGCGCGGTGATTTCCAGCGTCTCGGCCCCAAGTCCGTCGCCCACATCCTCCAGCGCGGCGGCACGATTCTGGGCACAGCGCGCGCGCCGGACATCGAGACCGAAGATGGGCGTTCCCGCGCCGCAGAACAGATGGCAGCGTCCGGACTCGACGGGCTCGTCGTGATCGGGGGCGGGGGGACGCTGCGAGCCGGTCTTAGGCTCCATGAAGAACAGAACTGCAAGATCGTCGCCATCCCGGCCACCATCGACAACGACATCCCCGGCGCGGACATGTGCATCGGCTTTGACACCGCAGTCAACGCCGCTGTCGAAGCGATGGATCGCATCCGGGACACCGCAGAATCGAGCGGCCGCATCTTCTTCGTCGAGGTCATGGGCCGCACACGCGGCCTGATAGCCCTCTATGCCGGCCTCTCCGGCGGCGCGGACGCCATCGTCATCCCCGAAGAGCATGAAGATATCGACGTGCTGTGCCGCCGCCTCGTTGCGGCCCATCGCGGTGGTAAACGCAGCCTGCTCGTCGTCGTGGCGGAGGGGGAAGAGGCAGGCGGCGCGTTCTCAGTCGCGGACCAGGTGCAGCACCGGCTCAATGGCCGCCTGCAGGTGGACTACCGCGTGACGGTGCTTGGCCACGTGCAGCGGGGCGGCGTGCCGACGGCGGCGGACAGGATCCTGGGCACTGTGCTGGGCGCCGCCGCCATCGAGTGCCTCAATGATGGTCTTTATCACCACATGGTGAGCGAGGCGGGCAGCACCCCCGTCTTTACCCCGCTTGAGGACGTGCTCTCAACGACCAAGGAACTGCCGTCCGACCTGATGCACCTGCTCCACACCGTCGGCCAGTCATAGACCCGTCCGGTCGGCGGGTCAACGCCGGAAATAGGCGTATACTTGTGTTCTTGGTACCGACTCACAAAACACCTCGGCTATCTCGTTAGGCAACAGGACACTCTCTCATGGCATCTCAGGCAGGGCAGAGGCCGGGCGGCGGTCCTCCCGCAGCCGGCGGCCCGTTCCGCGCATTCGGCTCACGGAGCTACAGGTATTACTGGATTGGCTCCATCCTCTCCATCACCTCGTTCTTCATGCTCATCATCGCGCGGGGATGGCTGACATTCGATCTCACAGACTCTGAACTATGGGTGACGATAATCAGCGCAGCGTCGCTCCTTCCCGCGCTCCCTCTCTCCGTCTTTGGCGGCGTCATTGCCGATCGGTTCAACCGCAAGCACATCCTGATCGCCAGCGATGTCTCCAACTTCCTTACCCATATCACGCTGGCCCTGCTTGTCCTGACCGGCCTCATCAACGAGTGGCATCTGCTTGTGCTTTCACTCTTGCATGGCACGATGTTCGCGCTCTCGTCGCCCGCGCGGTTCTCCATGGTGCCGAGCCTGGTGCCGCCGCAGCACATCGCAAACGCCACGGCGCTGTCATCCATCATGTTCAGCGGCGGCGCGCTGATTGGGCCGGTCACCGCCGGATTCCTGCTGGACGTTGATCCGTCGTTGGCGTTCTTTGCGGGAGCCGCGCTTGTGGGCGTGTCCGTGCCGCTTTTCATGCTGATCCGGCTGTCCGCGGCGCCGGCCTGGGGGCAAGGACAGCCCCAGGGCGGCGTGGTCGAGAACATCATGGAAGGGCTGCGGCATATACGACACAGCCGCATCCTGCTTGGGCTCATCCTGCTTGGCATGATCGCCACGTTCTTTGGGATGCCCTATCAGGCGCTGCTGCCGGTCTTTGCCGAAGAGGTGTTGGAGGCGGGGCCGGCGGGTCTTGGCTACCTGGGAATGGCGGGCGGCGTCGGCGGAACAATCGGCTCGCTCATCATTGCCACGTTCAGTTCCGTCAATCAACTCAAGATGTGGCTGTCCATCGGCGCGATTGGCGTTGGGTTGATGATCGCCGCATTCTCGCAGGCGACGGCCTTTGCGGAATTCCTCGGACTGGATCTGTCAGGCCCAACATCGGGAGCGTTCATCATCGCGCTATTCTTCGCGGCGATAGCAGGCTGGTTCTTCCAGCTTGTCATGACCGGGAATTTCTCACTGGTGCAGGTTTTGACGCCTGACCACCTGCGCGGGCGCGTCATGAGCGTGCGGCTGATCGTGTTCGGATTTCAGCCGTTCGCCCTGCTCATCACCGGCGTCATTGCGGAAATCTACGGCGCTCCGCTTGCCGTCACGCTGACGGGCCTTGGCGCGTTCTTCTTCTCCATCACCCTGCTCATATTCTTCCCCCAGCTGCGCACACGTGGGACAGAGACCGTGCAGGGCGCCGGCGGCTGGGGCGGCCCGCCATCCGGCCGTGGAGGCCCACCCAATGGCGTCACCGAACCCGAGCCCGAACAATCCCCGGCCTCGGCAGGACGATGAACACGAGGATCATTGCGAGGAAGCTGAACGCGGCGAACATCAGGAAGCCGTTCTGCATCCCGCCCATGTACTGATCGGTCAGCGTCGCCACGTATGGCGCAACTGACACCGCCGCTCCCGTCACCGTCCACAGGAAACCCTGCGCCGCCCCGAACGCCCGCCGCCCGAAATACGTCGCCACGAGCGCAGCCTGCAACACGACAATCGCGCCGAACCCGGGAGAAAAAGCGACGAAGAAAAGGATGAGATACCAGTTCGCCTCCGGCCTGCTCAGGGCGAACGCCGCAATGCCGACGGCCTGCAGGAATGTCGCCAGCACCATCGCCCGCCTCGGGTCCATCGTGTCGGCCAGCCAACCGCCCCCAACCCGTCCCACAATCGTGATCAGCGCCATCGCCCCCACCGCGTCTGCCGCGGCCACACGGGAATAACCGGCGTCCTCCATGAACGGGGCTTGATGGATCTGCAGAGAGCCGATCGGCCAGAACGAGAGGAACATCAGCATGGACAGCAGCCAGAACGTCGGCGTCCGCATTATCTGCGCGAACGTCAGCCCGTACAGAACCGGCGCGTCGACAACCCCGCTTGCGTCCGCGCTGTCCGGCGGGTCCCCGTCCGGGCGCATCCCGTAGTCCTCCGGCGTGCGCCGCAGCACGAACGCCATCGGCAAGAGGATGACGATGACGATAGCTGCCATCAGCAGGAACGAGTCACGCCAGCCGATCGCCTCCATCACGTAGAGAGACGGACGCGTCAGGATGCCGCCTGCCCCAAGCCCGACAACCGCGATGCCCACCGCCCGGCCCCGCATCCGGTTGAACCAGTTGACGGTGGCGGACACCCCGCCCGCAAAGAAGACGATCGGCCCCAGCCCGGCCAGTGTCAGACCGATGTACAGGTGCCACGGCTCCGTCATCACGCCCATGATCGCGAAACCCGTCGCGCCCAGGACCATCCCGCCGCCCACAACCGGTTTCGGCCCCCACCGGTCGAACACCCCCCCAAGGATCGGCGACAGGATCGTGCCAATAACCGTCGCCACGATGAACGCCGGCTCGATGGCCGCCCCCACGTCCGGGATGTCCTCGCGTATGGGCGTCACGAAGAGCGTGAAATCATAGAAGAAGAAGCCGCTGTAGATGAAAGCGACCATAAACGCAGCGACGACGATCCACCATCCGTAGAAGATCGACGTTGGCAAGGGCACACGAAATCCGCTGCGTTGTTGCATTCCTGTAAAGCCTATAGCATTTGCGCCCACTGCCTGTCATTCCGAGCGCAGCGCAGCGGAGTCGAGGAATCTAAAGCCTCAATTGCGCTCGCCAACCCGTTCACCCTGAGCCTGTCGAAGGGCGAACGGGGGAGACGAGGAACATAGCCGCAGGCGTACCATAGTTAAATGTCTCTTCTGAACGGAGCATCCCCGCAAAGCAGCATCATTCGAAAGAAGCCGCGCATCTTCTACGGCTGGTGGATCGTCATCGCCGCCGTTCTCTTGAACATCGTTTTCGGCGGAATCCTCTTCTACGGCTTCACGCTCGTCATTGATCCGATCACCGAAGAGATGAACTGGACCAAGACGCAGGTCACTGCCTCCTACCTCTTCATGGGTTTGGGTATAGGAATCCTCGCCCCATTCGCCGGCTGGGCGTTTGACAAGGTTGGCCCGAGGTGGCTCCTCTTCTTCGGCCTGTCCGGCCTCGGCATCAGCCTCATCATGCTTCACTCCATCGAGAGTTTGATTACGTTCTACGTGTGGTTCTCCCTGGCAAACGCCAGTTCCGTCGGCATGTGGATGGCTGTTGGCCCGGCAGTTGCCAACTGGTTCGTGCGAATGCGTGGCCGCGCTTTGGGCATCTACTCCCTCGGATTCGCGTTCGCAGGTTTCATGGCTCCGCCGTTCCTGTGGCTCGTTGATGGCGTCGACTACGGATGGCTCGTCTTTGCCGGCGTCGGCTGGCGAGATGCCTTCCTTGTCGCCGGCGTCGTGTTCCTCATCATGATGCCCATCGCGGTGCTCATCATCCGGCATCGCCCCGAGGACATGGGCCTGTATCCGGACGGCGCGGACGAGCCGCCGCCGGAGGCCGCCATGTCATCCGGCGCCGCCATTTCCGAAGACGTTGAGATCAACGCCACCGCGTGGCAGGCGCTCAGGACATGGGCGTTCTGGCTGCTTGCAGTCGCATCGATGTTTGGCTTCCTGACGATTGCCACCCTGCAGGTTCACTGGGTGCCGTATCTTGGCAGCGCAGGATTCTCACGAGAAACGGCGGCGTTGTACCTGACCCTGCTGCCACTGAGCACGGTCATGGGCAGGCTCACCTTCGGATTCCTCGCGGACTGGATGGATAAGAGGCGCGTGACCGCCCTCGCCTTCGGTGTTCAGGCCTGCGCCGTCTTCACGCTCGCATGGGTAGACGACTCTCGTGGATGGACTGTCTTCGTCTTTCTCGTCTTCTGGGGTTTCGGCTTTGGCGGCACGGTTGTGACGCGGATGGCATTGCAGGGCTTCCTCTTTGGACGCAACTCCTTCGGCGCGCTGCAAGGAGCGCTCTCCATGACCAGCGAGGCCGGTTTCGCCCTCGCCCCCTTCCTTGCCAGCATCGCCTTTGAGGGCCTGGGCACCTATCGCCCCGCTTTCCTCGCCTTTGCCTTCCTCTGCTTCATGTCCGTCCCGCTCACCCTCCTGATTCGACGCCCCGGGCTGGCCGCAAGAGGATTCGGCCCGATAAGCCGCAGGGAGGACACCGAAGAAGCGTCCGACGAGGAGCCCGCCCCAATGTCGTCCCCACGATAGTCACCCCCACTCCATCATTCGGCAAAACTACCGTCATTCCCGCGAAAGCGGGAATCCAGAAAATCCCCTCCCCCTCGATGGGGGAGACGAGGAGCATAGCGGCAGGCGTACCATTGATGAATGACAACCCCCAACGCCGTCCGGCCGCCCGCCGGTTACATAACACGCAAGAAGCCGCGGATCTTCTATGGCTGGTGGATCGTCATCGCCGCCGTCATCCTCAACATCCTGCAGGGCGGCATCCTCTTCTACGGTTTCACTCTCGTCCTGGATCCCGTGACGGACGAAATGGGATGGACCAAGACCGAGTTGACCATCGCGTATCCCATTATGGGCATTCTCATCGGTGTGTTTTCGCCGTTCCTGGGCGGATTATTCGACCGCATCGGCCCACGCCCGTTGATCGGCGGCGGCATGGCCATCGTCGCCGTAACTATGATCATGCTCCACTACGTCCAGAGCCTTCCCATGTTCTACCTGTGGTTCTCACTGCTGAACCTCGGCTCCATGGGAATCTGGCTTGCAGTCGGGCCCACGGTGGCCAACTGGTTCGTGCGCGCTCGAGGCCGCGCGCTCGGGACGTATTCGCTGGGATTCGCGCTGGCCGGGCTCCTTGCCCCGCCGCTGTACTGGCTGATCGACGGCGGAATTGTCCTCGGATTTGAATTTGACGGCCTGGGGTGGCGGGACGCCTTCTTCGTTCTCGGCGTCATGTTCCTCTGCCTGATACCGTTCACTCTTCTCATCTTCCGACACCGGCCCGAGAACATGGGCCTGTACCCGGATGGCGCTGATTATCCGCCGTTGGAGGTCAGCCCGGGCGCGGAGATGTCAGACGACGCCGAGATGACCACGACGGCCATGCAGGCGCTGCGTACCCAGGCCTTCTGGCTGATGGCGATCTGTTCAGGCCTGACATTCCTGACGATTGCCACCTTGACCGTGCATTGGGTGCCCTACATGGGCAGCATCGGCATCGAGCGTGAGGCCGCGGCATTCTTCCTGCCCCTCCTGCCGCTTGGAACAATGCTGGGTCGAATCACGTTCGGGTTCCTCGCTGACCTGTATGACAAGAAGCGCATGACGGCGCTCGCGTTCTGCGTGCAGGCGGCAGCCGTGCTCATGCTCTCCCAGGTCGACGCCGCGCGCGAGTGGACGCTCTTCGTTTTCCTCGTGCTGTGGGGGTTCGGATTCGGAGGGACGATCGTCGCGCGGATGGCGCTCCAGGGCTATCTCTTTGGCCGCAACTCCTTCGGCGCTCTGGCGGGCATGCTGTCAATGACCACCGAGGCGGGCTTTGCGTTGTCGCCGCTCATCGCGAGCATCGTGTTTGAGGAACTGGGGACATATCGCCCGCTGTTCCTGGGATTCGCGCTGCTGGCCCTCTTGGCCGCCCCATTGACGATGCTCATCCGCCGCCCCACACCGCAATTCGCCACCGGATACACAACAACCCAGCCTGCTGACAGCGAGCCGGAAACCCCCGCCCCGCTCCCACGATAACCGCCCGCTCGTCATTCCCGCGAAAGCGGGAATCCAGTACGGCGCGCAGCTCCGTCCCGTCCCCACCTCATCATTCCCGCTAACCGAGGGGCGTAACATAAACGGATGTCCTTGCCCAACGGCGCGCCACCCCTCCGCAGCAACATCGCCCGCAAGAAGCCGAAGGTCTTCTACGGCTGGTGGATCGTCATCACCGCCGTCTTCCTGAACATCTTCCAGGGCGGTGTTCTCTTTTACGGCTTTACTCTTGTCTTCGATCCCATGACCGAAGAGATGAGCTGGTCAAAGACGCAAGTCACCGCCACCTATCCCATCATTGGCCTGGTGATTGCCGCCCTTGCCCCGTTCGTCGGCTCGCTCTTTGACAGGATCGGCCCCAGGCCGCTCATTGCCGTCGGCATGAGTGTCGTCGGGACTGGCCTGATCATGCTCCATTCCGTCGACAGCCTGCCGATGTTCTACCTCTGGTTCTCCCTCGCCAACATCGGTTCCGTGGGCATGTTTCTCTCCGTCGGCCCAACCGTCGCCAACTGGTTTGTCAGGCAGCGAGGGCGCGCCCTGGGTATCTTCTCCATGGGCTTTGCCCTCGCCGGGATCATTGCCCCGCTGCTCTATGTGCTCATCGATGGCGCAAGCTGGGGTGGTTTTCAATTCGATGGTGTGGGATGGCGTAACTCTTTCCTCATCGTCGGTATCATCTTCCTGCTCCTCATGCCGATTGCCGTCTTTATCTTTCGGCATCGGCCCGAGGACATCGGTCTCTATCCGGACGGCGCTGAGCGCCCCCCGCTCGAAGCATCCGCCGCCGTGGAGTTCTCTCCCGATGGGGAGATGAACACAACGGCAAGACAAGCCCTGCGAACGCAGGCATTCTGGCTCATGGCATTTGGCTCGGCCTTCACTTTCCTTACCATCGCGGCACTTGAGGTGCACTGGGTTCCATACCTTGGCAGCGTTGGTTTCTCACGCGAGTCGGCGGCATTCTTCCTGCCGCTTCTCCCGCTGGGCACCCTTCTGGGTAGGCTTTCCTTCGGATTCCTGGCAGATCTGTGGGACACGAAGCGGGTGACCGCCCTTGCGTTCGTATTGCAGGCCGCTGCGGTCCTCATGCTTTCCCAGATCGATGCAACGCGAGAGTGGACCGTGTACTTGTTCCTGATCATGTGGGGCGTCGGATTCGGCGGGACGGTAGTCTCCCGTATGGCCTTGCAGGGCTACCTGTTTGGCCGCAATTCCTTTGGCGCGCTGCAGGGAATGCTCTCCATGACCAGCGAGGCAGGCTTTGCGTTCTCCCCCCTGATTGCCAGCGTCGTATTCGAGAGTCTCGGAACCTACCGGCCGCTCTTCATGGCATTCGCGACCCTCGCGCTTCTCGCTGCTCCCATCATTCTGTTGATACGGCGCCCGCGGCCGGCCCTGCCTGCTTTTGCCCCCGCGGCGCCACGCGCCGATGCCCTTGTGGAAGGTGAAATCGAATCGCGGGCGGAAACCCGCGAAGCCCCCTAGTAATGATCCTCGTAATGATCGTTGGCGAGTGACCGCGTGTGGCGGCGCGTGTCGTAGACGTACCGCTGTGGGTCGTCCGGCCCGGACGCCAACAGCATCAGAACCACCGCCGGCATCGATGACGTAACTTCCGTTGAGTGGATATCCATCTCAGGGGGCAGGATTGCCGTGACATCGCCCGGCTTGAGCCGCCGCCGTGTTGTGCGCTTGATCACGGAGCCGTCGTCCGCCTTTTCCGGGTCCGGCGCGTAGGACACTTCCCGCGCCGTGCCCTGGTAGATGCCCGCCAGTCCCCAGCGCGCTCCGTGGTCGTGGATGGGAGTCTTGTGCCTGGGCGGAATCACGGAAACCAGCAGGCTCAACGAGCGGTCTGCCGAACGGAAGATGATCCAACGACTGACCTCATTCGAGGGAGTGTCCCGGTATTCATCCGGCAGAAAATTCTCCATCAGCAGGTGGCGGAAAGGGTCGAGCGTCCTCCGGATCAGGTCCACGGGGTCGGCCACGCTCACAGCGACGCCCCCCAGTTGCCCAAGGAACGTCCCCAAAGCGGGATGGTCGACACGCAGATCAGAAGTCACGTTGGAACCGGTCTTCCCGACTACACTTCACGGAACTCGCCTTCGACCGTCTCTGAGTCGTCGGCTGATGCCCCGTCGCTCGCGCCGTTCGCGCCGCTGGCGTCCGCGCCCTGCTGCGCGTACATGGACTGGCCGATTTCCTGCACGAGCCTGCTCAACTCCTCTGTCAGGGTACGCAGCTGCTCGGCAGGCGCGTTCTGCTCAAGCGCCTGCCGCACCTCCGTCACCTTGGCCTGCACGCGATCGCGGACATCGTCGGTGATGCGTTCCTTGTGCTCCTCCAACAGCCGTTCCGCGGCATAGGCTGCGGAGTCCGCGGTGTTGCGGATCTCCACTTCCTCGCGGCGCTGGGCATCCTCCGCCGCGTGCGCCTCCGCGTCCTTGGTCATCTGCTCGATCTCTTCGCTGGAGAGGCCGCTCCCGGCCTGGATCACAATCTTCTGCTCGCGATTCGTCGCCTGATCCTTGGCGTTCACGTTCAGGATGCCGTTCGCGTCGATGTCAAACGTCACCTCGATCTGGGGCATCCCGCGCGGCGCGGGCGGGATCCCGTCCAGCATGAACCGACCAAGCGACTTGTCATCGCTGGCCATGCTGCGCTCGCCCTGCAGAACGTGAATCTCCACGCTGGTCTGTCCGTCCGCCGCAGTCGAGAAGGTCTGGCTCTTGGACGTCGGAATTGTCGTGTTGCGCGGGATGATTGGCGTTGCCACTCCGCCCAGCGTCTCGATGCCCAGTGAAAGCGGGGTCACGTCCAACAGCAGCAGGTCCTGCACGTCGCCCGTCAGCACGCCGGCCTGGATCGCCGCGCCGACGGCAACGGCCTCATCCGGATTCACGGAACGATTGGGGTCCTTCTGGAAGATCTGCTTGACCTTCTCCTGGATCGCCGGCATCCGTGTCTGGCCGCCAACCAGGATCACCTCATTCACCTGCCCCGCAGACAGACCGGCGTCCTCCAGCGCCTGGCGGCACGGTCCGGCTGTCCGCTCAACCAGCGCCGCGGTCAGGGACTCCAGCTGCGCGCGCGTCAGGGTCAGGGCAAGGTGCTTCGGGCCGGACGCGTCCGCCGTGATGAACGGCAGATTCAACTCTGTCTGCGTGACGGTGGACAACTCCAGCTTGCCGCGTTCCGCCGCCTCACGGAGACGCTGCATGGCGCTCCGATCCGACCGCAGGTCGATGCCCTCCTGCTTGCGGAACTCATCGATCATCCAGTCGACCACGGCGTTATCGAAATCGTCTCCGCCCAGGTGTGTGTCGCCCGCCGTCGAGCGCACGTGGAATGTTCCCTCGCCAATCTCGAGGATTGATATATCGAATGTCCCGCCGCCGAGGTCGAAGACGGCGATGATCTCCTCGCCCTTCTTGTCCAGCCCATACGCCAGCGAGGACGCCGTCGGCTCGTTGATGATGCGCAGGACGTTGAGACCCGCGATGGTGCCCGCGTCCTTGGTCGCCTGCCGCTGGCTGTCGTTGAAATACGCCGGAACGGTGATGACGGCGTCCGTGACGGTCTCCCCCAGGTACGTTTCCGCGTCCGCCTTGAGCTTCTGCAGGATCATCGCTGAGATTTCCTGCGGGCTGTATTGGTTGTCCCCCATGGTGACCCGCACGTCCCCGTTCGGCGCGGCCGCCACGGGGTAGGGCACCAACTTGGTGTCCTGCTGCACGTCCGACTCATTGTGCTTGCGGCCGATGAACCGCTTGACGCTGAATATCGTCTGATCCGGGTTCGTCACTGCCTGCCGCTTTGCAACAAGCCCCACCAGTCGTTCGCCGGTCTTGTTCAGGGCGACGACCGACGGTGTCAGCCGATTGCCCTCCGGCGTCGGGATCACCGCTCCCTCGCCGCCCTCCATGACCGCGACAACGCTGTTCGTCGTTCCCAAGTCGATTCCGATTGCCCGTGCCATTCTTTGCGTGTCTCCTTATGTGGTTTCTGTCTTGTTCGCTGTTACTCGTCGGTTGTCGTGTCGCCGGTATCAGAGTCGTCGTTGCTTTCGCGGGAGGCCGAACCGTCTCCCACCTGCACAAGCGCCGGCCTCAGCACGCGATCATGCAGCATGTACCCCTTTTGGAGCACCTCCACGATGCGGCCCTCAGGTCCGGGCACGCGTGAGATCGCCTCATGCAGATTCGGATCAAAGGCCGCGCCTGCCGTCTCGATCTCAGTAACCCCGCTTGATTCCAGCGCTCCCTGCAGCTTCCGGTAGATGAGCAGGATGCCCTCCACCCACGTCATCCGCAGCAAGGAGTCCGGGATGGAGCCGAAGGCCCGCTCCAGGTCGTCCACGCTCGAAAGCAGCTGCATCAGCACCGGCGCAGCCGCGTACTGGAGTTCCGCCGAGTGCCGCTCTCCGGCGCGGCGCGAGAAATCGACCGCGTCTGAATACGCCCGGTGATACCTGTCCTTCTCCGCTACTGCCTCATCGAGCTGCGCCTGGAGCGATTCGAGAACGGACTGCTCGTCGACGCCGTCCTCCGCATCAGTCTCGGCGACTCCCGAAGCGTCGTCTTTCCTCTCGTCAACCATGCCCTAAACGTACTCCCTGTTCTGATAGACCGTATCGAGCGTTTCCGCCATGTTCGACAACAACTCGCCCAGGTACCGAACAGCCGGAATAGCCGCCGCATAGTCCATCCGGGTCGGCCCCAGGGCGACAACGGCCCCGCGCTCGCCGCTCAATTCGGTGGGGCCGTAGGTCGACATGATTGCCGCGTACGGATGCAGGAACGGCTCATCATGCTCACTGCCGATGACGACCCGCAGCCCGCTGGCCGGGAGGTCGTCCGTGTGGAGTGCGGGAGCAAGCCGACCGCTCTCAACGGCGTCCAGCAACTCACGCACCATGTCGATGCGGTCTATGAGTTCCGGCTGATTGACGACCTGGCTAATCCCATAGACCACGGGTTCGTCCATTCCATGCTCCGTTCGGCCCGGCAGCGGCGTCACGATAGCGAGCGCCTCTGAAAGTCGTGCCAGCGTCGCCGCCGCAAGGCGCGCCCACAGGAAAACGTCCTCTGACTCGACCTGGTGGAACTGGTGCCGGATCGTCTCCTGCCTGTTGGTCGGGACCTCGGATGACTCCAGGAGAACCTCGACGTAGTACCGATAGGCCCTTCCCGTGGGCGTTGCTCCCGCGGAAGAGTGGGTCCGCTGCACATAGCCCCCTGACTCAAGTTCAGCAAACGTGTTCCTGACCGTTGCCGAACTCATGCCGAGGTCATGTTGCTCAACCAGCCCGCCTGAACTCACCGGCGCCGCCGTCGCGATGTACTGCTCCACCAGCAGCCGGAGCAACTCCGACTGCCGCGCGGCCAATGACTGCGTCATTCCCTTCTTCGTCCCCCACGATTTCTTGTCCCGCCTGTAGGCAGGCAGGGGCAGTTGCCTGTACTTTTCATGGTCGTCAGGCGCTTCATGCCCCTTTAGCAGTCTCAACCCCTGACTGCTAATTCTCGTTCAGACTACTCACGCACGCTACCCATGTCAAGGCGAATCTTGAACCTGCATCCTCGTTGACCCCTAATCGGCGTCGTTGCTAGAGTGATACGGGCATCAGAGCGCTGTTGCCTGAAAGGTCGTAGCGCGGGAATCGGTGACAGGTGGATATATCCTATCTCGGCGGATCAGGTTTTCAGTTGCGCGGCAGGGACGCGTCTCTCTTCGTCGATCCGACGACGTCCCCCGACCGCCGCGCCAATGCGCGCGCCATCCTCATGAGCGGCTACGGCGCAGAGCCCGCCGCCGATGTGGGTGATGCCCGCGTGATCAGCCACCCGGGCGAATACGAAGTATCCGGCATCCTGATTCGCGCCATCCGAACCAGCAGGGCCTCAGCGGACGACGCATCCAATCCCGGCGGCATGGCCTATGCCGTCTCCATCGATGGTGTCGACATCTGCCATCTCGGCCATCTGAGCCGCGTGCTCACCACTGCAGAAGTCGCGGAACTCGGCGAGGCTGACGTTGTCCTGTTGCCGGTGGGCGGTGAGGAGACCCTTGCCCCCAACCTTGCGGCGCAGGTCGCCACGCAACTCGGCCCCAGGATCATCATTCCCATGCTCTGGCAAGGGGAAGTTGAGCGTTCGATTGCAGAAGCCGCCCCGGTCCCGCCAACGCAGGACGATACTGAGGACGGGGAGGGTGACGCTGAGGAAGCTGCACCGCCGCCGGTTGAGACCGTCAACGTCCCGTCCCTGGAGCCGTTCCTCCGGGAACTGGGCATCCGCTCCCTGACACCCCATGAGCGGCTCTCCGTCACTCCTACCAACCAGCCCGCCACCCAGCAGGTCTCCCTGCTTCTGCCGCGTGCCTGATTCTCACGCTTATACTGGACGCTATGACGACTGACAACGGCAGTAAGAAGTACGCCGAACAGGGAAGGGTCTTCCTCAATCAGGCATTTGAGGAGCTTTCCCAGGATGATCTGCGCCAGGCCTCCGAAAAAGGCTGGGGGGCGACGGTTCAGATGCTCAAGGCATATGCAGTCGTACGCGGACTGGAACATGACCGCCACGCCCGTCTATACGGCGTGGTCAGTCGGCTCGTCGCGGAAACGGATGACGATGACCTTCGTCGGCAATTCGGCATCGCGGGCGCTCTGCATGAGAACTTCTACGAAGGCGAGTTCAGCGAAAGAGACGTTAGAGTGAGCCTCGAAGATATCTCTGCCCTCGTCGCCGCAGTGGAGAACCTGCTCAATGGCAGGAATAGCGCCTCCTGAGCGAGGCCCGCTCCTGCTCGATCAGTCGGCCCGGTGCTCCACGTGAACCGTCACGATATCGAGCCCGTAGTACTTGCTGTGGCGGACGGATGCGGCGTAGTGGCGCAAGAGGTGATAGGACAGTTCATTCTCGTCCGTGATCTCTGGTGATTCTCCGAGGAGCGCGAGCCGGTCCTCGAGATTGCCCTCTGCGGGCCCGGACACGAATTCCAGCTCGGCTGACGTGCCCGTGCGTCTGATGGACACCACCGTTCTCCGGTCTTCGTCAGGCTGTGCCCCGTTTTCTCCAAGCAGTCCGGAAAGCGCTTCCTCACCCACCAGGGTCAAGCGGCGTATAGAATCGTCCGACCACTTGGAATCGCGTGCAAATCCTTCCAGGAAGTCCCGTAACTGTGAGAATCCTGCCGTTCCGCTGTCCAGGCGAAGTTTCTTTCGTCGTTGTGAGGTCAATTCAAGGAACATGACCATGATGAGCGCCACGATGGCCCCGCCCGTCATGCCGTTCTCAAGCAGGAGACTCATGAATCCGTCTCCCAGCGCTTCACCGAAGATCTGCCCGTTCGTAAAACCCACGCCCGCCCAGAATGACAGTCCGATAATGGCGGCCTTCCGATGGTCCACCCCATCATTGATGACAATCTTCATGCCCTGTATGAACAGCAGGCCGATGAGCACGGTCATGTATGCGCCCGCCACCGGCAACGGTATCGCCACCAGGATTGCGGAAGCCTTTGGGAAAAACGCAAACAGGATGAATGCAATGCCGATCACTACGCCGACGCGCCGCGCCCCCACGCCTGTGATTTCCACCATCGCGACGCTGCTGGAATACGTCGTGTTCGGCACCGTGCCGGCGAGTCCGGAGAGAAGATTCCCCACGCCGTCCGCGTTGATTGCGCCCTGCGCCACACGGAAATCCGGCGCGGGAGGGTTTCTGCGTGATACTTTTTGAATCGCCACGCCGTCCCCCAACGTTTCTATCGCCCCAACTGCCGTGACCATGGCGAACGCGGGCAGCAGTGCCCAGAACTCCGCTCCGACGTTCAGCGACAACCCCGGCCACTCATGGATCGGCGCGCCAATCCAGGCCGCCTCCGTGATGATGCTCGTGTCATACAGACCGAACACCGCAGCCGTTGCCGTTCCTGCCGCGATTCCTATGACAGGCGACCAGAGCCGCAGTGAGGGCGGCGCTTTGAGAACGAGCCCGACGGTGATCGCCAGCGTCACGCCGGCGGCCGCCATCGCCCCCTCGACGGGCTGCTCGGGTTCAACGGCGTGCAGCAGGCTGAAAGCGATGGGCATCACCGTCGCAGCGATGAGCATGATGACCGTGCCGGTCACGACAGGGGTGAAAATCCGCCTCGTCAGGGACAGGTTCATGCCGATCAGGAATTGCATGATGGACGATGCCACAATCAGCGTGGCCATCAGTGCCGGCCCGCCATTTACAAGCGCGGCAACGCATGCGGCCAGGAATGCCCCGGATGTTCCCATGATGAGAATGTGACCGGACCCGAAGCGCCATAAGCGGACTGCCTGCAGGATTGTCGTGGATCCGCTGACCAACAGCGCTGCGAAAACCGCCCAGGAGATATAGGACTCTGACTGCTCCCCAACGCGCATCACGATGACGACACCCAGGACGATGGCGCCAACGATAATCATCGCGCCCTGTACGCCGGCCCCTACCGTCATGAGTAGGGATGGATGCTCGTCAGGCTCGAACCGTACGTTTTGATTGACTTGGGACATATGTCGGACTGATCCCCGGCTTCCCTGAAATCAGAACGGGGGCGAGAATTCGCCCCCGCCTTTGTTCTGGACTTCTGCTGAGCTTTGCCTGTTTTAGGCCGGATCCATGATTGGCTCCGTGTACATCTGCTTCAAGTCCCGCTTCAATACCTTGCCAAGCGGATTGCGCGGCAGCGGCTCCGTCGAGAACACCACGTGCTCCGGCCTCTTGAAGCTGGCCAGCCGCTGGCGTGAGTACTCGATCAACTCGTCCTGCGTTGCCGCCTGCCCGGACTTCAGCACAACGACGGCGCGCACGCGCTCGCCCCACTGCTCGTCCGGGATGCCGATGATCGCCGCCTCATCCACCGCGGGATGGGACATCAGCGTCTGCTCCACCTCTTCAGGGGAGATCATCTCACCGGCGCGCTTGATAAAGTCCTTGGCGCGGCCGGTCAGGAAGATGTAGCCCTCATCATCCTGGTAGCCCAGGTCGCCCGTGAACAGCCAGCCGTTCTTGATGGTCTCAGCCGTCACGTCGTCCTGCTGCCAGTAGCCCTTCATGAGCTGTGGACCGCTGGCGATGATCTCGCCCTGCTCGTTGGTTGGAACGTCGTTGCCGTCCTCATCCACGATGCGGATATCGACGCCGGGAAGCGGCTTGCCGATGGAGCTCAGGCGCTCGAACTTCTTCTCGCGCTCTTCTTCGGACAGTCCCTTCACGTTGTGGTCTTCCGGCATCAACGCCGTGATGGTCGCCGAGGCCTCCGTCTGACCAAACGCGTTGATGAACTGCGTGTCCTCCATCTCCATGATGGCGCGCTTGATGACCTCCTTGGGCATCGGCGCTGCGCCATAGGTCAGCACGGCAAGACTGGAGAGGTCGTAGTTCGGGCGCGCCTCATGGTCGAGCAGCATCTTGAGCATCGTGGGCACCATCATGGCGCGCGACACCTGCTCATCCTGCACCAGCTTCATCCACGACTCCGCCTCGAACTGGCGCTGAATGACCAGCGTGCGGAAGCCCCAGACCGCGGAGATCACGGCCTGCATTCCCGCCACGTGGTACAGCGGCACGGTGAGGATGTTCTTCTCGATCTCGTCAGGATCAAGCTGCGAGACGTTGTTCAGGCTATAGCTGCTGACGCTGCCGAACGTGAGCATCACGCCCTTGGGCAGGCCGGTTGTGCCCGCCGTAAACATCAGGATCGTGGTGTCCTCGTCATCGACCACTGCCACGTCAAACTCGGTTGACTGATCCGCGATGACGTCCTCATACGGCTCCCAGCCGTCCGCCGCCCCTTCCAGGGAGACGTAGTGCTCAACCGTGCTGAGCGAAGGCCGCAGCTCATCGATCATTCCGAGATAACGCGAGCCCGCGATGACAACCTTTGACTCGGAGGCGTTGACCATGTGGCGGATCTCTTCGGCGCGGCCACGGAAGCTCAACGGCACGAAGATCGCGCCGATCTTGGCGCTGGCAAAGTAGGTCTCGATGACCTCGTGGCAGTTGACCTGCATGATGCCCACGCGGTCACCCTGGGAGACACCCCATGACGCCAGCCGATTTGCCAACTGGTTCACGCGTTGATCAAGATCACCGTACGTGAATCGCTTGTCTTCGAAAACGATGGCCTCTTTTTCCGGTGAGACCATGTTTGCGATTGTCAGAAACTCAGCAGTGTTCATCCGTGAAATCCCCTCCCCGTTGTTCCCGCGAAAGCGGGAGCCAAAACTCCCTCAAAATTGCCCCACCACAGTGGGGAGTGTAGCTAGCAGATACTAGCAGAGCGCCGCCTTAATGTCACCACTTTTGAGCACTGTTATGCCCAGCCGCATGCTCGCCTCTCACACGAAAGACGAGCATCGGCAGGAGTACTGGTGAACGTCGATGCCGGAACGCGGAGTCAAACCTCATTGGCCGATCACGTTTGAGCGCGAACCGGGAAAACTAACCGCCGGTCGGCGTCCCCTCCGGTTGGATCACCTCGCCGCAAGCCATAGCTGCTGCAAAGATGCCGAGGATTGCTTCTTCTCCGGCCTCCGGGTCAGTCAGTGACTCCATGAATGCTTCCCGCCCGCCGAACTGTTCTTCAAGACACCGCAGCGCCGAAGGCGACGGTAGTTCGGTTCCCTGCATGGCGGCAAATGCGGCGGCTTCTTCATCCGTCAGGCACAACTGCATCTGAATCGCGCCTGCGAACAGGGCTGCCGGATTGTCCGGCGGCTGTCCCATGCCCAGAATGCTCGGATTCTCAATCCCGAGGTTCGTAATGCAACTGCGGGTCTCCGCGCTGAGGCCGCCGGCCTCGGAGGACATGAAAGCGACGGTAAGCCCAACGCTGTTCTCGACGGAGAGGCAGTGAATGGGGAAGTCTGAGGTCCCTCCCGGAAGTGACTGAAGCGGAACGTCACGCATCATGTCAACGGCCTCGGGGCCAATGGCGCTTCGGATGCAATCCACCTCCTCAGGCGAGAACGCGGCAAGCAGGTTGCCGACCGTTGTTGCATCGGTGAGCACGAGTTCATTGATGTCGATTGGCATAGGGGTTGGCGTGGGCGTCGGAGGGACAGGAGTCGGGGTCTGCGTTGGTGTCGCCGTCGGCTCGGGGGTTGGTGTTGGAGTCGGCTCCGCTTCACACGCCGCAGCAAACAGCAGGAAGAGCGCGACAGAGACGATTCCTATCGTGACGATTACCAGGCTTCTGTTCTTCACGTGTAAGACCTTTCCTGCCCCGGTATGAAAGGGACACACAACCAGTCTACGGCGAATCCAAAGCCCACGCCGTGAGAGCAGGAATCTAAAGAGCCGCCGCCAGCGCCGCCTCTATCCTCAAACCATCCCTGAGGGGTACGTCTGCCCCGCGCCGCAGCGCTGCCTTCGTCGCCGCGCGTGCCTCACGCGGCAGCCGGCGGGTCTCCGCCAACAACTCGTTGGACGCATCCGAAAGGCTCCCCGCCGGGGCCACGCGATGAATCAACCCCATCGCAAGCGCCTCATCCGCGTTAAACCAGCGGCTCGTCAGCAGAAGATCCAGCGCCTGCGGCCTGCCGACGATCCGCGGCAATGACTGGCTCCCCGTCGCGAAGGGAATCATGCCCAATGCCACCTCTGGCAGGCGGAATCGCGTGTCGTCCGCCGCGATCCGAAAATCGCAGCACAATGCCATCTCCAGCCCAGAGCCGATTGAGAACCCGTGCATCGCCGCCACTGTGGGCACAGGCAGGGAACGCAGCAGCGACCACACGTCGCGCAGATAACGAGCCTCACGGGCGATGACGCGCGACGGCGCGCTGCCGAACTCCGTCAGGTCCGCGCCGGAGCAGAAGGCCCTTTCTCCGGCCCCCGTGATGAGCACCGCATCCAGATGCGGATTCGCGTGAAGCTCCGTCAAGATGGCGAAGAGGTCATCCCGCATCTGCACATTGAACGCGTTCAATTGCTCGGGCCGGTTGAGTGTGATGTGCGCGAGACCGGAGTCATCCACCGCGCACAGTGCCGCCGGGGTCTCGGATTGAGTCACTCATTTACCTCAAGAACGGAATCGCGAGGATATAGCCCGGCGGGTCGCCCCGGCTGGCGCGAACGGCGGCCACAATCGTCCAGATGAGCCAGATCGAAAAATGTATGAGCAACATGGTGGCGGTCAAAGCGACAGCGAAGATGAATGCCCCGAGCACTGCGACGCTGTCATACAAATCCGTGAAGTTCGCTTCGTCCGTTTCGGATGAGATACCTGCAATCAAGAGAAAGAACAGGCCAACTCCGAAGACGATGATTATCAACCCGTAGAGCGATATGCTGATCTGAAAATTGAGCGCCTTCTTGCCGTGAAAGTCCGCCATGTCCGACCGGCTCCTGAAGATCAGCCAGAGAACGAGAGGGGCGATAATATTCCCGATAAAGGTGAACAGGAGTCCCACGAAGCCTGATAGATGGATGAGGACTGCCCAGGTCCGCTCATTCGGATCCCAGACATCCCCGTAATTCGGCCCGTCAGGCCGCTCAGGAGGAGGAGATGCGTTCTCCATTTGGCAACCCCTTACTTCAAGAACCCTATCGACAAGATGTAACCGGGCGGATCGCCCCGGCTGGCGCGTACGGCAGCAACAATTGTCCAGATTAGCCATATGAACCCAAGACCAATGAGGAACGGAATGCCGATGAGGACGAACGAGAATATGGATGCAAGCAGTATGTATATCGTCATGCTGATCTGGAAGTTCAGCGCCCGCTTGCCATGGTAGTCGACCATATCTGAACGCGCTCTGAAGAGCAGCCAAACGATGAGGGGGGCCAGCCAGTTGCCGACGAATGGAAACAGTATGGCACTGAGGGCGCTCAAGTGAACCAGCATCGACCAGTTGCGCTCCTCCGGGCTGCTCACCGCGCCGTAATACGCCGCGCCGCCCATGTCCGTCGATCCCTGTCCCATCCGCGGATCAGCGGCCGAGCCCGGCACGTAATTCGTGTGCTCGCTCTCCTCCGCCTGAGGCTGCTGCTCCTCAGACTCATCCTCGGGTCGATCCATCTCACCCTGCGTCATTGCACACTCCGCTCTCCTCGACCAACACCGCCAATTGTGGCTGTAGAAAACAAGAGGGTCAAAGAAGCTGCTATTCCCCCGTGAACTCCGGGTCCCGCCGCTCAAGGAAAGACCGGATCCCCTCCTCGCGGTCCTTCGTCGTCTGGAGGATCATCGTCAGGTCGGTTTCCAGCAGGATGCCCTGGTCAAGCGTCATTTCAGAGCCTGCTGAGATAACCTCCTTCGCGTAACGCGCCGCGATCGGCCCGCCGGCAAGTATCTGCTCCGCTATCTCCTGCGCAGTGCTGAAAGCGTCAGCACGCGGCGCAACCCGATTGACCAACCCCATCTCCAGGGCTTCTGCGGCTCCTATGGTCCGGCCTGTCAGCAGAAGGTCTGCGGCATGGGCGGGCCCGACGACGCGCGGCAAGCGCTGCGTGCCGCCGTCCCAGGGAATGAGTCCGTGCAGCGCCTGCCCCATGCGGAACTGAGCCGTCTCCGCCGCCACGCGGATATCCGCCGCCAGCGCCAACTCAAGCCCCTGGTCGAACGCGTCCCCGTTCACCGCCGCAATCACGGGGAACGGGAGGGAGGCAATGGCGCTCGCGCATCGATAGCTGTCGAACACCGCTTGAGTCGCGTTTCCTGATGAGGCATCCGCGGATTCAGAGAGGAAAGACGGTCCTGTTCCCCGTGAGAAGGCGATCGCTTCTCCGCCGGGTTCCCGCGCTGCCTCACCGTCTCCGGTGATGATCAGCGCATCGAACGGACTGTCCTCGCCCAGCGACGCGCATAGGTCTCGCAGGGAGAACGCCAAAGCCCGGTCAATGAGGTTGTCCGGCGGGCGATCAAGAACCGCAATGAGCAGGCGGCCCTCAGGCCGGAGTGTGATCGGATCGTTGGTGCTCATGTGTGCTGCGCGGCTGTGCATAGCGCGTAACACGATTGTAACCCCCGCGTAACTGGAGTGTCACAGAACGAATAGAGGATTGATGGTGATGCGCGGCCAGAGCCGCGTTGGTTGGTGTTCTGGAAGGAGGACAGGATGGGCGAGTTCAATAGCGGCGATACTGCCTGGATGTTGATGTCAACGGCACTGGTGCTGTTCATGACACCGGGCCTTGCTTTCTTCTACGGTGGACTGGTGCGTGGTCGAAACGCCATCAGCACGATTTCACTGAGCTTTGTGTCGATGGCCGTGGCCAGCCTTGTCTGGGTGCTCTGGGGATACAGCCTGGCATTCGGCGACGGCGGCGACCTTAACGCATTCGTAGGCGATCTCTCCTACATCGGCCTCTCCGGCATCGGCATCGACGATGGAGGAAACATACCTGACCTCCTCTTCGTCGCATTCCAGATGATGTTCGCCATCATCACACCCGCCCTCATCACGGGCGCGATCGTAGAGAGGTTCAAGTTCACCACGTACATCATCTTCCTTGTCCTGTGGCTGACCCTCGTCTACGCCCCCATCTGCCACTGGGTCTGGGCCGAGGGCGGCTGGCTCTTTGACATGGGCGCGCTTGACTTCGCGGGCGGCACCGTTGTTCACATCAACGCGGGCGTTGCGGCTCTCATTGCCGCTGTCCTCGTGGGACGCAGGCGCAGGCCGGCTCTTGAGCCGCACAATGTTCCCTACGTCGTTCTGGGCGCGGGCATCCTCTGGTTCGGCTGGTTCGGCTTCAACGCCGGCTCCGGGCTGGCGGCCAATGGGCAGGACGCGAACGCGCTGCTGGTCACCAATACGGCAGCGGCTGCCGCAGCGCTGACGTGGGGCATCATGTCTTACATCCAGACGAAACGCGTGAGTACCGTCGGCATCGCCACGGGGGCTGTCGCCGGCCTGGTCGCCATTACCCCGGCAGCCGGATTCGTGAATGTGATGGGCGCGCTTGTGCTCGGCATCGGCGCGGGCATCATCCCGTACTTCTTCGTGCTCTACAGGCCGAGGATGGGCTTCGACGATGCGCTTGACGTCTTCGGCGTGCATGGCGTCGCGGGAATCTGGGGCGCGCTTGGCACCGGAGTCTTCGCCGTTGAGGCCATTGGCGGCACGGCAGGACTGCTGGAGGGCAACCCGGAGCAGATGGGCGTGCAGGTGATCGGTGTTGTCGCAACACTCGCCTACTCCGGCGTCGCCACCTTCGTCATCCTCAAGGTGCTGGACCTGATCCCCGGACTCGGACTCAGGGAGCCGGAGCCTGCCGAGGATGAGGGTCTTGACCTGGCCGCGCATGGTGAGCGCGCATACGTCGCAGACGGCGCAGACTAGACCTGCACACAGGAATGACTAGAATCAGGAGCAGCGCGAGAGCGGGGAGCGATCCCGCGGCCCGGTGGTCCGACACCGCCGGGCCGCCCAGAAGGGAATAGGAGACGACGATGCTGAGTATAGAGGCGATAATCAGGCCTGAAACGATTGAGGACGTGGTGGGGGAATTGGAGGCAGTCGGCTGCCGCAAGTTCTACTACGCCAACGTCACCGGTACAGGTCGACAGGGCGGAGTTGAAGTGTTCGTTGGCCGCGCGGGGCAGATGACCCGGCGCCATGAGCGGCCAAGGACCATTGTCCGGGCCGTCATTGAAGACGGCATGAAGGATGACGTAATCAATGCCATCATCCGTGGCGCGCGCAGCCCCGGTGACGGCGAGGTTGGCGACGGCAAGATCTTTGTCACTCGCGTTGAGGATGTCATCCGTGTTCGGACCGGTGAAACCGGGGAGGCAGCCATCTGACGGGGAGAAAGGCGAGTGGGGGACGTATCCGCGGCAGGCAGCGCCCGCCGCGGATACTCGTTTTTGGCGCATCCCCCTATCACCGTGTCTCAAAAATCCCTATAGTTTGTAAGGACGACACATCCTTCTGACGAATGGGAGACAGGCAACCATGACATCCGTGGCAGAGCCCTTTGAGCGAGTTGACATCGATAGGGCAAGAGAGCTTATCGACAGCGGGGACATCGCGCTGATCGATGTCCGTGAACAGGAGGAATGGGACGAGGGTTACATTGAAGGCGCAACCCGCATCTCCGTGAATGACATCATCAACATGAGCGCCGTCGATGACCTGCCCAAGGACCAGCCCATCGTCTTCTACTGCGCCGCCGGCGTCCGCTCTGCTCTCGCCTCGGAACTTGCCGCCTCGGTCGGCGTCCCCGGCCCGCTCTACAGCATGGAGGGCGGCTTCGACGCCTGGAAAAAGGCCGGCCACCCCACCGCGCAGGACTGAGCCTGCGTCGTCCGGTGACTACTGACCCCTACGAATCCCAGCGTCCCATCATTGACGCCCTCAGTTCCCCTGCAACCTATCCCCCCCGTGACGGCGTCGACACCGTCGAAGTCCGCGAGACCCACTCCGCCGTCGTCTTCCTTGCCGGCAGCCGCGCCTACAAGATGAAGAAGGCCGTCGACTACGGTTTCCTGGACTTCACCACCCTCCAAAAGCGCCGCCACTTCTGCTACCAGGAACTCTTCCTCAACCAGCGCGCCGCGCCGGACATTTACCGGGAAGTTCGCGCCGTCATACCGAATGGGCGGGGCGGTTATCGCATAGTCGCAGAGGAGAACCCCGCAGCTGTTGAATACCTCGTCCAGATGGTTCGCCTGCCGGAAGACATGATGCTGGATGCGCGGCTGGAGCGCGGCGAGGTCACGCCAGAGATGATGGCTGAACTCGGCCGCATCGTCGCCACTGTCCACGCTCACGCGCAGACAAGCGATACGATAGCTGCCGCAGGCGATCTTGACGGCGTCCGCTTTAACGTTGAAGAGAACTTTGAGCAGACGGAGGCGTACATCGGTCGCACGATTTCCCGGGAAACGTACGACACCGTCTCCAACTACGCCCGCCGCTTCATGGAGCGGCGTGAAACGCTCTTCCACTCACGCTCGCAGAGCGGATTTGTCCGTGATACCCATGGAGACCTGCACGTCCAGCAGATCTGCATCGAGGCCAATGGCCGCATCCATGTCCTCGATTGCATCGATTTCAACGAGCGCTTTCGGTATGGCGACGTGGCGTGGGACATCGGGTTCATGGCCATGGACCTTGAAGCCCGCGGCCACGCGGACCTTGCCCGCGCTTTTGTCGACGGTTACCTGGAACGGGCCGATGATCCCGGAATGCCTGAACTGCTGCCCTTCTACCAGTGCTATCGGGCGTATGTCCGTGGCAAGGTTGAGGGCTTTCGACTGGATCAGCCCGGCCTCAGCGACCAGGAGGCCGCAGAAGTCAGGGAGCGCGCCGAAGGCTATTTCCGCCTTGCCGAGCAATACGCCCGCACGATGATTGGCCCCAACATCGTCCTCATCGGCGGACTCATGGGAACCGGCAAGAGCACGCTGGCAGAGGGACTCGCGCGGGAGCGCGGTCATGCGTACCTTTCAAGTGATGTCGTCAGAAAGCAGCTCGCAGGCGTCCCGGAGGACGAACGCCACTTCGTTGAGTGGAATACCGAGATCTATTCGCCTGAGATGGCTGAGCGAACCTACGATGAGCTCGCTCGTCTCGCTGCCGAAGCCCTCTCGCAGGGTCGCTCGGTCGTCGTTGACGCCTCTTTCTCCAACGACCGGCAGCGCCAACGCTTCACGGACCTTTCGAACACCACAGGCGTCCCTCTCCTCTTGGTTATCTGCGAACTCTCTGAAGAGGAAACGCGCCGTCGTCTTGATGCCCGTGTCGAGGCAGGCGGAGTCCCCACGGACGGCCGTTGGGAGATCTACGCCGCCCAGCGCGACTCATTCCGGCCGCCGTCGGAACTCCCTGCCGATTCCGTCATCCGCCTTGACACCTCCGCATCAGCCGAAGCCGTCATTGAGACCCTCGTCTCGCGTTTGGACGCCGACGCGATAGAATAGTGACGACTGCCGCAAACAATAAGAACGGTCGGGTGCCTGGCAATGCCGAAACTGCTGGTTGTTTTTGAAAACGATGAAGATGGATTTGTCGTAGCTAGTTGCCCAACTCTCCCAGGCTGCCATTCGCAGGGCCGAACCCGCCAGGAGGCGCTAGCTAACATACGAGAGGCCATTGATGGCTATCTGGCAAGCATCCACGATCGAGGTGCGCCTGTCCCCGCCTCCACGGAATACGAGATTGTCAATGTGGCAGCCTCGTGACCCAACTCCCTGTTATTTCCGGGGATGACTTCGTCCGCGCCGTGGCCAGAATTGGTTTTGTGTGGGAACGCACGAACGGAAGCCACATGATTCTTGTGGGCCCGGGTGCAAGAACGCTTTCTGTACCCAGACACCGAGAACTCGGCCGTGGCCTTCTGAGAAGGCTGATACGTGATGCCGGTCTCTCCAGAGAAGAATTCGTGGATTTACTGAGATGATCTTGGTGAGGCCTGCATCTTTGCCTAAACTGCCGTCCCGCTAAAAGCGGCTACAATGGACACTCTTGCCGCCACCATCAATCAATAGGAGAACGTGCCGACGATGACCGTTACGGATACCGCACATGACATAGCCAACCTGTCCCTCGCCGATGAGGGCCAGCGCCGAATCGAATGGGCCGCGCGTGAGATGCCCGTCGTCAAACTGATACAGGAGCGTTTCCGCGAGGAGCGACCACTTGAGGGGCAGCGCATAGCCGCTTGCCTGCACGTCACCTCTGAAACGGCCAACCTCATGCTCGCCCTCAAGGAGGGTGGCGCGGAGGTGCGCCTGTGCGCCTCCAACCCCCTTTCCACACAGGATGACGTTGCGGCGGCCCTCGTTGCCAATCACGGCATCTCCGTTTTCGCCATCCACGGCGAGGACACGGAGACGTACTACAAG
Organism: Dehalococcoidia bacterium; assembly: GCA_965220565.1. Classification (GTDB taxonomy): domain Bacteria; phylum Chloroflexota; class Dehalococcoidia; order UBA6926; family UBA6926; genus VXMO01. The sequence goes on along the minus strand of CBDCQG010000002.1, from coordinate 57,388 downwards.
CACATCAACCAGGCCCTTGACGGCAACCCCACCATCACGATGGACGATGGCGCAGACCTTGTGGCGACCATCCACGGCGAACGTACTGATCTCATTGAGGGTCTCCGCGGCGGCAGTGAGGAAACGACCACCGGCGTCATTCGCCTCCGCAGCCTTGCGCAGCAGGGCAAGCTCATGTATCCCGTCGTGGCCGTGAATGACGCTGACACGAAACACCTCTTTGACAACCGCTACGGCACCGGCCAGAGCACGCTGGACGGCATCACGCGCGCCACCAATATCCTGTGGGCCGGCAAGACCGTCCTTGTTGCCGGGTACGGCTGGTGCGGGCGCGGCGTCGCCATGCGGGCGCGGGGCATGGGCGCGCAGGTCATCGTCAGTGAGATCGACCCCATCCGCGCGCTGGAAGCCCTGATGGACGGCAACCGCGTGATGACAACGGCGGAGGCCGTGCCGCAGGCCGATGTCATCATCACCGTCACGGGAGACATCCACGTGATTGGCCGCAGTCATATCCCCCTGCTCAAGGACGGCGTCGTGCTCAGCAACTCCGGTCATTTCAACGTGGAGATCGACATACCGGCGCTTGAAGAGGCCAGCAATGGCTCTCGCGAACTCAGGACGAACGTTGTCGCCTATGCCATGAAGGACGGTCGCACGGTGAATCTCCTTGCAGAGGGGCGGCTTATCAACCTGGCCGCAGCGGAAGGGCACCCGTCCGCCGTGATGGACCTCTCTTTCGCTGATCAGGCGCTCGCCGCCGAGTATCTGTCCGGCAATGACGCCAGCGACCTGTCGAATGATGTTCACACCTTGCCGCGGGAACTCGATGCAGAAGTCGCACGGCTCAAGCTGCATTCCGTCGGCATCAACATCGACACGCCAACCGAAGAGCAGACGAAGTACCTCGGCAGCTGGGAGATGGGCACCTGAACCAACCGATTACAGCTCCGGCCGGCGCAGCACGCAGGACCGGAGCGGTGTCGATCCGGGCGACTGCGTCCCCTGAGGAGCAGGAGCGATACGGGCACTGCTTTGCGTGCGGCGCGGCGAATGATTCCGGCCTCAACCTGGAGTTTGAGGCGCTTGATGATGGCAGCGTCAGCGCCCTCTACGTCCCGCAGGAGCGTCACCAGGGCTGGCCGAACGTCCTCCATGGCGGTATCGTCGCCACGCTGCTGGATGAGGCGGCTGCCTACGTTGCCTATGCGCGCGGTCAACATGCTGCCACGGCACGGCTGAATATTCGCTACAGCCGCGCCGCGCCGCTTGATATCCCCCTGCGCGTGACCGCAACCCTTGTGAAAGACACACGGCGCATGCTTACCATAGAAGCCCGCGTCACAACCCTTGAGAACAAGAAGATCGCCAATGCGGAGGCCACGCTCCTTCTCCTCACACCCAAACAGGAGCAGGAATACGGCCTGCGTCCGCTGACCGACGCGACGAAAAGGAACGAGTAGGGCAAACCCAAGGAGGAGACTGATAGATGAGGTTCTTGCAGACGAGCGAATCCGTGACGGAAGGTCACCCTGACAAACTGTGTGACCAGATCTCTGACGCCGTTCTTGACGCCATCTTTGCGGATGATTCCACCGCTCGCGTCGCGTGTGAAACCCTCGTCACCAGGGGCCTGGTGTTCGTAACCGGGGAGATTACAACCAGTTCGTACGTTGATATCCAGGCCATCGTGCGGAATACCGTCAGGGAAGTGGGCTATACCGATTCCGACTACGGATTCGACGCGAATACCTGCGGGGTGATCGTTTCGATCAACGAGCAGTCGCCGGATATCAAGAGTGGCGTGGACGAAGCCGAGGAGATTCGCGGCGAGGGGGCTGAAGACGCCATTGCGAATCTCGGAGCGGGTGATCAGGGGTCAATGGTGGGCTACGCCTGCCGTGAGACAGAAGACGCCCTGGGAACTGACAATGTCTTCATGCCCCTGCCCATCTACCTGTCACATCGACTCGCAGAGAAGCTGGCCGACGTCCGCAAGAATGGCGCGCTGCCCTATCTCAGGCCCGATGGAAAGTCCCAGGTCACGGTCGAATACGAGGACGGGAAGGTGCGCCGCATCGACAGCATCACACTGGCCGCCCAGCATGACCCGGAAGTCAGCAATGACACGCTGCGCCGAGACCTCAATGAACTGGTCATCCGGGAAGTCGTGCCGCACAACCTGATGGACAGGGACACGAAGTTCCACATCAACTCCTCCGGTCGTTTCGTGATCGGCGGGCCCATGGCGGACGCGGGGTTGACTGGCCGCAAGATACTCGTTGACACCTACGGCGCGGGCTACAAGCACGGCGGCGGCGCTTTCTCCGGAAAGGACCCCACGAAGGTTGACCGCTCCGGCGCGTACTATGCGCGCTACGTGGCCAAGAACGTCGTCGCAGCCGGACTGGCGGAGCGTTGCGAGGTCCAGCTCTCCTACGTCATTGGACGGCGAGAACCCGCCTCCATCTCTGTGGAGACATTTGGCACGGGAACACTCCCCAACGACAAGATTGAAGAGCTTGTTCACAACAACTTCGATATGACTCCGGGAGCAATCATTACGCAGTTGAACCTCATGAGCGCGGATGCCGGGCGGCGGCCCCGGTACCGTCGCGTTGCGGCGTATGGCCACTTCGGGCGGAACCATATCAGTCGCACCGACGGAACGCGCATTGAAGTCCCCTGGGAGCGCACGGACAAGGCCGCGGCGCTCCGTGCCGAGGGCGGCCTACCGGAACCTGCAGAGCAGGGCGGCTAGCTTGCCCGGGGCGCACAGCCCATGTTGAGCGGCCTCACCGCAGTCGTTCTTGCGGGCGGCGAGGGAACGCGCCTTCGCCCGCTCACCAATGACCTGCCCAAACCCGTTCTCCCCGTCGCCAACCGCCCCTTTTTTGAATACATGCTCGACCATCTCAGGGAGGCGGGCGTCACGCGTGTCATCATGGCGCTTGGCTACCGTGCCGAGCCGCTGATTGAGAGCTTCGGCGACGGCAGCGCCTACGGCCTGATGATCGACTACGTTGTTGAGGACAGACCGTTGGGCACCTCCGGCGCCGTGCGCGCCCTGCTGCCGGAACTCAAGGAGACCTTTCTCGTTCTCAACGGCGACTGCGTGACGGAGATCGACATCGCCGCCATGGTGGAGCAGCACGTGGAGCACCGGGAATACGCCACGCTCGCCGTACATACGGTTGATGACCCCTCGCGCTACGGCGTCGTCGTCATTGACGGCATCGGCTACGTCAACAGGTTCATCGAAAAGCCGCCCGGCCCGCGTTTCCCCGCCCAAACCGTCAACAGCGGCGTCTATGCGCTGGAGCCGGAGATGTTCAACTTCATCGGCGACGGCTTCTCCATGTTTGAAAAAGACCTGTTCCCCGTCGCTCTCATGGCCGGCGTTGAGATCGGCACCTTCCCGTGGGAGGGCTATTTCATGGACATGGGCACGCCGGAGAGTTTTCTGCAGCTCAACCGTGATGTCCTCACCGGAGCCGCCCCAACGCGACGCCCACTCGCTGAACCTGCAACCGCGCCGGTGATTCACGGATCCGCCCGCATCGACGGCCCCGTCAACTGGGGCAACGGCGTATCCGTCGGCGAGCACGCGCGCCTCATCGGTCCCGTTGTGCTTGGCGACGGCGTCGTTATCGGCGACTCAGCGCTCGTGGAAGACAGCGTCGTGCTTGCCGGAGCGCGCATCGGCACGAATGCCACCGTTCGGGGCGCGATCGTTGCCCAGAACGCCGTCGTGCCGGACGGAGCGACAACCGAACCGGGCAGTGTGTTTGACGGCGCCAACGAAACCACTACTGCAGGCGCTTAACGTGCGCCATGGCAGATCCGACTGACGGGCCTCCACGGTCTTCCCTACACCCCCTGCTTGCGGGGCCGCTCGGAACACTCCAATTCCGCGATTTCCGCATCCTGTGGGCCGCCACGATGGCGATGTCCATGGGCTTCTGGATGCAGCAGCTCACCCTCGGCTGGCTCGTGCTTGACATCTCGGACTCCGCGTTTTGGGTGGGAGCGGCGGAGGCGGCCAGGCTAGCGCCATTCCTCCTCTTCGGCCTCGTCGCCGGTACTCTTGCGGACCGACTTGAACGGCGCATCCTCCTCCGCGTCATCGTCACCTGCAACATCGTGCTCAGCGTCATCCTTGGCGCGCTGGAACTGAACGGGATGCTCACCGTCCCCATCGCCATCGTCGGCGCATTCCTCTACGGAACCGTCAACGCCTTTCTCATGCCGACGCTGCAGGCGTATGTCCATGACATCGTGGGCAGTCGTTACGTCGTTAACGGCCTGGCCCTCAACCAGACTGCCCAGCGCCTCATGGGAGTATTTGGCGGCCTGCTGGGCGGCGTGTTGCTCGCCGTCCTTGGTATCGGCGGCACGTTCCTTGTCATGGCAGCGGGTTACGCGACGGCGCTATCCATCCTGATCTTTACCCGCACCGGCTCCCGTCCGGGATTCGGCACACCGGAACAACCCTCAGTCCGGCAGTCCTTTACCGAGGCCCTTGGCCTCGTCGGACGAAACCGATCCGTTCGCGCCTTGCTGATATTGTCCGTCGCGACGGAGATATTCGCCTTCTCCCACATCGTCATGATCCCCATCTTCGCCCGCGACATCCTGGAAATTGGGCCACAGGGATTAGGCATCATGGTCGCCGCCCGCGCCGTCGGCTCGGTCGTGGGGATGGTTGCGATGGCGGCAATCGGAGACCGTCTCGCCAAGGGCAAGACGCTGCTTGTGGCGAGCGCCCTGTTCGGCCTCAGCCTGGCCGCATTCGCCGGCCAACCGTGGCTGGTCACCGCGCTGTTCTTCCTCGGTGTGGCGGGAACGATGGCCGCGATATTCGACCTGTTGCAGCAGGCCGCCCTCCAACTCGCCGTCGGCAGCGATCAACGGGGCAGGGCGATGGGTATCTGGGTCATGGGCGTGGGCGCGGGCCCCGTCGGCCACCTGGAGGTCGGCGCGCTCGCCGATTTCACGAGCCCGCAATTCGCCATCGTCTTCAACGGCTTCATGCTGGTGGTCTTCGTGATCCTCCTCTCGATGACCACCCCCCGCCTCCGGCGCATCTAGCCGCTCGCAGCCTCCAACTGCTCCCACAACTGGCGTGTGAGCGCGACGTGTCCCAGGTGCTCCCCGAGGTGCCGGATCATCACGGCCAGCATCCCGGCTCCGGTCGACTCATTGCCGATAAAGGTGCGGTTGCCGGCCAGCATCTCCTCCGTCGTCGTCGAAAGCGCCTGCTCAACCTTTGCCTGCGTATCGTCGATCAATTTGAGGAGGTCCGCCGACCGTGTTCCTGCTGCGGCGAATTCGGCTGCGCGGTCACGCTGCGGCTCTTCGCCCCGCGCAACGGCGCACATCCCGCCCGCCATGCCCATCATGTGTGAAACGAGCATGTAGATTGAACTGCTCTCATCGCCGACCGGCCGCCAATTCAGCGCCTCGCCATCCAGCCCGTCCAGCGCCTGCCGCAGATCGTTCAGCACGGTATTGAATTGAGCGCGCACGCCGGAGAGGGTTGCTTCTGCCAGTGTCATGTCCCTAGTCACTTCCTGTTCGAGAGTACGTTCCGCGCAATTGTCCCGCGCGGTGGGGAAATAAGTGTAGCCTATCGGTCAATGAGGGGTCACCTGGACAACCGAACCCGAACGACGCGCGGTATCCCGGCCAGGTCAAGCGCCATATCCACCTCCGTGCCTGGCGGGAAAACCTGTTTGGCAACGTCCACCATCAGCGGCGCCTGCCCGTATCCGACCTCCATCAACAGCCGCCCGCCGGGTTTCAGATAGCCGGGAGCGTTGCGAACAAGCCTTTCGGCGATCGTTATGCCCCCGTCACCGCCGTCCACCGCCACGCACGGCTCATGGTCGCGTATCTCCGCTTGCAGTTCAGAGAGGTTCTCCGCCGGGATGTACGGCGGGTTGGCGATGATGATGTCCACCGGCTCCGGCAGCGGTTCAAGCAGGTCGCCAACGCCGAACGTGATCCGATCCGCCACGCCGTGCCTCTCCGCGTTGGCGTGGGCCACCTCAATCGCCTCAGCAGAAATATCCGTCGCGATGAATCGCGCATCCGCAAGCACCGTTGCCGTTGCTACGACGATGCAGCCGGAACCGGTTCCGATATCGGCGATCAGCAGCCCCGCGCCTTTGTCGTGGGCGGCTCCCATGTCCGTTACCGCCGCGACGGCCTCTTCAACGAGGAGTTCGGTCTCCGGTCGCGGGATGAGCGCCCGCGCGTCCACGTAAAAGGGCAGTCCATAGAACTCGCGCTCGCCGGTGATGTAGAAGAGCGGCTCACGGTTCAGTCGCCGCCCCAACGCCTCACGAAAGCGCGCCTCCGCGTCTCCTGAAACTACCTGCTCCGGCTCGGCAAGCAGCGACTCCGGGGCCGCATTCAGTGCGTGGGCCAGTAGCAGCCGCGCCTCAAGCGCGGCTGAATCGACGTCTGCCGCCTGCAGTTGGGCGCGGGCCTCCGTGAGCAGAGCGCGGGCGGGAGTTGGACTCAAGAGACGGATTCTGCGAGCAGCCGTTCCTGCTCCGCGGCGCGCAGGGCATCGAGCAGCGGATCAAGCTCGCCGTCGGTCAGCCTCTCAAGTGAGTGAAGCGTCAGGCCGATGCGGTGATCCGTCACCCGGTTCTGCGGGAAGTTGTAGGTGCGGATCTTCTCGGAGCGATCCCCCGTCCCCACCTGTGACCGCCGCGTGCTCGCCAGCTCCTGCTCCTGCTTCTGGGTCTCGATCTCCAGAAGACGCGCACGCAGAATCGCGATGGCCTTGGTTCTGTTCTGCAGCTGCGATCGCTCATCCTGGCACGTGACGACGATGCCCGTGGGCGCGTGCGTCAGCCGTATCGCCGTCGCCACCTTGTTCACGTTCTGGCCGCCCGCGCCGCCGGCGTGGAAAACGTCCACCCGCACGTCGTTCATGTTGAGGTCAACGTCCACCTCTTCCGCCACGGGCAGCACCGCGACCGTCGCGGTTGAGGTGTGGATGCGGCCCTGTGATTCCGTCTCCGGCACGCGCTGGACGCGATGCACGCCGGACTCATGCTTGAGCCACGCGTACGCCGACGCGCCCTGCACGCCGAACGTCACCTCCTTGAGGCCCCCGCCGCCTGTCTCGTTGGTGTTCATCAGGTCCATCGACCACCCGCGCGACTGCGCATAGCGTGTGTACATGCGGAAGAGGTCTCCCGCGAACAGCGCCGCCTCATCGCCGCCTGCACCGGCGCGGATCTCCACGATGATGTCGCGGTCGTCGAGCGGGTCGCGCGGTGTCAACGCCAGCCGAAGTTCATGCTCGAGGTCCTGGGCCGTCGCGGCCAGTTCCTCGGCCTCGGCGGCGGCAAGCTCGGCCATGTCCTTGTCGCCGGACGCCAGGACATCACGCGCCTGTTGCAGATCGTCGAGCACCTTCCGGTACCGATGAAACGCCTGGACGGTCGGCTCGATTGACGCCCGTTGACGCGACAACCCCTCCAGCCGCTTGTAATCGGCGGCCACGTCCGGTTGGGCCATCTCGGCCTCAAGCTCCTCGAATCTGCTTTCGAGGGTCTCAAGCGGGCCGATGATAGCCGGATTTCCCAGCGTTGAAGAGTTATCGGATTGAGTCGTCATCACAAATGCCTGCATGAACGACGGTTCTCCCGCCGCCACACACAGTATAGACGCGAGAAGGGGCTTCCAAAGAGCGGGGAGCGGGTAAGAGCAGCGCTATTGCAATGTTCGGGCGCGGGCAACCATCTCCCGTACCCTGTCACGGTCGACGGGCGCTTCCGTCACGCCGTCCACCTTGAGCGCCGTTCCGAGAATCGCCCCGTCCGAGAGCGGCAGCAACTCGCCGGCGTTCTCGGCGTCAAGCCCGCTGCCGATGAGGATCGGCCTGTCCGGCACCGCTGTCCGCGCCCGGCGCAGGTCATCAGCAGACGTGGCCGCTCCGGTCTCGTCGCCTGTCACGATCAACGCGTCTGCAAGGCCGCGATACGCCGTCGACCGCGCCTCCAACTCCATGACCACGCCCGCGCCGACGGGGTAGGCGTGCTTGCTCATCACGTCGGCAAAGATTGGCGTGCCGATTCCGAGCAGGCGGCGTTCCCGCAGCGCCTCGTAAGCCGTTCCCTCGATGATGCCTTGATCCGTCACCAGCGCGCCCGTCAGGACGTTCGTCCGCACAAACGCGGCTCCGGTAGCCGCCGCGATAGACAGTGCGGAGATGACGTCCGCCCGCAGCACGTTGATGCCCACACGGACGCGCGATTCCTGGTCAACCTCGCGCACGACGCCGTGAACGGCCAAAACGCCGATGGTCATTGCAGAAATCGTGGCGGGATGGACGCGCCCCGGGGCGTACGGTGAATCGCCGAAGTTCTCCACGATGATGCCGTCGATGCCCTCCTCGGCCAGGATGCGCGCATCGTCCATCGCCCGCTTGATCACGTCATCGATGTTGCCCGCCCACCGTGGCGTGCCGGGCAAAGGCGCAAGATGCACCATCCCGATGAGAGGGCGGGGAACGGGAAAGAGTTCCGCATATTGGGTCATGTCCATATCGTTTTCAGTCTAGGGGCGGACAACACAGCCGCACAAGACAAGCTCCATCCCCCGCTCACCCTGAGCCTGTCGAAGGGCATGAGCGGGGCGCCATCCCACCCGTCATTCCCGCGAAAGCGGGAATCTGAATCTCATTTGCCAACCAACCACCGTAACGCAACCCCCCGCCCCCGCTACAATCAAGGGGACATGGCAAGAGCAGCCCTAATTGGGGTAGGGGTGGGACTACTGCTCCTCCTGACTCCTGGATTGCATATATTGACGGGACTATTCAGCCCATTCGTTGCTGGAATTGTCGGCGGCATGCAGCTGAGGGGCACCTGGAGGGTGTCGACAAGCCAAGTGGCAGGCATGGCCGCAATCATAACCTGTGCGCTTACACTTGGTGCTGTAGTGATGGTGGTCATTGTCGTCGCGATTGTAGCGGCCATTGGTGGCGACCTGCCACAGCTTGGGGCCGACGCCCTTCCAGTGTTCGCATTGGGTGTAGCCGCCTACTCCTTCTTGTTCGCATTTCTCGGCGGCCTGATCGGTTCCTCGTTCCGAAAATGACAACGCCTGCACGGCATTCGCCGAACCGATTCTGTTACGCTATAGCGTGAACACTGTGTGACACATTTCACATCCCCACCCCTCGATTGGAAGTGAGCCACGAATGAGCAAACTGGCGGTCGTTCTATTCAATATCGGCGGGCCTGACAAGCCCGAGGATATTCCGCCGTATCTTTTCAATTTCTTCTACGATCCTGAGATCATGTCGATCCCGATGCCGTCGTTCATCCGCCGGCCTCTGGCCAAGTACATATCCCGCAGGCGCGCGCCCGTCTCGACCGAGATCTATTCCCACATGGGCGGTGGTTCGCCTCTTCTTCTCAATACGGAAGCGCAGGGACGCGCGCTTGAAAGCGCTCTTTACGAGATGCTGCCGCCCGGGGATGAGGCGAGGACGTTCATCTCCATGCGCTACTGGCATCCCAGGAGCGACGAAGCCGCGCGTGCCGTCGCCGACTATGATCCGGACCAGATTGTCCTCATGCCGCTCTATCCGCAGTATTCGATCACGACGACCGGATCATCGTTCGGGGACTGGTACGAGGCTGCACGAAACGAAGGGATCACCGCGCCGACCCGCGCCGTCTGCTGTTACCCGCACGACGAGGGGTTCATTTCCGGCATTGCCGATTCCGTCATTGACGCTCTCAGGGAGAATCATGGCGGAAACCCCATACGCGTGCTGTTCTCGGCTCACGGTTTGCCGGAGCGCACGATAAACGGCGGAGATCCCTACCAATGGCAGGTGGAAGTAACGTACGGCGCAATCGTGGAAGAGTTGGAGCGCCGCAGTGATCTTCCCCCGTTTGAACCCGTTCTCTGTTACCAGAGCAAGGTTGGCCCATTCAAGTGGATCGGTCCTCCCACGGAGGCGGAGATTGAACGAGCGGGCAAGGATGGCTGCTCGCTTGTCGTCGTTCCCATCGCGTTCGTCTCTGAGCACCTGGAAACCCTGGTGGAACTGGATATTGAGTACGCTGAAATTGCGGAGCGCCACAACGTGCCACGTTTTCGCAGAACACCAACCGTGGCTGATGGAGCGCGTTTCATCGTCGGCATGGCAAACATGGTTGTTGAGGCAACCGGTCGAGGCCAGCCGGTCACGTCCGCCCTGGGCCCGCGCATATGCCCCAGCGGCTTGAGTCGCTGCCCCCTGTTGCTCGCGGCTCACGCCACGTAGGGCGCAATTGCGCGAAACCCTTTCACACGCCCCGGCCGCCTGGAGGAGCGCGCAATGACTGCTCCAAACACCGCCACCGCCAACTACGACATCGTTATCTTCGATCTCGACGGCACCCTGATCGACTCTCGTATCGGCATCCACTCCTCCATCGTCCACACCCTCAAGGAGATGGGAGTTCCCGCTGTTGACCAGGACGTGCTCTCCCGGTTCATTGGCCCGCCGCTGATCGATTCATTCCAATCGGTCTGCGGCATGAGCGAACCGGAGGCAGAACGCGCCGTCACGGTCTACAAGGACTACTTTGCCGTGGAGGGCATCAAGGGCTTTGATGTCTATCAGGGTGTGCCCGAGATGCTGTGGCTGTTGCGTGCCAGCGGCGTGAGGATGGCCATCGCAACGACAAAGGACGACATATTCGCCCGCGAGATCGCCCTGAATGCCGATTTCATGCCGTTCCTTGAGGCTGTCATCGGCAGCGACCGTGAGGGCACGATGCTCCGCAAACCGGAACTCATCGCCGCCGCCCTCAACGCCCTCGGCCTGCCCAGTCCATCATTCCCTCTCCCTCAGGGAGAGGGGCAGGGTGAGGGCGTCCCCCGCATCGTCATGGTCGGCGACCACGCCCTGGACATCATGGGCGCAAAGGCCAACGGCATCGCCTCAATCGTCGTCACCTACGGCTTCGGCAACAACGAGGAACTGCGGGACGCGCAGCCGGACCACGTAGCGGATTCAGTAACCGAGCTAAGAAACCTGCTGTTGGGAGTGTGAGCAACCCCTCACGGAATGGACGGATCGTAGTCCATGCCGATGTGGCCCTTCTTGTTGAACTCCGCGTATTCCTCGTCTGAGTAACCCAGCACCTTCTTGTAGATGTACTCGTTGTCCTCCCCCAGGCGCGGCGCGTGGCGGCGTGGTCCCGCCCCGGGGTTGTTCATCGACTTGAACGGCGTCTTGGGAACCTTGTGCGTTCCTGCCTCCGGATGCGTCACCCGCTTAAAGAATCCCCGATGCTCCAGGTGCCGGTCCTCAATCGCGTCGCGTTCATTCATCACCGCGCCGGACGGCACTCCCACCAGTTGCAGCTGATCCATGACCCATGACGCATGCTTGTCAGCCGTCCATTCGCCGATGATCGCGTCCAGCTCCGCCCTGTTCTTGAAACGGGACTCGTTGTCCTTGAAGCGCGGGTCGGCTATCAGCTCCGGATGATGCATCCTCTCGCACAGCGCGCGCCACTGTTCCTCGTTCCAGCAGGCGATCGTCACCCACTGGTTCTCGCCCTGTGTTCGATAGACGTTATGCGGCGCGAGATAGAAGTGATTGTTGCCCATCTGCGTCCAGACGCGCTTGTTCATGCTGTAGTCCATCACGAACTCACCGAGCAGCGGCACGAAGTTCTCCGCCGTCGGCGCCTCGATGAGCAGCCCCTTGCCGGTGCGCTTGAGGTAGCGCTTCCCCATCAGGAACGCCAGTGTTGCGCCGATGCCGCCTGCCGCGTCCGCCGGCACGCCCGCCGGCGCATACTCCGGTGACAGATCGGGATACGTGCGGAGCAACGGATGACCCGCGATGGCCTCCATGTGGTTGCCCCATGTGCGATAACCCTTGTACGGCCCGTCCAGCCCGAACGCCGGCATCCGTATCATGATCAGCTTCGGGTTGATTTTTGAAAATCGCTCCCACGTGATGCCCTGCCGATCCATGCTCTGCGGGAGGTTGTTCTCAACAAGCCCATCTGAAACGGCGACGAGCCGCTCCAGCGCCTCCTGACCCTCCTCTGTCCGCAGATTCACGGTCATGGACAACTTGTTGCGGCCATGGGCGTTGAAGGTGGAACTCCGATTCCAGGGGCGCTCTCCCGCTCTGTTATCCGGCATCCCCATGCCCATATTCTTCATTGCCAAGACGGTGGACTCCGTAGGATGCGCCAGCTGTCCACGCGTCGTCGCGGCAAAATACGTCGTCGACTCGACCCGGACGACCTCAGCGCCCCAGTCCGCCAACTGCATTGTGGAATACGGCCCGGCCCACACCACTGTGATGTCGATAATCCGCATCCCCGCCAGCGGCAGGCTCGGATCCGGGTGGGTGGGGCTGTCCGGGTTCGGCGACCCGGGAGTATTCACGCTGGCAAAGTGCGCCGTCATGGCTGTTTCCTCCGCCGTTTGCGTATCTCTACGCCCTCGCGGTGCAGCGTGCCGTGATAGCCGGGTACATCATCGACACCCTCACGGAATAGACGGATCGTAGTCCATGCCGATGTGGCCCTTCTTGTCGAACTCCGCGTATTCCTCGTCTGAATAGCCCAATACAGACTTGTAAACGTACTCGTTGTCCTCGCCCAGGCGAGGGGAGTGCCTGCGCGGCCCCACCCCGGGGTTGTTCGTCGACTTGAACGGGGTCATCGGCGTTTTGTGCGTCCCCGCCTCCGGATGCGTCATATGCTTGAAGAAGCCCCGGTATTCCAGGTGCCGGTCCTCGATGGCGTCGCGTTCGTTCATCACCGCGCCGGACGGCACTCCAACCATCTGCAACTGATCCATGACCCATGAGGCGTGCTTGTCAGCCGTCCACTCGCCGATGATGGCGTCCAACTCCGCCCGGTTCTTGAAACGGGACTCGTTGTCCTTGAAGCGCGGGTCGTCTATGAGCTCCGGTTGATGAATCCTCTTGCACAGGGCCCGCCACTGCTCCTCGTTCTGGCACGCGATCGTCACCCATTGATCCTCGCCCTGTGTTCGATACACGTTGTGCGGCGCAAGATAGAAGTGGCTGTTGCCCATCTGCGTCCACACGCGCCCGTTCATGCTGTAGTCCATGATGAAATCGCCCAGCAACGGCACGAAGTTCTCCGCCGTCGGCGCCTCGATCAGCAGCCCCTTGCCGGTGCGCTTGAGATATCGCTTGCCCATCAGGAACGCGAGCGTGGAGCCGATGCCACTTGCCGCGTCCGACGGCACGCCCGCCGGCGCATACTCCGGCGACAGGTCGGGATACGTCCGAATCAGCGGATGCCCTGAGATGGCTTCCATGTGGTTGCCCCACGTGCGATAGCCCTTGTACGGCCCATCCAGCCCGAACGCGGGCATCCGGATCATGATCAGCCTCGGGTTGATCTTCGAGAGTCGCTCCCACGTGATGCCCTGCCGCTCCATGCTCTGCGGCAGGTTGTTCTCAACCAGCCCGTCCGAGACGGCAACGAGCCGCTCCAGCGCCTCCTGCCCCTCCTCCGTTCGAAGGTTCACGGTCATCGACAGCTTGTTCCGGCCATGGGCGTTGAAAACGGCGCTGCGATTCCACGGGCGCTCTCCCGGCACGCTGTCCGGCATCCCCATGCCCATACCCGTCTGCGCCTGCACGGTGGCCAGGGCCGGACGCGCCAGCATTCCCCGCGTGGTGGACGCAAAATGCGTTGTCGACTCCACCCGTATGACCTCAGCGCCCCAGTCCGCCAACTGCATCGTCCCGTACGGACCGGCGAACACGACCGTGAAGTCGATGATCCGCAGCCCCGCCAGCGGCAGGTCCGGGTCCGGCTGCGTCGGATTCCCCGGATCCGGCGAGCCGAGGGTGTTCACGCTTGAGTTATCCGCTGTCATGGCCGTTCGCTCCGTTCCTATACTAGCCCGCGATGAGCGCTTGGATAGGGTAAACCAGATTCCCTACACGTAGCAGAGATTGTGAGCATGTCTATTGTGCCAGCTGCCATCAGCCCAGATTTTTGTGCCTGTTTCTCGTCAAGCGCTGTATTCTCTTCCAGCACTCTGAATTCGCCTATAGCGCTGGTAACTTGTTCAATGAGTTCTACTAATGGGACCTCAGCGCCCTCTGCGTAGCCGATTGCCAGCAGAAGCGGGAACCTCTCGTCCAGATGCCCTCCCCATACTGCTGCCATCAGCATTTCAACGTGGTATCCAAGGCTTCTTGGATCTCCCCCAACAATGTCTCTCCCGAAATCGTAATGGATGTCGAGCAGAGAAGCGAAAGAATCACAGGTTGACTGATTTGCAGCGGTGCCTGTTATCGAGGGAGACACTTGCCCATCACCTGCCTGAGACACTGGAACGTCTGTAAAGGGGAGAGCGGCATCAAGGCATGCCTGCCCCATCTGTGCCAAAGTCGAGTTTAAATCATCTGCCAATTGCACTGAGCCTCGTCCCCTATCAATTGTGTTCTGAGCTTGTGCTTGTAGCCGCATTACCCTGTCACTAAATTCGCTGCTCGCACTTCGAATTGCACTTTGACTAACTCCCGTTATCTCGATCCCGTGCTGAAGCCTTAGAGACGCTCCAAATGACTCTATAAAGTCGTCATTGGTCGCTATGCCGAATATGGACTGGAACGTTGACTCCCTGTAACGCAACCGCTCATACTCTTGGCCGACTGCGTCACAAAGCTCTCGATCCATTGCGGATAACTGTAATGGACTTTCCTCTTCATTCACTTCGTCTACTTCAAGTTGGCATGCGGCTAGGCCAACGATGAATGTAAGGAGCAGTGTGACTTGCCAGACGAAAGATCGGCGCGCCCAAGCATAAAATAAGAGTCTCATTGCGTAGCACTCTCGACTTCTAAGTGACCCTAGCTTTACACAGGCCCGAGATGTCTGCTGCAGTCACTCTAACGCCGTAAGTACCTCGTTCCAGTGCTTGCCTAGCAAGGGTGACTGCCCACACCATCGTGATGCCTATGATCCGCAGTCCCGGCAGCGGTAGACCCGGATCGGGCTGCGTCGGATTCCCCGGGTTCGGCGAGCCGAGAGTGTTCACGCTTGAGTTATCCGCTGTCATAGCTGTTTGCACCGTACCTAAACAATCCCGTTTCTATCTGTTCCATTCACTTGCCTGCACCTCAGTTCGAGTAGACTTCCAGTGCATGAGCGTAAGGTAGCTCGGCCTGCGCACAAAGTGTCGAGACGACCAGAAGGTCCATGGCGGCGACCACAGTAGTGGAGTTACGTAGAGCGGATACAACTGGATCTTGATCGTCTTGAGTTGCTAGGATTATGCCCACGCTACTGTGGATAGAATAGGTTAGGTCATTAAGCCTCTTATCTACTAGGGGTTCCTGCTCTAGAGATAAGAGGAGTAATTCATCGAGCAGACTCAGAAATTCTGGAGCTTCCGTGATAAAGTCCAAGATTCGAATCGGATGTGGTGGCCCTACGTCTAAGCCCTGCAATGCCTCGCCATAGAGCTCATCGTAGCCATCTATTATTCCACCATAGGTTTGACAGATTATTTTGTGGACTTCGTTCCTCGGCATCTTAGGCTCAAATGATTCCTCCAAGGTTCCCGGGTATGGGACACTGGGCGCAATAAGACCTGCGCTGCGGCAGAGGGAAGCGAAAGCTCTTATTTCCTCAGAGAGGGCAACCTTCAGTTCTGGGGATAAAGTTGCAGGCTCGCCCGGCGGAATAAGAATGGACTGTATGGCATTGAGACGATCTATAAGCAGAGTATCCCCATTACCTATGTCTTTAGTCTCCTCGGCGGCACTAACATCTAAAGCGAAATTCTGGAGGACGCGCTGTGACGACAATCTGTTCCAAGGATGCTCCTGGTCGTTTTCATAGACCCGAGCATGTGCATTTAGACGCCTTGTATTTCTATCAATAAGGGTGGACACTCCTTGGCAAGTCGTGGCGTTGGATAGGGTCGCTGCGATTTGCCCCTCGGACGGAGATTGGACATATTCTCTATTCAAGACGCACCCCAATGCAGTGCTGAGTGTTAACGCCAACAGGAGTAGTGCACTCTTGTAAAACATTCTGATGAATTCACCTACAAATCTGTTCGCTCCGTTCCTAGACAACCCCGTCCTTGCGCAGTGCCGCCACGTCCTCCGCGCTCAGCCCAAGCTCGGTGAGCACCTCATCCGTATGCTCGCCGAGGAGCGGCGCGCGTCGACGTTTCGGCATGTCCGCGCCCTCACGGTGCATCCTGTTGTGGTAGCCCGGGTACTTGATCGGCCCCGTTGTCGGGTGATCGATCTCCTGGAAATAGTTGCGGGCGACGAACTGCGGATTGTTGATCAGGTCTTCGATGGTGTTGAGCGGCCCGCCCAGCACGGCGAACTCCTCGCACGCCGCGCGCACTTCTTCTTTGGTCCGGTCCAGCGTCCACGGGATGATATGCGCCAAAAACTCGTCGATGCGCTCCGGGTCCGCGCGGCCCTCCGGCGTCCCCCATTCCGGCGTCTCAAGAAGCTCTTCCATCCCGATCATCCGGATGATATTGGGGATGAAACGCGGCCCGCCCGTCATCAGGAAATAGCCGTCCGAGCACGGGTGCACGCCGCCGCCCACCGCCACCGCGCGCCCCGGCCGCGTCCCAAGATGCCCCGTGTATTGATAGCCCATCAGGCGGCCAAGACGCATATCGATGGAGTGCATGGCCGTCTCGAAGACGCTCACGTCCATGTAATCGCCGTCCGCATCACGGAACTCGACTTGGAACAGGCCCAGCGCGGATGCCAGCGCGGCTGCATATCCCGCGTGGTAGCTGACCATGCGCCCCGCCGTCTTGAGCGGCTCATTATCAACGTCTCCCGAGCTGATCATGCTGCCGCCCATGGAATACAGGTTCAACTCGATGCCGATGTAGTCTCGATACGGCCCGTTCTGCCCGTAGTTGGAGATGGACGTCATGACCAGCTTGGGATTGATCTTCTTGAGTTCCTCATAGCCGAGACCGAGCGCCTCAATCGTGCCCGGCGAGAAACTCTCCACCACGATCTGCGCGTCCTTGACGAGTTCCTTCACAATCTCCCGACCGCGTTCCGACTTCAGATCAAGCGTGATTGAGCGCTTGTTGGTATTCAGGAACATGAAGAGGCCGCTGCGCTCCAGGCCGGGCTTATCTTGATAGAACGGCGGCATGGAGCGGGTGGGGTCGCCGGTCTCGGGCCGCTCGATCTTGATGACATCCGCGCCGTAGTCGCCGAGGATGCGCGTCCCGAATGGGCCGGACGTCATATGCGTCAGATCAATGACCCGCACGTCATCCAGCGGCATGATTGAGGTTGGTTCCAGTGTCATCAGCGCGCTCCCTAGGTTCAAATCACCCACTATGGCCTAATCGGCAGGATCAAGGTCGTAGTCCATGCCGATATGCCCCGCCTTCTCATACTCCGCGTACTCGGCATCGGAGAAGCCGAGCAGCTCCTTGTACACGTACTCGTTGTCCTCTCCCATCCGCGGCGGCCCCCAGCGATGCCGGCGGGGCGTGTTCTTTGCCGTCCACAGCGTCCCCGTGTACAGGTGCGTCCCCACCTCCTCGGCCGTCAACTCCTCCCAGTAACCGCGTTCTTGAAGGTGCGGGTCGGCGAAGGCGTCCGTTTCCGCCATCACCGTGCCCGCCGCAATGCCGTTCGCCTGTAGCACATTCATCGCCTCGATGGCGTCCTGCGTCACCGTCCACGTCATCAGTTCCGCGTCGAGTTCGTCCTGGTGCTGCTGCCGGCCCGCAAGCGTTGAGAAGCGGTCGTCAGATGCCAGGTCAGGCCGCTGCATCACGGTTCCGGCCAACGCCCGCCACGCCTCGTCCGACTGCACGCTGATGGCGATCCAGCGATCATCTCCCACGCATGGATACACGCCCTGCGGCGCGTACATCGGATCGCGATTGCCCTGGTGCTCCGCATTCCGACCGTTCATGGAGTAGTCCATGAACTGATCTCCCAGGTACGTCATGAAGTTCTCGGCAGTCGACAGCTCGATGAACAGCCCCTCGCCCGTCTTGTCGCGGTAGCGCAGACCCGCTGAGAACGCCAACGCCCCTGCCGCGCCGCCCGCCGCGTCCGCCGTCAGCGTGTTGCCGGTCATATCAGGACTCTCGCCCTGGTACCCCATGAACGAGTAGTGGCCGACAACCGCCGCCATGTGGCTGCCGAACGTCCGGTAGTTCTTGTAGGGGCCGTCGATGCCGAATGCGGGTTGGCGGATCATGATGGCGCGCGGATTCACCTTGTGAACGCGCTCCCACGTGACGTTCACCCGCTCCATGCTGATGGGCACGTTGTTCTCCATGACCCCGTCAGATATCTGCAGCAGGCGGTCAAAGATCTCCTGCCCCTCAGGACGCCGCAGGTCCACGGTCATGCTCCGCTTGTTCCGGGCGTGCGCGTTGAACGATGCCCATCGATTCCACGGCCTCTCACCGGGCTCATGCTCCGGGAACTGCGCCGACCCGCCTCCCAAACTCGGCATATTCCTGTCCGGGTAAGGCATCATGCCGCGTGTCGTTGGCGGGAAGTGCTTGATGGACTCGATGCGAATGATCTCCGCGCCCCAATCCGCCAGCAGCTGGGTGCCGTACGGCCCCGCCCAGACGACGGTGATGTCCAGTATGCGCACACCCTCCAGGGGCAGCCGACGTGATCCGGTGCTCACCATACCTACACCACCCCCTCCGCGCGCAGACTGGCAATCTCTGCGTCGTCGCGCCCCAACACGTCGCGAAGAATCTCATCCGTGTGCTCGCCCAGCAGGGGCGCGCGTTTCCGGGCAGGCAGCCCGCTGCCGTCCACAAAGTGCAGCTTGACGTGATAACCCGGATAGGCGATCGGTCCGGTTGTCGGGTGATCGATCTCCTGGAAGAACTCCCGATGCTTGAGGTGGTCATCGGTATACAGGTCTTCAAATGAGTTGATTGGTCCGCCGAGCACGCCGTACTGCTGGCACTCGGCGCGGATCTCCTTCTTGGTGCGCTCCAGCATCCACGGCACGATAACTGCCATCGCCTCATCAAGACGCTCCGGGGCAGAACGCGCCATCGGCGTCGACCACTCCGGCGTTGAGAGCAGGTCGCCCATGCCCACCATCTGCATCATCCGTGGGAACATCGCCGGCCCCGCTGTTGTCATGAAATACCCGTCCTGGCAGATCCACGTCCCGGAGCCGATTGCACCTGCGGGCCACGGGCGTGTTGAGTTCCCGCCGCCGTACTGATAGCCCATCAGGTAGCTCTGGCGGCGGTCGATAGCCCCCATCCACACGGGAAACGCGCCCACATCCAGGTGATCGCCCTCTCCGGTGGCCTCGACGCCCAGCAGGTGCATTGAGGTCGCCGCCGCCGCCATCGCGCCAACCTGGTAGGCTGCCACGCGACCGCCGAAGTGCAGGGGTTCCCGCTCCGGGTGGCCGGTGTTGATCATCGCCCCGCCCATCGCGTAGCTCGTGATGTCCGTCGCCTTCCAGTCGCGGTAGGGGCCTGTCTGCCCATAGTTGCTGATGGAGGTCATGAGGATGCGCGGGTTCACCTCCCGCAGCGTCTCGTAATCCAGCCCCAGCGATGGCATCACGCGTGGGCTGAAGCTCTCAGCCAGCACGTCCGCGTCCTTCACAAGATCGAGAACGATCTGCCGCCCGCGCTCCGACTTGAGATTGAGCGTCATGGAGCGTTTGCCCAGGTTGGTATACATGAACAGGCCGCTGCGCTCCAGACCGGGCTCGTCCTTGTAGAAGGGCGGCATAAACCGCGCCGGATCGCCGGCCTCGGGCCGCTCTATTTTGATGACGTCCGCGCCCCAATCTGCGAGACGCCGCGTGCCGAACGGCCCCGCCGCGTGCCACGTCAGATCGATGACCCTAAGGCCGGTCAACGGCAAGACGGCGGCTCCCCGCCGCTCAGTGTCCTGTTGGCTTGTCATAGACTCGCCACCCATCCTCCCCCATGGATGCCGCATTATGGCACTTGCCGCCCCCGCCGCGAAAGCCTTAAGCCGTAGCGCAGCCTCCTACCGCTCCAGGTCCCACAGCCCACGCCCGCCCGCGTCCACGCCGCCGTCAACGGAGAGAATCTGCCCCGTCACCCACGCCGACTCATCCGAGGCAAAATACAGCGCCGCGTGTGCCACGTCCGATACGTGCCCGCGCCGCGACAGCGCCTGCTCGGGAACGTCGATGCCGTCCGCGTCACCGCCCAGCCGTTGGCGAATCAACCCCGGCGCAACCACGTTGACCCGGATATTGTCCTGCCACAGCTCCCGCGCCAGGTTGCGCGCCAGCCCGATAACACCCGCCTTTGCCGCGCCGTACGCAACATTGGAGCCGCGCTGCACGCTCTCGCTCGCGGTGATGAAGATGATCGACCCGCCCCCTTGCCGCTTCATCAACGGCTGCGCGGCCCGCGCAAGGTTTGACGGCCCCTCCATCGTGTTCCCGATGGCCTCCCGCCAGAAGCTCGGCTCCACCTCGCTCAACGTCACCGAGGGGTCGAAGAACCCGCCTCCGCCGCTGTAGAGCACGTCAAGTCGCCCGCCGCCCGCGTCTCGTGCCGCAAGCACGATCCGTTCTGCGTCAGCGGCATCGGCAACGTCTCCGGTGATCGCGATAGCAGCCTCTGAGGCCGGTGTTCCAAGCCGCCGGATGATCTGCAGCGTCTCCTCAAGGTGCTCAGCCCGACGTGCCACGAGGACAACTGTCGCCCCCTCCTGCACGCACAGCAGGGCAGTGGCTCGCCCCATCCCCGGCCCCGCGCCGGATACAAGTACCGTCTTCCCCTCAAGCCGCATGAGTATTTCCCCCTGAGATCAGCATCCGGTTTATGACCCGCGTCAGACCACAATGACGAAGAAGTCCACTCTCCGGTCGCCAGGTTCGACCGTCCAGGATGTGTCGTTGATGTAAATCAGGTCGCCCGCAGCGTTATAGAAGCGCGCCCCGACCGCGTAATCATTCCTGTCGTTGAGTGGTTCGTCCCACTCCAGCTTGTATGGCAGTGGGAGAGATGTCACATCGGAGTACTCCGTCTCCGCAATGGTGATGGAGGAGGCATCCGCGTACGAAACATCCGAAAGCCGAACCACAACCCGCGACGCTGTGATCGCAGTTTCACCGTCTGAGTCCTTGAGGGTGATCTCCCCCCGCAGACTGGTTGAGCTGCCTAAAAACGTCGACAGCACAGCAAACAGAAGTAGAACGACAAGGGCCAGGAGACCGAGCGCTATAAAACGAACCCCTCCGTTTCTCATCTGCCCTCCCTTCCAGACCATTATCCCCCCATCCCAAGACTCTCCACACCCCATCCGTGCCATAGTTACAGCATGGAAGACTTCATCCTGTGGTCGATGCCTCTACTCGGCTTTGTGGCCGGAACCGTCGGCGCGCTCATCGGCGCGGGCGGGGGGTTCATCGCCGTCCCCATCCTGCTCCTCGTCCTGCCCGATGAAACGCCCGGCATCATCACCGGCATGTCGCAGTCGATGGTGCTGATGACATCCCTCTCCTCCACCGTCGCGTACGTCCGCCAGAAGCGCATCGAGTACCGGTGGGCCGCCGTCATGGCCGTGACAGGCCTGTTCGGCATGGCCATCGGCGCGTACATCGTTGAGCAGCTCGAGCGCGGCGCGTTCCAAACCGTGTTCGGCGTCGCAGCCCTCATCCTCATGACCTACCTGCTTATCCGACCCATCCGGGGACGCGGCGCGGCGCGCACTCTTGAAGAAGCCGAAGAAGCCCGTATCCCGTTGACGCGCAAGCGCACAATCATGCTCGGCATCGTTGGCCTGGCGACGGGCACGATGGGCGGCCTGCTCGGCGTCGGCGGCGGCATCGCGATGGTGCCCGTCATCGTGCAGGCATTCGTCTTCCCCGCCCATTTCGCCACCGCAACGTCACAGCTTGTCATCCTGATCACAAGCCCCGCCGCCATCGCCGTTCACATCGCCGAGTCGCCGCTGCTGGAGAAGATCCTGCCTATCGTGCTGCTCGGCATCGGAGCTATCGTTGGCGCGCAGGTGGGCGCGCGTGTCTCGCGCAAGATCTCCGCCCCCTGGATCGTCCGCATCCTCGCCATCGGCCTCGGCATCGTCGGCGTGCGCCTCATCCTCAGCGGCCTCTCGTAGCCAACCCCGTTCCGAACCCAGTTCCCGTCATTCCCGCGAAAGCGGGAATCTGAATCGTATTGCGCAGCCCAACTCCGTAACGCCTCTCCGGTAAGGCGTACAATCAATCGATAACCAATCGACTCTTAGGGGGTATGGGAGTGGAGCATCAATACATCACCGTCGAGCGCGACGACTTGGGCGTCGTGACAATCACCTTCAACGTGCCGGAGGCGCTGAATCCCTGGCTGATTCCCCTCATGGAGGAGATGACCGTCGAACTGGATCTCATCGCCGCGAACCCTGACGACCGCGTCGTTATCTTCACAGGCGCGGGCAGGTCCTTCTCCGCCGGCGGGGACGTCGGCCCGATGGCGGGCGCGGGCGGCGACCGCCCCATGCCGCATTTCATGAAGGAGAAGGGTGATCGCCAGCGCGGCGGCTGGAACGTGCCCACCATGTCCGCCGAAGAGCGCCTGAAGAACGAAACGCTCAACGGCCGGCGCATCCACATGCAGGTCTGGGAACTCGACAAGCCCACCATCGCCGCAGTCAACGGCGTCGCGGCGGGCGCGGGCTGCGATCTTGCCCTCGCCTGCGATATCCGCCTCGCCAGCACCAACGCCCGCTTTATCGAGGTCTACGTGCGGCGCAGCCTGGTTCCCCTCGATGGCGGCGCGTACTGGGCGCCCTATCTCCTGCCGCATGGCATCGCGATGGAGATGCTGCTCGCGGGTGAGGCGCTCAGCGCCGAGGACGCGCACCGATTCGGCCTCGTCAATCGCGTTTATGAGCCGGACGAGTTGATGCCCGCCGCGCAGGAACTGGGCCGCAAGATGGCGCAGGGCCCCGCCGTCACGCAGCAGCTGGTCAAGCACATGGTGCGTGAGATCCACACGAAGGGCTACGAACAGCACTGGAAGTACATCGACGCCGCGCACCAGCACACACGGGAAACCCACGACTACGACGAGGGCGTCCGCTCCTTCATCGAAAAGCGCCCCTCAGAATTCAAGGGCTTCTAGCGGCGTACAATGGACACGCCATGAGTACCGCTAACAGCGCCAACGCAGCCCCGCCCATCGTTGCCACTACGCTTGGCGATCCGGCGGGCATCGGGCCTGAGGTCGTCGTCAAGGCGCTTGCCGCCAACGATGATCTGCGCCTCGGCCTCTGCAGGCCGCTCATAGTGGGCAGCTATGCCGTGGCGGAGATGTCGGCTCAACGTTTCGCTGGCGGACTACCGCTCATGCGCGTCGATTCGCGCGAGCAGTTGGCGGACGTTGAGTGGGACGGCGAGACCGTGCCCGTCTGGAACATCGACACGCCCGGCGCAAGCGAGATCCCCTATGGCGAGCCGACCATCGCGGGCGGCGTCGTGTCCATCACATCCATCGAACTCGCCGCCAACCTCGCCCTCGAAAACCGCATCCAGGCCATCTCCACCGCCCCCATCAACAAGGAGGCCGTGCATCTCGCGGGCTACACGGATATCGGCCACCAGGAGGTGCTGGCGCGCATGACAGGGGTGACGGAGATTGCGACGATGCTCATGGCGCATCGTCTCCGCGCCGTCCACCTCACCACCCACGTCCCGTTCAGGGACGCCTACAAGTACGTCACCAAAGACCGCATTCTTGCCCGGCTGCGGCTGACGGACAGTG
Source organism: Dehalococcoidia bacterium (assembly GCA_965220565.1). Lineage (GTDB taxonomy): Bacteria > Chloroflexota > Dehalococcoidia > UBA6926 > UBA6926 > VXMO01. The sequence continues at coordinate 33,589 of CBDCQG010000002.1, read as the reverse complement.
ACTTTCGCAGATGGGGTGTCTCCGAGCCGCGCATCGCCGTCGCGGCCCTCAATCCGCACGGCGGTGACGCCGGCCTGCTCGGGCGTGAGGAGATCGAGGAGATCGGCCCCGCCGTTGAGCAGGCCGTCTCAGAGGGGATTCTGGCCGAAGGACCGCTGCCCGCCGACTCCGTCTTCCTTTCCGCCGCTGCCGGACATTACGACGCCGTCATCGCCCTCTACCACGACCAGGGGCACATCGCCGTCAAGATGCACGACTTCCACGGCAGCGTCAGCGTTAACCTGGGATTGCCGTTCGTGCGCACGTCCGTTGATCACGGCACGGCATATGATATTGCGGGTACGGGCGCGGCGGAGGCCGTCAGCATGAGCGCCGCCATCCGCACGGCGGCAATGCTCGCAACCGGGCGCGGCCTGGACGGCGCCAACATCGAGCAAGAGGCGCGCCACGCGCCTGCTCGGGTCTAGGGTAAGGGAGGAGATAGCTATGTGGGCCATTCCGACGGTGGTAGCCCTGATGATCCTGGGGCCGATGGTCCTGCTGGGCTTTGTCGTGGTTCTCGTCGTGCCGACGCTCTACATCGCGATGCACAGCAAGATACGCGAGCCGGAGGGCATGCCCGGCTCCGAGTCCGCCGAGGGCAGCTAGCTCCAAAGGAGAGCGGCCATGAAAGCCGTCTATATCGAGGAACGCGGCGGCCCTGAGAATCTCATCTACGGCGACATGCCGGACCCGGAGATGGCCGACGACCAGGTTCTCATCCGTGTTCGCGCCGCCTCCGTCAACCGCTTCGATCTGAACGCCCGCGCCGGCGAGAACGGCGTCATGGTTGGACTCCCGCGCATTCTCGGCCTCGATATGGCCGGAGAGGTCGAAGACGTGGGCATGGTGGCCATCGAGGCGGGAATCGTGCCCGGTATGCGCGTCGTCGCAGACCCGCGGATGCCCTGCCAGCTGTGCCACTACTGCCGGCTTGGCCATGACGAAGACTGCATGAACCGGTATGACCTCGGCTCGCGCCTGCACGGCACATACGCGGAGTTGATCACGGTCCCCACCCGCGCCGTCCACGTCATTCCTGACGAACTCTCATTTGAAGAAGCCGCCGCCATGCCCATCGTCTACAAGACCGCGTGGCGCATGCTAACTGCCAAAGCCCGCGTCCAACCGGGCGAAACCGTCCTGATCCATGCCATCGGCAGCGGCGTGGGAACAGCCGCCCTCCAGATTGCGAAACTGCTGGGCTGCCGCGTCATCGCGACGGCCGGTTCCGACTGGAAACTGGACCGCGCCCGGGAGATGGGCGCGGACGAGACCGTCAGCTACGAGGACGGCGAGACATGGCCGGAGATCGTCATGGCGCTCACGGAGAACGAAGGCGTGGACGCGGTTATCGACAACGTCGGCGCGCCGCTCTGGGACGGCAGTTTCCGCGTCATGGCGCGGCAGGGGCGATTCGTTACGTGCGGCGTGACAGCGGGTCATCGCGTCTCCCTGCACCTTGGCCAGGTTTTCGTCCGCGGGCTGGAGATCATGGGCATCGGCGGATTCCGAACATCCGACTTCGAGCGGATCATGCAGCTCACACACCAGGGCAAGCTCAAGGGTACGGTCGGGCGCGTGTTCCCGCTGTCTGAAACGGCGGACGCGCACCGCCTGATGGAATCCCGGGATTTCTTTGGCAAGATCGTTCTGACGCCCTAGAAAGGGACTTGAGGGGGCGGGTGTGCAGATACCGCAGATCGTCAAGCTATCACTGGCCGAGGCGTTTGGAGCCTTCGTCCTGCTCCTGATCGGCGCGGGTTCGATCCTGACCGCGACGGCGACCAACCCGGGCGGCGATAACCTCATCGTGATCGCATTCGCGCATGGCTTTGCCATCTTCATCGGCGTCTCCGCCGTTGGCCACGTTTCCGGCGCGCACTTCAACCCCGCCGTCACCTTTGGATTCCTCATCGCCGGAAAGATCCAACCACTGACGGCATTGGCCTATTGGGGCTCCCAGTTGCTCGGCGGCATCGTCGGCGTCCTCATCCTGAGCGCCGTCTTCTCCGGCGCGGGCGACCTGACAGACCTGTCCAACGCCGCGGAATCGACCAACCTCGGCGCGACGGCTCTCCACGGCGATGTCTCACCGGCCATCGGCATCCTTATCGAGGCCGCGCTCACGTTCATCCTGGTATTCGTGATCTTCCAGGTGGCAATCGACGAGAACGGCCCCTCCATCATCGCCCCGCTTGCCATCGGCATGACGATTACGCTCGCGGCGCTGATGGGCGGCCCGCTGACGGGCGCGTCCCTCAACCCGGCGCGTTCATTCGCGCCCGCGCTGATCTCCGGCTACTGGACGAACCACTTCGTCTACTGGGTCGGCCCCTTGATTGGAGCCGGCATCGGCGCACTCGCCGCCTCCTACCTCATGCAAGGCATGCGCGGCCTGCCCAAGTGGCGCAACACCGAATAATCCCAAGAGCAGCAGTAGCCGCCTAAGCCCTAACGCAGTTAGCTACCGCTGGTTGATCGGCACGTACTCCCGCTCGCCCTCGCCCACGTAGATCTGCCGCGGGCGCACGATGCGCTGCTCCCGGTCCGTCACGCCCTCGTTCCACTGCGCCATCCAGCCGGACGTGCGCGGCACGGCGAACAGCACGGGGAACATCTCAACAGGGAATCCCATCGCCTGGTAGATCAGCCCTGAGTAGAAGTCCACGTTGGGATACAGCTGGCGGGAAACGAAGAAATCGTCCTCAAGCGCAATCCGTTCCAGTTCCAGCGCGATCTCCAGCAGCGGATTGACGCCCGTCACCTCGAAGACGCGATCCGCCATGGTCTTGATGATGCGGGCGCGCGGGTCATAGTTCTTGTAGACGCGATGCCCGAATCCCATCAAGCGGCCGCTCACGCCGTCCTTCACGTTCTTGATGAACTCGGGCACGTTGTCCTTTTTGCCGATGAACTGAAGCATCCGGATGACGGCTTCATTCGCCCCGCCGTGCAGCGGCCCGGACAGCGAGCCGATCGCTCCCGCAAGAGCCGAGTACGGGTCGGCCTGCGAACTCGCAATCGCCCGCATCGCGTTCGCGCTCGCGTTCTGCTCATGGTCCGCGTGCAGGATGAACAGCACGTCGATGGCCCGCTCGATGACGGGATTCGGCACGTACTTTGGCTCCACCATGCGGAACAACATGTTCAGGAAATTCCCTGCGTACGTCAGGTCGTTGTCAGGATAGATGAACGGATAGCTCAGCGTGTGGCGGTAGCACCATGCCGCCACCGTGGCGACCTTGCTGATGGCGCGCACCGTCTGAATCTTGCGCGACTCCGGGTCCGTGATGTCCCTGGCTGCCGGATAGTACGTGCTCATCGTGGCCATCGACCCGATCAGCATCCCCATCGGGTGGGCGTCGTAGCGATACGTCTCCATCTGCTCCCGCACGGTCTCAAGCACCATCGTGCGGTAGCGGACGTCTTCCTCAAACTCCAGCAACTGATCTGCTGACGGAAGCTCGCCGTTCAGGAGCAGGTAGACGACTTCCAGGTACGTGGAATACTCCGCCAATTGCTCGATCGGATACCCGCGGTACCGCAGGATGCCCTCGTCGCCGTCGATGAACGTGACTGCGCTGCGAACGGTGGCGGTATTCAACAGGGACGGATCGTAGCTGAGCAGGCCAAAGTCGTCGTCAGAGGTCTTGATCTGCCGCAGATCGGCTGCGCGGACTGCCCCATCGGTTATCGGCAGTTCATACTCTTTGCCGGTCCGATTGTCCGTTACCTTCAGAGACTCCGAGGCCATCGCCGTCCCCCACTGAAATACGCAGCTTCACGGTATATCGTCTCAGTGTACAACTACAGGCGCTTGGGTAGTAGAGTAGGGCACGCTAACGAACGGCCAGCGGGTTCAGATTCGTCGCCTCGTCGTACACGTCGATCCCCTCCTGTTTCTTGAGGAACGTGACGACGGCGTAAGTGAGCGGCGTGGCAACGGTCTCGTACAGCACCTTCGTGAACCACTCGACGAAGAAGATTCGCCACACGTCGCCGGTGGAGAGCACCCCGAGAAAGGCGATGAACGTGAAGAAGAACGAGTCCAGCGCCTGCCCGCCAATCGTTGACGAGATGGTCCGCAGCCACAGCATCCGCCCCTTCGTCATCACCTTCAGGCGAGCCAGGATGATGGCATTTGTGAACGCGCCGATCACGTATGCGATGAAAGAGGCCACGAGCAGCCGGCCCGTGAACCCGAGGATGGTGTCGTAGGCATCCTGGTGTTCCCACTCGGCGGCGGCAGGCAGCAGTCCGCCAAGGTAGATCGCGATGACCATCACGAGGTTCGCGCCGAACCCGGCCCAGATGACGCGTCGGGCCACGGCGTATCCGTATACCTCCGTCAGCACGTCCCCAACGATGTAACTCAGGGGGAAGACAACGATTGCCGACGTGACGATGAGCTCCCCAAAGACGGGCGCATCGCCCAGGGTCACGATCCGAACCGCAATGATGTTTGAGGTCAAAAGCGCCGCGATAAACGCCGCGACAACCGCGAGGAACCACCGCGATCCCGCTCGCGCCGCCCCCGTCTCTACGTTGTGTGACGAAACGTCGGATTCGGACAAGACCTGGCAACCCCCTCTGGCTGCTTGTGGTGCAATCTGTCGCAAGCATAGCCCACACACCGCGCGCGGCGGAATGCCCACCGATACGGTACGATGACGGCAGACATATGGCCCGGGTTAAACCGGGCGTTCATTCCACGTATGGCCGAGACAGGGGAGAATTGAGCGATGGCACTGCTTTGCTTCGATGTTGACGGAACTCTCGACACCGGTGACGGACCCATTCCTGTGTCTGTCCTGCATGATCTGGAAGGCATGGGACACGAGGTCGTCATCGTCTCCCCGTCCCCGCTGCGGCCCAAAGACGCCGGCTTTCCTGAGTTTCTCAGCGTCGATCGAAAGAAGAACCTCCTCGATGCCCTCGAAGCTCACCCGGATGATCGGCCCGTCTACATCAGCGACAACGATGGGGATGACAAGCTCTCGGAGGAGGTCAACTTCGAGTACGTCCACCCCCTCTTCTGGACGCCTTTCTACACGCGCCTAACCGCCGACGGCGCCTAGCCCGTTCACCCGCACCCCCTCCGTCATTCCCGCCCCCTCTCCGTCATTCCCGCGAAAGCGGGAATCCAGTGCGGCGCGCAGCGCCGCCTATCCCCCGTTCACCCTGAGCCTGTCGAAGGGCCACTCCCGCCTCTTTTTCCCCATAACTTGACAACCTTTATTCCGCCATTTCACGCCATTGAGAGCAAAATGAAGCTTCCCTGTCGCATTAACCGCCTATTAATCCTGTATGTTGCGGAGCATATGTGTTCTGACAGCAGGAAAAGATACATAAAGCGCACTTATGCCGAATACGTCAATATCACGACCGTCTCAATCCCCAGCCCTCGTGGTGCGTATTGCTATTGCGCGTGCCCACGCACTTCGTATCACGCTACCGCGTAGGCGCGGCGCAGACAGGCTTGTTGACGGCTTGACATTATGGTAGTATGTCTCTCGACACACCATGAGGTGCGTGGTGGATGAGGGTAGGCCGCCACGCAAATAGGAGGTGCAATATGACGCAGACTCTGCACAAGGGTGACCTGGCCGGAATCGTGGCGCAGCGCATAGGCGGGACCCGGTCAAACGGCGAGGCCGCGCTGAATGCCGTCACCGGCGCAATCCAGGAATCCCTGACTCGCGGCGATCGCGTGGTCATCACGGGCTTCGGCAGCTTTGAGGTTCGCCAGATCAAGGAGCGCACCGTGCGCCCCCTCCGCGGCCCCAATGCCGGACAGCCCACCAAGGTAGCCGCGCACGACCGCGTCGGGTTCTCCCCCGGCACGGAGCTCGCCAAGGCCGTCAAGCGAAACGGCGCCTAGTCTGAGGGCGCGGCGCGCATCGGCCGCGCGCCGCGCCTTGTCTCTCACACGGCGGAGCCAGTTGAAACCCCCTCTCAGGAGGGGGTTAATCTTGTTCCATTGAGTCGATTTGGGTGATCAGGCCGGCCATTTCCAGCGCGCCGGCAGCCGCATCGTAGCCACGGTTGCTCCCGGGACCTCCTGAGCGCGCCAGCGCCTGCTCCATCGTGTCCGTTGTCAGCACGCCGAACATACAGGGGATCCCCGTATCCAGCGTGACCTGCGTCACTGCCTGCGTCACTGCCATGGACACGTAATCAAAATGAGCCGTCTCGCCGCGGATGACCGCGCCGATGCAGATGATGGCCGCATAGCGATCCGATTCCGCCATCGCCTGCGCCGCCGAGCCGATTTCGAACGACCCCGGCACATACGCCACGTCAATGAGCTCGTCCGGCACGCCGTTCTCGCTCAGCGCCGAGAGCGCGCCCTCGAGCATCCTGTTGGTGATCAACTCATTGAAGCGAGCGACGACGATGCCGATTCGCGCGGTGCCCGGCTCGCGCTCCTCGTTCCAGGGCAGCGGCTCGATGATGTTGGGGGGCACGTTGAATGTTCTCCGTTGAACAAGTCGTCAATCAGGACTGCTGTTCAGTGTCCGCGGCGGACTCGTCTTCGGAAATACCTTCTACCCCCGTCAGGATATGGCCCATCTTGTCCCGCTTGGTCTGCAGATAGCGGCGATTATGGTCATTCGGCTGCACCTCGATTGGCACGCGTTCCACAAGCTCAAGCCCGAAGGCGTCCAGCCCCACAACCTTGCGCGGGTTATTCGTCATCAGCTTGAGCTTCCGCACGCCCAGGTCCACGAGGATCTGCGCGCCGATGCCGTAATCCCGCAAGTCCGGCGGAAAACCTATCCGAACATTCGCTTCCACGGTATCGAGCCCTGTGTCCTGCAGCGCGTACGCCCGCAGCTTGTTGTGCAGACCCACGCCGCGGCCCTCCTGCCGCATGTACAGAAACACGCCCGCCCCCTCTGCGGCGATGTGCTGCAGAGCCAGGTCAAGCTGTTCACCGCAGTCGCACCGCATCGAACTGAATACGTCGCCCGTCACACATTCGCTGTGGACGCGTGTCAACACAGGCTCATCGGAATTGATGTCGCCCATTACGATAGCGACGTGTTCCTTGGCGTCGATGGAGCTCGCATAGCCGTATGCCCGGAACACCCCGTGCCGCGTCGGCAGGTCTGCAACGCCCTTGCGTTCCACCATGGTCTCCCGCTGACGGCGGTACTCGATGATCTGCGCGATGGTGATGATCGGGATGTCCCACTTGGCTGAGAGCACTTCCAACTGCGGCATCCGCGCCATCGTGCCGTCATCATTCATGATCTCGCAGATGACTCCCGCCGGGTACAGGCCTGCCGCGCGGGCGAGGTCGATCACCGCCTCCGTGTGGCCTGTGCGGACAAGCACGCCGCCGTCCTTGTAGCGGAGCGGAAACATGTGGCCCGGACGCATCAGGTCCCCCGACCGCGTCTCCGGATGGACAAGCGCGCGGATCGTTGTTGAACGGTCACCCGCGGAAATGCCCGTGGTCACGCCGGCCTTGGCATCCACCGACTCCGTGAACGCTGTGGAGAGCGGCGACGTGTTGTTCTGCGCCATCATGGGGATGCCCAACTCGTCCAGCCGCTCGCCGAGAAGAGGCACGCAGACGAGCCCGCGGGCGTGCATCGCCATGAAGTTGACCTTCTCCGGCGTTATCATGTCCGCCGCAAGGGCGAGGTCGCCTTCATTCTCCCGCTCTGCGTCGTCGACGATGATGACAAACTCGCCCCGCCGCATCCGCGCAGCGGCGCCCTCGACGTCGGTAATGCTCATTAGCCTGCCTCCACGCTCTCACTCAGGGCGCTGATACCGTCGCGGTCGCCCTGCAGCAGCCTCTCCGCGTACTTGGCAAATATGTCCGTCTCAAGATTCACCGGCATCCCCACGTATGCCTCGCCCAGGTCCGTGTTCTCATAGGTGTGCCGCACCAGCGACACGGTGAATGATTCGTCATCCAGCCCCATGATTGTCAGGCTGATGCCATTCACTGCAATGAACGCCTTTTCCACAAGGTAGCGCATGACCTCCGGCGGCGCGCTTATCCGCACCAGCCGGGCGTCTGCCTCCGGGGTGATTTCCGCCACCGTGCCCGTGCCGTCCACGTGCCCCTGCACAAGGTGGCCTCCGAGACGGCTGCTGAAGGTGACGGCGCGTTCCAGGTTGATGGGGCTGCCCGGCTTTAGCACGTTCATCGCCGTCCGCCGCAACGTCTCCGGCATCACGTCGAAGCTGACCCGCTTCTCCGCCATCTCCGTCACCGTCAGGCACGCGCCGTTGACGGACAGGCTGTCACCGATGCGCGTTTCGCCCAGTGTGACATCTGCCTCGACGATCAGGCCGCCCTCACCGATGGCGACGATCCGCCCCACCTCTTCAACGATCCCCGTAAACATTTTTGGGTTAGCCGCCTTCGCGTTGTGGTTACCCTTTTGGTCTGGTTTCCCTCGTGGATGCCCCTGATTATACGCCCGCGTGCCTAGTCCGCGCCGCCCTGCCAATAGCGCAGGACGCCGCGCACAACGACATCCTCTCCGACACGGTCAACGTCCATTCTCACGAATCGATGCGCGTCTCTCACGAGTGTCACGCCGTCGCCGCCAACCGGCCCCGGCGCGTCACCTCCGCCAATGACCACCGGAGCGACGGAGATCTCTGCCTGATCGACGAGTCCCTCGTCGAAGAACGCGCCAAGCAGCTGTTCCCCGGCCTCGGTCATGACCTGCAATGCCCCAACGTGCGCAAGATGGCGCAGCAGGGCTGTCAAATCCACCCGGCCATGCTCTGAGGGAAAGGCCATCGCAGTTACGTATTCCCCAAGGTCCCTGAACGGCGCGCAGGCCTCTTCAGACGCCGTGGCCACCAGTGTCCTTCCCGGTTCGCTGAACAGCCGGGCCGTGGGTGGCGTGCGCCCGTTGCTGTCCGCAATCACACGCATCGGCTGGCGTGGCAGGGTATTACCGTCGGCGTCACGCGCCGTCAACTGCGGGTCATCGGAAATCACCGTTCCTGCCGCCGTGATAATTGCGTCCACGTGTGAACGCAGGTCATGGACGCGGGCGCGGGCCGCCTCTCCCGTGATCCAGCGTGAATCACCCGTCCGGCTCGCGATCTTGCCATCCAGGCTCATCGCGTACTTGGCGATGACGAGCGGCATGCCCGTTTCCTCGCGCTTGAAATATCCCTGGAAGTGAAGCGTCGCTTCCTCCGCGCAGGCGCCGACGCGTGTCGTGATGCCGTTCTCCTCCAGTAGCCGCCGCCCGGAACCGTTCACGGGCGGGTGCGGGTCCAGCACCGCAATCTCGACTGCCCCCAGCCCCGCCGCAATCATGGCCTCTGCGCATGGCGGCGTCCGCCCGTGATGCGAACAGGGCTCCAGGGTCGTGTACATCGTCGCGCCGCGTGCCCGTTCTCTCGCTTGTTCCAGCGCGACAATCTCGGCGTGCGGGCCGCCGGGCGGCTGGGTGAAGCCCTCTCCGACGATTTCACCGTCACGCACGATAACCGCGCCAACTGCGGGATTGGGACTTGAGAATCCGAGCGCCTGCCGTCCCAGTTCCAGGGCGCGAGCCATGGGCGAGGCGGAGCCGTGCATAACGTCAGGCCTGGAAATCGCGGAACGCGCGGCTCGGGGTGGGCTCGGATTGTCCCTGGTACTTGCTGCCGAGCCGCTCGGAGCCGTAGGGCCGCTGCGCCGGTCCGGACAGCCGCGTGAAGGAGATCTGGCCGATGGGCATTCCGCTGTAGAGCGTGATGGGTAGATTGTTCACGTTGCTGAGTTCAAGGGTCAGACGCCCGCGCCATCCGGGATCGACGTACCCCGCCGTCGAGTGGATCAGCAAGCCGATGCGCCCGAGAGAACTCTTGCCCTCCAGCCGCGCCACCAGGTCATCCGGCAGGCCGATATCCTCCACGGTGCTGCCCAGCACGAACTCGCCGGGGTGCAGGATGAACGGCGCGTCGTCGCGTATATCCACCATCTCCGTCAGGTCGCTCACATCCTGCCGGATATCGATATAGGGCCGGCGGGAGTTCCGGAAGACGAGCACCTTGTCACTCAGATGCACGTCGACGCTTGCCGGCTGCACGTCCCCCATGTCGAGTGGGTCGATGACAATGCGACCGTTCTTGATCTCAGCGTGGATTTCGCCGTCATTGAGGACCATCGATGGCCCCTCCCCCAGATACAACTACAGTGCAAACACTATAGCGCACCAACCGCCGTATCGCGCCACCCGTCGTCATTCCCGCGAAAGCGGGAATCTGAATCAGATTTGCCTGCCCACCCGTTCACCCTGAGCCTGTCGACGGGTGAACCTCACTCGATTGCGTATCCGACACGCACATAGATGACAATATCACTCTCACCTTCCAGGATCGGCGTGGACGCCGCCTCCTCGTCCGCGAACATGGATGTGGTCCGGGCCATCTCCGGCGTGTCCTGCCCAAGCGGCGCTGCGCCGGACTCTGAGACGAAGAACGGATTACCCAACTCCACGCCCGCCAGCGATGCCAGTTGTCCCGCCTGCTTTCGCGCCGCCTCCATCGCCAGTTCACGCGCCTGCCGCTCGGCGTCCTCCGTGTCGTCCACGGAGAATGACAGGCCATCCACCCGCGCGTTATCCCCGCCGGCCCGTACGGCGCCGTCAATCACATCTGCAATGGTGGCCAGTTCGCGGACGGTTGCGCGGACCGTGTTCGTCACCGTGAATCCCACCATCTCGCTGCGGCGGAGCGTGTCATTCCACTCATATTGCGTTGAGACGTTGAATGTCAGCGTCTGGATGTCGTCCTCGTCGATGCCGGCGGCCGTCAGACTGTCTATGACGGCCTGCATGGAGGCCGCGGCTTCGGCCATCGCCTCGCCCACTGTTTCGTCACTGGTCTCCACGCCGATGCGCAGCGTCGCGATGTCAGGCGTTACGGACACTCGCCCCGCCCCCGTCACCCAGATCCCGTCCGTTGACCGATCCAGGACCACTGTGGCTCCATCGCCGCTCATCATCCCCGTCTCATTGTCATCCGCCCCGTTGCTTTCCTCCGCCGCGCACGCCATGGACGCAGTCATAACGAGGGCCAGCAGAACAAGAACGAGAGCCGCCGGAACGCGGATTCCCCTGTAGATGTGATTGAGAGTCATCGTGCTTCCCCCTTGCGCCTCAATGGCCGCGCTCCATCGGAACGCGCCGCCTCTCCATGATGCAGGAAACGCGCCGCCGACGCAGAAGATAGCACCGCCCCCGTTCACCCTTCGACAGGCTCAGGGCGAACGGGGACGGCACAACGACTCCGAAACGATAAAATGGACAAACGCCCATGAGATATGTGCCGGTAACTCCCACCGATGATCCGCAGGATGATTACCTGCCGGAGGGGGTTCTTGCGCTCCCGGATGAGCACCCCGCTCGCCGATTCCTCCTGGACATAGCGGAAACCCTGGGCGTTGCCGTCCTTCTCTTCCTCGTGGTGCAATCGCTCGTCCAGAACTACGTCGTCACGGGCGGCAGCATGCAGCCGTCCATCGACGACAACGAACTCATCATCGTCAACAAGGCCGTCTACTTCAGCCTCAACAGGGAGACGGTTGATGACTTTATCCCCTTCTTCGACCTGCCCGAAGGTGATGACGTCTACCTGTTCCACCCGCCGCAGCGCGGGGAGGTCATCGTCCTCAACTCACCGGAAGGCGACAACCTCGACCTGATCAAGCGCATCATCGGGCTCCCGGAGGACATCATCGAGTTTGACAGTCGCGGCGGCCCGATACGTGTCAACGGCGTGGAGATTGCCGAAACGTGGCTGTCCGATGACCAACGGACGAGGGGGCAGGATGTCACCCTCGGTGAAGACGAATACTTCGTCATGGGAGACAATCGCCGCTCAAGCCAGGATTCCCGTCAATGGGGAACGATCGGACGGGATGAGATTGTCGGCAAAGCCCTGCTGACCTATTGGCCGCCGGAGAAGATCGGAACGTCTCCCCACCAGACAGAGGCCTACGCCGCCGCCTGACCTCTGCCCGTATCATAGATGGACGTGAGGGCCGTTAGCTCAATCGGCAGAGCAGGGGACTTTTAATCCCAAGGTTCCGGGTTCGACCCCCGGGCGGCCCACCGTGATGAAAGGAAACCGAGCGTCTTCCAAATACTTCTGTGATTGGCTGTACGCTGACAAACACAATTCCAAGACTGAGCGCCCGCAGGCTTGGAGGAGTTTAGGAGGCTGACAAGATATGATCTGGCGAGTAAAGGCCAAGAAGAACCTCATATTCCGCCTATCTACAATCATTGGTTCACTTGGGTCAATACTAGCTGCAACTATTCCTGGTCTTCTGGAAGAAGGAGACTTTGTCTGGTGGAAATTGACATTGCTCGCTGTTGGGGTACTGCTCACGGGCGTGGCCATTTGGTTAGCCATTAAGGCGGAACACACAACTAGGAGTTTTCGGATCGGCGCGGACGTTGATATTGGCAACTACCTCTTCCGCTGGATAAAGACTGGAGGGAGGGTGCTCATTTGCACGCGTGATATGAGTTGGGCGGCAGAGTCACGAATGATGAGGCTTTTAGAGGCTAAGGCCAGATCTGGCGAGCTCACCATTGTCTTGCCGGAAGAAGTTGCTAGAAGCAATGAACTTAAGTCAGCAGGAGCAGAGATCGTTGTCTACGGCGACTTGCATCGTCTCGCGACCCACTTCACGGTGGTCAACTATGAGCACCCAGGGTCCCGCGTAGCGATTGGATGGAGAAGTGGCGACCGGCACCTGATTCAAGAATTCTCTGCGGCGGATGAGGATCCCACATTTTATCTGGCTCTGGACGTCGTGAGGCTAGCTAGAGGCATGAATTATGCAACCGAACGATAAATGGGAAGTACGGCCGTCGCGACCAAAGACGCTGGCGGAAATACGTGAAGAGTGGGACCAGATGGCCAGCATACGGGAAAGGCAGCAGGCCGGTGGGGAAGACCTAAGCTTTCTCCACATAATTGCCCCTGCGGTTTTCCAATTGCTGGAGGATTGCGACCTAAGCCGCGTCGTTGACCTTGGCTGTGGCGTAGGGACGCTCACAGAGAAAATTGCCAGCAAAGCCTCCAAGATTGTGGGGGTCGATGTGTCTTCTGCCAGTATCGAAATTGCCCGGTCACGTCACGATCGTGCAGCCAACGTCGAATTCTTCTCTGATGGGGTGGAGGAGTTCGCCCAAAAGTGGGCTGAGCCAAAGTTCACTTCTGCTGTCGCCGCCATGAGTCTGATGGACTCTCCAAACTTAGTTCAGTTCTTGGAAGCGACAGCTAGTCTTCTGGTTGACGAAGGCAGCTTTGTGGCAGTTGTCACCCACCCATGGTTCTGGCCCCGCTATTGGGGGTATGAGAATGCCGAGTGGTTCGAATATCGTCGCGAGCTCGCGCTGGAGGGCCAATTCAGGACTTCTTCAGAGGTGACAGATCAAATTACGACCCATTTTCACCGCCCCCTTGCCTCCTATATGCGGGCATTGAAACAGACGGGATTCACCGTGGATCTCATTGAGGAACCGTTCCCGAGCGCCAGTGTCGAACACCTATTTTCTGAGGAGTGGGATTTCCCACGCTTTCTCAGTTTACGAGCCCGAAAGCTCCGCTGACGAAGTGGGTGAATTCGCGAAACCGAACGGGGGAGTGGCCGAACGGCCACTCCCCCGTCTTCACCCTGTCTTTTCAGTCAGCGTTCCGGCATCCAGCCAGTGGGCGCTGTGAGATTCCCTTTACGGAATCCAGGCTCTCCAGACCGACTCGTTGGCATCAACCCACTCCTGTGCGGCGGCGCGCACCGTCAGGTCGTTCTCAGCCAGGTTGAGCACAATCTCGTTCTGCTGTGCATTGGTCATCCGGAAGTTGGAGAGGAACTCATACGCCTCCGGGAACTCATCCTGAAGACCGGGCCAGATCAGCTTGGCAACGGGATCGGTTGGGTAGCCGCAGTCAAACCTCTCACCGTCCGGATAGCAGTCCGATGTCCATTCCGGCATCTCAATCTGGATGAGGTCGTATTTGGCGTGTGCCCAGTGGGGCTCCCAGAGGTACAGGATCACCGGATCGCCTCTCTGGAAGGCAGCATCCAGCTCAGCCAGTGCCGCGCCTTCAGACCCGGCGAATATCGGCTGGAAGTCGATATCGAAAGCCTCCAGGCGCTCCTCCGGCCTCGTATCCCATGCCGGGGTGAACTCAAGGAGCCTGCCGCTCGTGCCCGTATCGCTCGTGGCGAACACGGACTTGTATTGGTCCATATCTTCGACGGAACGGAGGTTTGGCGCGACCGCCTCGATGCCTCGCTCAGGGTCGCCGTTGACGACGTAGGACGGCACATACCAGCCCGTCTCTCCCGATATTCCCACCGGACCCATGCGGTCCACCGTGGCATCATCAGCATTGACGTATTCCTCAAGCAGATCAGCGCTGTATGACGGCCAGTTGCAGCAAACGAAGTGGAAGTCGCCGCTTTCGAGCCCGATAAAGAGGGGCGCCGAATCGGCGGGCGCGAACTTGGTTGCGACCGTGTGGCCCATCTCTTGTTCCAACAGGATCTGAGCAACGGCAGTCGTGACGAGCTGCCCGTTCCAGTCTTGATCGACGAGATAGAGGGTTCCCATCTCCTCCATCTCCTCCGACCCCGTGTCTTCGTCGGCCTGCTCACATGCCAGACCTGCTGCCAGAGCGATGGTCAACAGCACTGCCAACGGGATAGCAATCCAGGCCCTTCTCAGTTTCTTCATAATCCTCCCCTTTCTGGGTTGTGGCGCGACAGGCAACCCTGGTCGGTTGCCTCTTTCCGATTGGTCACATACACAGTCCTCCTTGCTAAACGGAACCCGAATGACGTCAGTGTTATCTGAGCGAACCCAAAGGCGCTGACGAGCTCCGCCTCCCCTGGGTCATGCGATCAAGAACCATCGCCATGAAGACAATGGCCATGCCGGCGACCAGCCCGTCGCCCATGTTGAGTCTGAGAGAGCTGATGATGATCTCCTCTCCAAGGCCGCGGCCGCCAACCAGGCCGGCGATGATCACCATGGCCAACACCATGATGACGGTCTGGTTGATGCCCATCATGATTGTCGGCAGGGCCAGCGGTATCTTGACCTGCAGCATGGTCTGGAATCCGGTGGAGCCGTGGGACTGGGCCGTCTCGATCGCCTGGGCCGGAACCTCCTTGATTCCCAGGGACGTCATGCGAATCACCGGAGGCAGCGCGTACACGGCCGTGGCGATGATGCCGACCAGCGGCCCAATCCCCCAGAGCATGATGACCGGTATCAAGTAGACGAAGATCGGCATGGTCTGCATGGTGTCCAGAATGGGACGCAGCAGCGCCTCGAATGCCCTGCTCTGGGACATGAGAGCGCCGAGGATGATGCCCACGACAACTGTGAACACCCCTGCCGTCAGCACCTGGCTCAACGTGTCGACGGTCACTTCCCACAGCCCGCCGATGCCCGCGAACGTCAGCCCCATGACAGCAAGCACGGCAACGCGCCATCCCGCGGCGAGGTACGCCGCGCCGGCTGCAATCACCATCAGCGCGGGCCATGGAAGCCACAGGAAAAACGTGTTGACGGGCGCGTAACCAAGCTCGCGGAACAGGACGTCACGGCTCCAACTGGTGGCAAAGTGAATATGGACAGCCATCCAGTCAAACACCATGTTGATCTGATTTGTCAGTGAGAATGTGAGCTGTTCAGGGATGTCCTTCAGCGGCGCAATGAGCACGCCGAGGACGGTCACCAGTCCAATGCCCAGCATCAGCAGGATGCCTTGAGACGGCATCTTTCGAATAGCGTCGCCCGCCGATTTCTCGCCGGACTGATTGTCGCCCGAGTCCGGCGCGGACGCCTTCGGGCCGGACTGTGCAAAGGCGTAGCTGAATCGGTCCAGAATGATGGCCAGGAGGACGATTGCGATCCCGCTCTGC
Source organism: Dehalococcoidia bacterium (assembly GCA_965220565.1). Lineage (GTDB taxonomy): Bacteria > Chloroflexota > Dehalococcoidia > UBA6926 > UBA6926 > VXMO01. The sequence continues at coordinate 17,625 of CBDCQG010000002.1, read as the reverse complement.
AGCCCGTCCCCGGCGTCCACCTCTCTCAGCGCCAGCCAGACATCGCGGCCAAGGCCTCCCACGCCGACGAGCGCCGTGATGATCACCATGGCAACCGCCATCATGATGGTCTGGTTGGTTCCCATCATGATGGAGCTCTTGGCTAAGGGAAGCTGCACGTGGAGCAGGGTCTGGAAGGTTGTTGATCCATGAGAGTGGGCGGTTTCGACAACCGCCTGCGGAACCTGGCGGATCCCAAGGTTGGTTAGCCTGATGACGGGCGCGATGGAATAGACGACCGTCAGGAAAACGCCCGCGGAGCCGCTCACTCCAAAGAGAACCAGCGCCGGAATGAAATACACGAAGGCGGGCAGCACCTGCATGGTGTCAAGAAGCGGCCGGACCATCGCTTCAAATCGATTGCTGAAAGCCGCCAGTATGCCGACCGGCACGCCAAGTCCAACGGCGATGAGCACGGATACAACGACCACGCTCATGGTGAGCATCGCGGAGTCCCAGTACCCATTGAGGCCTATGAAGACCAGAGCCCCGCAACTGATCAGTCCCAGCGTTCTGCCGCCGAGCTTTAGCCCTCCGATCAAGACGATGGCCAGGACGGTGGGCCACGGAAGCCACAGTAGGAAGGAGTTTAGCGCAGCCACACCGGCGGCAATGACATCAGAGATTGGATTGAAGAACCAGGAGAAAGTGTCTCCTACCCAGTCGAACGCCCCGTCGATGGGTTCCTGGATCGGGAGTACCCAGTTACGCGGCCAGTCGCCAAAGTCGGTGTTGGCGTTGGTGGCCGCCAGCGTATACGCCAGGCCATAGCAGGCAGCAGCCACCGCCACCCAAAGAGCCCATTTGAATCGTGGCTCGCGGATAGCGCGAAGCTGCAGAGTCTCCGCGCGAATCACACCGCATCCTCGTCAGTTACCAGGGCGGCCATCGCCTCAGTGCGCGTTATGGTGCCGATGCACCGGCCATCGTCCAGCACGGCGATGGGGGCGTCATTGTCGATGACGAGAGGGATGAGCCGTTCAAGACGGGTGTCCGCTTCCGTCACGGGACAGGAGTCTTGCATCGTGGATGCCACGCTGGTGTGCGCCGCCGCGCCATTTCTTGGCACATCGTCCAGGTGCACGGTTCCGATGAAGAGACCTTCCCCGTCGACCACCACCGCGCATTCGCATTTCTGTGAGGTCATCGTGTTGATCAGGTCAGCGAGCGGCTCATCTGCAGTCACGTACACCGAGGGTTCGGTCATCACGGAGCGAGCGGTGAGGACCTTTGAACGCGGCACGTCTCGCGTGAAGTCCCGCACGTAGTCGTCAATGGGGTTGGAGACCAGCTCTTCGGGTGTGCCGACCTGGACGAACTCCCCGTCCTTCATGATGGCCACCCGGTCTCCCACTTTGATGGCCTCCATGAAATCGTGGGTGATGAAGACCATCGTCTTTTTGACCAGTTTCTGAAGCCCGATCAGCTGATCCTGCATATCCCGCCGGATGAGAGGATCGAGCGCGCTGAACGGCTCATCGAAGAGGAGAATCTCGGGGTCGACGGCCAGGGCGCGCGCCAGCCCGATACGCTGCTGCATCCCCCCGCTTAGTTCATGAGGATATCGCTGCTCCCATCCTGACAAGCCCACCAGCTCAATCACTTCCTCTGCGCGCGTGAGCTGCGTGGCCTTATCGATGCCCTGCACCTGCAGACCATAGACAACGTTTTCCAGGACGCGCTTGTGGGGGAAGTTGCCGAAGTGCTGGAAGACCATGCCCATCTTGTGACGCCGCACGTCACGCAGTTGCTGCTTGCTCATGGCAAGCAGGTCCTCACCATCCACGCGGACATGCCCGCGCGTGGGTTCGATGAGTCTGCTCAGACAGCGGACGAGCGTGGACTTCCCGCTGCCGGAAAGTCCCATGATGACGAAGGTCTCTCCCTCACGAACATCGAAGGAGACATCCCGGACGGCCACCACAGACCCGGTCTCGGCCAGAACCTCTTCTCTGGACTGGCCGGGCTCAACGGACTCGGCAAGCTCCTCGGCTCCGTCTCCAAAGACCTTCCACAGGTTTTCGCAGACAAGCCTCGTCTCGCCCTCTAGGTTGAGTTCGCCGGCCGCGTTGGTAAGATCGGCAGCATTGTCTGCTGCGGCGTGAATATCGATATGGTACACCCCCCCACGGTGCTCGTCCGTTTAGGCAGGAGCGGGTCGACGGGCAGAGTGGCCTCCGGCGCCACCGGCCGCCCTATGACTGCGGTGTTGAGACTCAAGCGCGATGCGCATCTGCATCTGCTGAATCCAGGCCGCCCCCGGTACTCCTTGGGTTTACCCCCCCAAATTTGAGATTCGTCGCAGTGTACAGGAAATGGGCGCAATGAGTAAACTCTCAGTTAAAGCCGCAACATGTTATGTCAAAACACGGTACCCGTTGCAGCCGCCAACCGCGTGGGCATGCACTGCGAGAGACACCCCCCGATCTGATGCCGTAAGCTGAAGCATGAGTACTCGAATGAAACTGAACAGTGACGGAGTCGAGTTTCCCTCCACTCCGGTCAGCGTCTATGAGGCCATCTATCGCAGACGCCACGTGAAGGAATTCACGTCCGACGCCGTTTCCCGTGAGACGCTGGAACGCCTCTTCTCCGCGGCTGTCTGGGCGCCCAATCACCGCCTCACGGAGCCGACACGGTTCTTCGCCGTTCAGAAGGACAGCCCGATGAGGGCGAGGATCGCCGACGCTGCGTGGCAATCCGCATACGACGGCGTGACCAATCCCAACCCTGAGCAGAAGCAGCGCTCGGCAGATGATCTGCGGGACAGGGTAATGACCGCCCCCGCCATGGTCTACGTCTACAGCGTTAGGGGACTGATCGAAGAGATCACCCTCGAGAACTACGCCGCATCCTGCATTGCCGTCCACAACATGGCCCTCGCCGCGGTTGCCGAGGGACTCAGCCTGGGTTGGAGCACGGGGCGTCTCACCAAACTCCCCGGCCTGGCGGACATCCTGGGGGCGAACGAGGACTGGATGATGGTGGGTGTGGTGTTCATCGGCAGGGCCGCGGAAGAGCCCGCCACACAGCGCACGCCGCACTCTGAACTGGTCACGTGGCTTGAGTGACGAATCTCTCCAAAGCCGCGTTGACTTTCTTTCTGGTCGCTGGCACGGTCTAGCCTGAGATTTCTGAACCGGAGTAAACGCAATGGTCGATAAACCGGCAGGGCCGTCTCGCAGGTCAACACGGCCTGCGAAAGAGTCCGCTCTAAAACCCGCCGCCAACGGGATCGTCTACCTCTCCGGCGGCAACCCGCAGATCGCCAAAGGCGACGGCGATGGCCCCGTGCAGGCGTACATCGCCGCCATGCCGGAGTGGAAGAGCGATGTCGGCAAGCGCCTCGATGAACTCATCGTCCGCGCCGTGCCCGGGGTTCGCAAGGCCGTCCGCTGGAACTCGCCCTTCTACGGCACGGAGGAGCACGGCTGGTTCGTCAGCTACCACGTCTTCGCCAGGTACATCAAGGTGACGTTCCTCAACGGCGTCTCGCTCGATCCCATGCCTCCCGGCGGGGGCAAGGACCCGGACGCCCGCTGGATCGACCTCTACGAGGGCGACTTCGACGAGGACAATGCTGACGAGGGCAACGTCAACGAAGCCCAACTAGCAGACTGGTTCCGCCAATCCGCCGCCCTCCCCGCCTGGAAAGGTTTTTAAACCGCTACAGCGCCCCGTTCACCCTGAGCCTGTCGAAGGGCCCAACCCACCGTCATTCCCGTGCTTGACACGGGAATCCATCGGGCGCGGGCACAGCCGCCTCCTGCGTGGGCTTTTAGGTTTCCCGCACCATGGCCCGAATATTGACCGTCCGGCCTGTGATGACTTGTTGTCCGGTGAGTTCTTTTTCGAGTTGCTGTGGATCAGGTATGTCTTTGATGGAATCGACAATAACAAATATCAACTCCTCGCAGGCAGGATGGGAGATATATGACTGGGTGTCGACGTGTATTTCTTCCACCTTCCTTTTCCAACTTTTTGGCTTATCAATCCACTTGAGTTCAATCAGTACGCGAGCCCCCGTACTGCACAGGTCAACGAACTTGTGGCTTCCCGCTCTTGACGGGACAGGCTCCTCTTTGGTTATGTCATTCAATATTGGACGAAGCATGACGTACATAAGGTCGCGAACATCATCTTCACAAGAAACGGTCCAGGGTGTGAGCCCCTTTTCTCGTGAGTTGAATGAGCGAATGGTAGGCGTAAGGACATCAATTGCTCGCCTAACTCGAAAGAGCACCTTCTCCCGCCCTGAAAGCTCTATGACAGTCTGCCGTTCTGTGCCAGAAGTGACGAGTCTTTCTAAGTGTTCTCCTAAGAAGGCGGCAAAGCAGTGATACGGTGCAGGGATTATTGTGCCGTCTTTCAGGCGGGGTGAGTAACTGTCAGCTTCTCTCGCTATGTCCTCGTCTATTCCGGGAGTATCGGCAGCCCAATACGGTTGTTCCGCCCGCAAGAAGAGCTCGTATGCCCACGAGCGCCGAGCAAACTCCTCTCGTTCTTCGGGTGTCAAGTCGATCCTGACATGCCTAAAGTCTCCGACCTCCTCAATCCAATGGTCGGTGTAGATAGCACCTTCACGCCCAAGCATTTCTAGATTTTGTCGCACGTGCTCTGGGATATGGGTAAATTCCTTGTCCCAAGCATATGTGGGCACTCTCATCTCTTTTTCAATCTCCATTTATGACTAGGACTGTAATTGTCGGCTGCCTCCTGACGATCTATTATTCGCTTATGACAGCGATTCCCGCGACCTGTGGGATCGAGCCAAGGCATTGTCTCCGATTTTATCTCCTCACACCTCCGCCGTCTCCACCTCCGCACCCAGCACCACGTCCAGCACCTCCAGGATGGCCAGCGTCGGCACGCGGTCTCCGATGTCCAGGCCGACGTATCCCCACACCACCCCGCCGTCCGGCAGGATGACGAACGTCGCGGGAGCGGCCACGCCGTCCCCCAGCAGATTGAATACCCCGTAGCTCGTCGACACGTCCTCGTTCGTGTCCGCTAGAACGGGGAACTCCGCTCCGGCCAGCACCTGCATCTTCTCCGCGTCGACGAGCAGGTCCGTGCTGATCGCCGCCAAACCGACGTTGCGACTCTCAAACTCGTCGTAGAAACTCTGCAACTCGACCAGTTGCTGCTGGCAGATGCCTCAACCGTAGCTGCGGTAGAAGACGATCACGAGCGCCTCTTGCCCCGCGAGCAGATCATCCAGCGTATACCGCTCGCCCGTGCCTGTTGGCAGGGAGAAATCCGGCGCTTGCGGCGCGTCCGGCTCCGGCGTCTCTGTCGGGATGGCGGTGGGCGTGGGCAAAGGCGTATCCGTGGCCGACCGTGTTGGGGTGAATGAGGGTACGGGAGTGGGGGTGGCCGTGGGCGTTTCCTCCGAGCAGCCCGCGAGAATGACGGCAATTGCCGCCACCATGACGATGATCAGGGTCGATGCAGGTCCCGGGAAAAATTTCCTCACATGTCAATTGTACGGACTGCCCGTTCCCGGGGCGGCAGATCGCGAGCGTGAACTGCTCCCAAAAACAGCAGAGGCGCGTTCCACAACGCGCCCCCAACGTACTGGTGAGTAATCGACCGGCTTACGCCGCAGCCTTCTCCGCCGCCAGCGCCTCTTTCGCCGCTTCTGCGATGCGGGCAAAGGCCTGCGGGTCCCGCACAGCCAGGTCGGCCAGCATCTTGCGGTCGACGGCCACGTTCGCCAGCTTGAGGCCGTGGATCAGGTTGCCGTACGTGATGTCGTTCTGACGTGCCGCGGCGTTGATCCGCGCTATCCACAGCCGGCGAAAGTCGCCCTTGCGCTCGCGGCGGTGCTCATAGGCGTACTGCCAGGAGTGCAGGAGGGACTCCTGCGCCCGGCGAAACAGCTTGTGCCGGGAGCCCCACTGCCCCTTCATCAGGTGGATGACTTCCTTGTGGCGGCGGCGCGCTCGAGGCCCGCCCTTGATTCGGGTCATGTTTGTGATCCTCTCTACAGATACCGGGGATAGGGGCGCGGCTTACGATCCGTACGGCAGCAGCCGCTGTACGCGACGCCTGTCCGCCGGACTCAGCGGCAGCTCATCGCCGTACAGACGCTTGACGTCCTTCGGCTTGCGGCGGCGCAGGTGGCTCTGATGCCCCTTGCGCTTCGTCAGCTTGCCGGAGCCGGTCATGCCGATGCGCTTCTGCGCGCCCTTGTGCGTCTTGAGTTTGTACTTTGCCATGATGATGCTCGTCCCCGCGCCTCTAACCTGACCGGTCCGGTTCGTCGCTTAGTCGGGCGACCCCGCTGCCGCCGTCGCCTCCTCGGCCTTCTCGTCGGCCGGAGCCTCAACCACCTGCTTCGATGATGCGGCGTTCTTGCGCTTCAGAGGGGCCAGGATCATGCTCATGCCCCGTCCCTCCAACTGCGGCGCGGTGTCGATTCCCGCGATGTCCTCCACTTGATCCAATACCTTCTTCAACAGATTGATGGCCAACTCGGGATGCGTTGCCTCGCGTCCTCGGAAGATCACCGAGACCTTGACCTTGTCGCCGCCGTCGATCAGCTTGCGCACCGTCCGCGTCTTGAAGTCGATATCGTGCTGACCGATCTTGGGGCGGAGCCGCACCTCGCCGAGTTCCTGTGTGTGCTGTCCCTTGCGGAACTCCCGCTCCTTCTTGGACTGCTCGTAGCGATAGCGGCCGTAGTCAAGGATACGGCACACAGGGGGCTGCGCGCCCGGGGCCACCTCAACCAGGTCAAGGCCCCGATCCTGCGCCAACTGAATGGCGTCTGCCGTGTGCATCACTCCAACCCGCTCCCCCGTGTCGGTCACCACAAGGACTTCCGGCACGGTTATGCGTTGGTTGACGCGGTAATCTCTCGGTATGTCTACTCCCTCGCTGTGTATCTATCAGCCGTATTGCTCAAGCACGTACTCTACAATCCGCCTATTTACCCCGTCAAGAACGACGGCCCGTCGCTTGCACTGAGCCTGCTGGCGGCCCGCCCCTTACCGCAGCACCCCGCTCTCAATGCCTTTGGAGATCTCCTCCTCGGACAATCCAAGCACGCTGCTGTACACATACTTATTATCCTCGCCGATCCATGGCGCGCGGTTCGCCGCCGTCGCCTTGGAGAGCGATGGCAGCGCCGGCAGCCCGTGATGCGACAGCGTCCCCCACGTCGTATGCGTGGATTGCACGATGTGTCCACGCTCTCGCAAATGCGGATCGTGGAACAGGTCCTCGCTGTTCATCGCCACGCCGGCCGGCACGCCTACCTTCTGCAGCATGTGCAGCGCTTGGTGCGACGTGAACGCCTGCGCCCACTCGCTGATCTCGTGGTCGATTTCGTCACGGTTGGCGCGCCGGCCCTCCGTGTCTGCGAAACGGGGGTCGTCCGCCCAGTGCGGCGCTCCCATCGCCCCTGCCAGCGCGCGCCACTGTTCATCCGTCTCGCACGCGATGACGATCCACGTGTCCGGGTACCGGCACGCGTATGCGCCGTACGGCGCGTAATGGGCGTTTATCGGCTCGTCATAGCCCACGCTGCCCCAGATGTTCCCGTTGATGGTGTAGTCCAGGATGGCCGGGCCCATCATGGAGCCCTGGCCGTCCACCTGCGCGATCTCGATGAACTGTCCGCGACCCGTGACATCGCGGAATTCCAGGGCGGCGGCGGTGGAGAGCGCCACAAATGCAGCGCCCACGTAGTCCGGGATGACGCCCTTCGCGTGGTTCTGCATCGGGGAATCCGGGTGCCCCCACAAGAGGGACAGCCCCGTCACCGCCTGCAGGTTGTTGCCGTACGTCACCCAGTTGTTCAGCGGCCCCTCAGACCCCATCCCCGGCATCCCGATCTGGATGACCCCGGGGTTGATCTTCGTCAGGTCGTCGTAGCCAAGACCGAGCCGCTTCATGACCGTCGCGCTGAAGTTGTCAACGACAACGTCGCTGTCCTTGACCAGCTGGCGGAACAGGTCCTTGCCGCCGTCCGACCGCAGATCGAGGGTGCAGCTCAGCTTGTTGCGGTTCATGTCCGGGAAGAGGGGGCGCGTCGGCTCGCGGTTGGCCTCAAGGCTTTCGGACTCCACCTTGATGACCTCTGCGCCGTAGAAGCCGAGGAACATCGTGCCGATGGGCCCCGCGAACGCCCGCGTGATGTCCGCCACACGGATGCCGTCCAGCAGCGCGTCGTCCGGCGCTTTGCCGTTCGTCGGCGCGGAGTACGTCTCACGACGCGGTGCAACCGAATCAATCTCGGCCAGCACCTCATCCCGATGCTGGTCCAACAGCGGGGCAGGGCGTGTCTGGTTCCACGGCGTGGCGGACATGATGAACGGCTGACCCGGCGTCTCATACTCGCCCACCACGGGATGAGTCACCTTCTGGAACCAGCCCCGCGACCGCATGTGATCGTCCGTCACAAAATCCTCGAACGTGTTGACGGGGCAGCACGCCAGCCCGAGCCGCTGCGCCTCCTCCACGAACTCGTCGCGGTCGAACTGCTCGACGAACGACTGTATGAGGATCTGCGCCAGGTCTTCGTTGTCCGTGCGGTACTGGGACGAATCCCAGTCATCGCCGGACAGCACCGCGTCCTCCATCCACTGCCGGGACAGAACGCGCCAGTGGCCGGTCATAAAGATCGCGATCTGGACGTACTTGTCATCCTTTGTCCGATAGATATTGGCGGGACCGCCGCGTGGCCCCTGGCGCAGCACGATCTCGCTCCGCTGGCTGTAGCGCGCAATCGTGCCGACCGTCGCGAACGTCAGCGCCTCCTGCAGCGAGAGGTCGATGCGCTGCCCTCGTCCGGTCGCCCGCCGATGCCGTACCGCGTTTATCGCCAGGTATGCGCCATGCACGGCGGCAAGCTGCGCCCCGATCTGGCACGGCAGCACGACCGGCGCGCGCTCATCGTCGCCCTGGCTCATCATCACGCCGGACATGGCGGAAATCACTGCCTCATTCGCCGCGAACGCGCTGTACGGCCCCGACTGCCCGAACGGCGTCAAGGAAACCGTCACAAGCCCGGAGTTCAACTCCTCAAGACGCGCATCGTCGATGCCCAACGAGGCAAGATGCCCGGGTGGTGTGCATTCCACGAAGATATCCGCCCGCTCAATGAGCTTCTCAAGAGTCTCACGAGCGCCGGAGTCCTCAACGTCCAGCACGATGCTGCGACGATTCAGATTGGCATTGAGAAAAGGAATGCTGCGCTCAACATCCGCGATGTCGCCCGCAAAGGGCGGGTGCATCCGGTTCGGATCGCCCCCCGGCGGCTCCACCTTGACCACGTCCGCGCCGAGCCCGGCAAGGTAGCCCGCGCAATACGCCGCGGGAATCTCCCCAATCTCAACCACCCGCAAATGCCCAAGCGCCGATTCCGTCCCACCATTAGTCATAGCCACACTCCCCACCGATTAGGCGCATTCGTCATTCTCGTGCTTGACACGGGAATCCAGAACACCCTCCCCCAATCTGCGAGTACGATAGGCGTCACACGTTGGCGGGTCAAGGATTGCACCCATCTGTCATTCCCACCCCTACCCCGTCATTCCCGCGAAAGCGGGAATCTGAATCTTGTTGTGTAGCCCAACCGCGTAACGCCGACCATCCCCGTGCGCATGTCATTCTGAGCGCAGCGAAGAATCTAAAGGCGCACTAAGCCGCCGCTCGCTCTCACCAACTTCGAGGTACTCCCGGCCCTGCCTCTTAGGTCAATGGCTGGAAAATTAGCGCCGTCGCCCAATAATGAGACGGGTGGGGCCTTTGCTGCTTACTAAGCTGACGCCACTACTAAGGTGACTTCTGTGAGCAGTCCTAATGCCGTAATCTCCTAATCCCTTTACCCAGACATAGCCGAATTCCTTGGATAGGTCGAACAGAGCCTCGTGGACAATGGCATACGGAGACTTCAGGAATGGTCTTCGTAGGTCGTCAGCGAAGTCGTCCTTGCGTTGCGCATTGCGAGATACGCGGTCGGATTGCAAGAGAATCTTGAATGATTCGGTTAGCGATGATGCGATGAACGACGGGTCATTATGGAAATTGGTTAGGTCTATCTCTACTCCATCATCGAATGCGTTAACATCCAAATCTTCGGCGAGTTTCACCCAGAAATGAGCCGCTTTGTCCAAGAAAAAGCTCTCAAACTGGCGATTATGCTGACCAAATCTAAGGGACTCCAACTTCGCTTCGGGTGAGACGTATCGGCGTATGTAGGATTGATGCTGACTCCACAGCGGCTGGTCGGCCCAATCGATTTCTGCTACGTCTAGCCAACTCAAATGACGGGCTCCTGGGCAATGTTTCCTGAACTCTTCAAAGACTCCGACCGTGCGAAGCCGATCTGCCATTTCGCCTGCCCTCTGCCTGTTGAAGGGAGTTAAGTAGGCTATCTGTACTTTGGCTTCTGGGTACATGGATTTAAGGTCAGATAGGTACTTCTCCAATTGCCCATCATCAGCTGAAGCATCCGTCGTTTTGACCTCAATGGCTAGTACACGAACGGGAGGATTGCCTTCGATCAGACAGATATCCACCCTCCGTCCATCTGACAGCTTTTTTTCTGCTGAGACTACCACGAAGCCTGGTAGGCTCCAGCCAGATGGTGCTGCCAGTTGCCATACCTTATTGAACAGCGAACAATCCCCTCTGAGGCTTTCCTCTAGCGCTCTAGCGAGAAAGCGAGAATGGAAGGGTTCAATTGCACTAGTGGTGCTACCAATCAGCTCAAAAATGTTCATCGTTTGTCCTTAGTTCCTAGTGATGTCAAAACGTCCCCTCACCCCCTGCTCTCAACCTCCCTCAGCACGCGCTCCATGAACTCTGAGACGGGCATCGCGCCCAGGTTCTCGCTGTTCTCACGGCGGCGGACGGCCACCGCGCCCGACTCCGCCTCGCGGTCGCCGACAACCAACATGTAGGGCACGTGCCTGGTCTGCGCCTCGCGTATCTTCGCGTTCATCCGCTCGTTGCGGTCATCGATCTCTACTCGCAGCCCGGCGTCGTGCAGCTGTTCCTGCACCTGCTGCGCGTAGGGGATATGGCGGTCTGCGATGGGGATAAGCGTCGCCTGCACCGGCGCGAGCCACACCGGGAACGCCCCCGCGTTGTGCTCCAGCAGCACGCCCAAAAAGCGCTCCAGCGAGCCGAGAATCGCGCGATGAATCATCACCGGCCGCTCGCGGGTGTTGTGCTCCGTGACGTATTCGAGATCGAACCGCTCCGGCAGGTTGAAGTCCAGTTGGAACGTGCTCAACTGCCACTCCCGCCGCAGCGCGTCCTGCGAGAACAGGTCGATCTTCGGTCCATAGAACGCGCCCTCGTTGGGTATCTCCTCAAAGTCCACGCCGGCGAGCGTTAGCGCCTCGCGAAGCGCCTGCTCAGCCTGATCCCAGATCTCATCGCTCCCAACGCGTTTCTCCGGTCGCAGCGACAGCGTGTAACGCGGCTCGTTCAGACCGAATGCTCGATACACGTCCCGCATCATCCGGATGAGCGACGAAAACTCGTCTTGGATTTGGTCGAGTCGGCAGAAGATGTGCGCGTCGTCTTGGGAAAAGCTACGCACGCGCGTCAGCCCATGCGTCACGCCGGATCGCTCATTGCGATGCAGCCGCCCAAAGTCCGCGAGACGCAGCGGCAGCGCGCGGTATGAGTGCAACTGGGACTGATACACGACGCAGTGGCCGGGGCAGTTCATCGGCTTGACCCCGTACTCGATCTCGTCCGACTGCGTCAGGTACATGTTCTCCAGGTAGTTGTCGTAATGCCCGGATTGTTTCCAGAGGTCGGTCAAAAAAATCTGCGGGGTGATGACCTCCTGGTAGCCGTACTTGTCGTACAACTCCCGGATGAAATCGACCATCAGGTTGTAGACCGTCGCGCCTTTCGGCAGGAAGAACGGGCTGGCCGGCGCGATGGGGTCAAAGAAGAACAGGTCAAGCTCACGCCCCAGCCGACGGTGATCCCGCCGTTCCGCCTCTGCCAACCGCTCCAGGTGCGCGTCAAGCTCCTCCTGTGTCTCGAACAGCGCCCCGTAGATGCGCTGCAGCTGCGGATTGCTCTCATCGCCGCGCCAGTACGCCCCCGCAACCCGCGTCAGCGTGAACGCGCCCGTCTTGTCCGTCGACTCCGCGTGCGGCCCCTGGCACAGGTCCGTAAAGTCCCCATGGGTGTAGAGAGAGACGGTCTCGTCCGTCAGGCTCTCGATAATCTCCACCTTGAACGGCTGATCAGCGAACCGCGCCAGCCCTTCATCGCGCGGCATCTCACTCGCGACAAACGGTGCTGCCGAAGCCGCGCTCTCACGCATCCGCGCCTCGATCTCCGGCAGATCGTCCGTGGATAGCGTGCGCGGCAGCAGGAAGTCGTAATAGAAACCGTCCTCGATGGGCGGCCCGATGCCCAGCTTCGCCTCGGGGAACATGGACAGCACGGCCTCCGCCATCATGTGCGCGGCGGAATGCCGCATGCGGATGAGCGTGTCATTCTCGCCCGCGTATCGCCCCTCAAGGGCGCTTCCGTCCGCGAGTGATTCTGCTTCGTGTTCCTGGTGTGACATGCGAGTTCATATCTCCTTGAGCTACTCCTATCTATAATGACGGTTGACGCGCAAAGCGTGAAAGAGGCTGAGTACGTGACCGAAGTGAATTCACCAGAAACCTACTCCCGCCAGCGCCAACTCCTCGAAGAGTTGTCCAACGCCTTCGGGCCCACCGGGCATGAGGGCCCCGTCCGCGCCATCGTCCGACGTGAACTTGGGCCACTGACCGACGCGCTCGAAACCGACGGCATCGGCTCCCTCATCGCCCGCATCGGCGACGAGGCCAATGACGTCCCCCGCCTTATGCTCTCCGCCCACATGGATGAAGTGGGCATCATGGTCCGGCAAATCACGGCTGAGGGCTTCCTGACCATCCAAACCCTCGGCGGCTGGCTGGATCAGGCGCTCATCAACCAGCGATGGGTCGTGATGACCCGCAACGGCCCCATCCCCGGCCTAACCGGTATCAAGACTCCCCACGTTATGCAGCCGGACGCCCGGAACCAGGTCTTCAAGAAAGAAGCCATATTCATTGACGTGGGCGCCAGGGACAAGGAGGACGCCGAGCAGCGTCTCGCCATCCGCCCAGGCGACCCCGTCGCGCCTGACAGCAGCTTTCAGGAAATGGCCGGCGGCGAGCTGTATATCGGCAAGGCGTGGGACGACAGGGCAGGGGTAGCCGGACTAATCGAAATTGCGCGCGCCCTCCGTGAGTCCGCAGGTCCACTCCCCGCCACCGTCTATCTCGTCGCCACCGTCCAGGAGGAAGTCGGCCTCCGCGGCGCACACACAAGCAGCTTCCACGTCATGCCGGACATCGGCATCAACCTTGAGTCAGGCGTCGCGGGCGACTACCCCGGCATCACCAAGGATGAGGCGCAAGAAGAGCTAGGCAAGGGCCCAACGGTCTTCCTCCATGACAGCTCAATGATCCCCAACCTGCGACTCCGCGATTTCTTCGTCGATACAGCCGCCGAACTCGAGATGCCGCTCCAGTTCAATGTCCTTAGCGGCTATGGAGAAGACGGCGCTGAGATGCAGAAAGCCGGCTCCGGCGCCCCCTCAATCAACATCGCCGTCCCCACTCGCTATCTCCACAGCCACAACAGTGTCATCCACCGCGATGATTTCGCCCGCGCCGTCCGCCTCGTCTCGGAAGTCGTCCGCCGCCTCACCCCCGAAACCGTCTCAGCCCTAACCACCTTCGACTAGCGCCCCCTTGCAGGGGGAAGCAAGCGCGTCGTGGGCGCACCCTTTATGATGAAGTCAATCTCGCTACTGGAGTTTGACAGTGCCTCTCATTCCTAAAGTAATGAGCACCCAGCACCCGGACAACGCCGCGGCGCCTGCGTATGCCGTTGACGGAGTCATCAAGGGCGACGGCGAAATCATCGAGGCCGTCGACGCCTTCGGACTCGGCTGCGATGAGCAGATGTGGGACTCGGAAGGCAAGGACACTGATACCCACGTCATCCAGAAGCTTCTGAGCAACTACTCCGACTTCTTCCGCGAGGAGCGCCGGTTGGGACACGACACCGTCATCACCCTGCGCGTCCCCAACCCCGCCATCGAGGTTGAGATGCGGAAACTGATGGTTGAGGCGCTGCAGGGCATCCCCACCGCCTTCGACGTGGCCCGTGAGTTCTATGGCGGTGACCTGGAGCCGCCCATACAGGAGATTATCCTCCCCTTCACCTCGTCCGCCAATGAACTCTCTCGCATTGTGGCGTACTACGAGAACTTCATCGTCGGACAAGAGTCACGCGCTCTCCTGGGCGACGTATCCGTTGGCGATTGGATAGGCGAATTCCTCCCGAAGCGCATTCGCGTTATCCCGCTCGTCGAAGAGCGCGATCAGATGCTCCACGTCGATGACATCGTCCGGGAGTACCTGCAGGAGCGTGAGGAACCCTACCAGCGTGTCTTCCTGGCCCGCAGCGACCCCGCCCTGAACTACGGTATGGTCGGCGCGGAGATCCTGCTCAAGGCCGCCCTCTACCGCGTTGACCGGCTCGCGCAGGAGACCGGCATTCCGATGTACCCGATTATTGGCGCCGGCTCCGTCCCGTTCCGTGGACACTTGAAACCCACCAACACCGCGCGGGCTTTCCTTGAATACCCCAGCGTCCACACGCTCACCGTGCAGTCTGCATTCAAGTTTGACTACTCCCGTGATGACGTGACGTCGGGCATCGCCGAAATCCAGGCTCACGAGCAGACGCCCGCGCAGCCTATTGATGAACAACGCGCCATCGCCATCCTCGATAAGGCCGCGGCCGAGTACCAAAAGCAGGTGCGCAACCTTGCTCCCACAATCGCCGCAGTCTCCGCCCTCTCCCCGCGGAGGAGAGAGCGCAAACTGCACGTGGGACTATTCGGCTACGGGCGCTCGCTCTCCGGCTCAGACGACGTGACGCTGCCCCGCGCCATCGCCTTCACCACTGCCCTCTACTCCATAGGCGTTCCGCCGGAATTGCTCGGACTCGCCGCCCTTGACCAGGAGGATTTGGCCTACCTGCGAGAGATATACCCGAGCTTTACAGAGGACCTCGCCACAGCGCTCCGCTACGCGAACGAAACACGCGTCAACCAACTGCTCGGCGACAACTACCGGCGACTCCTCGTGCGCTTCACGGAAGAGATCGACCGCATCCATGAGGGACTCACCACGGCGGTCTGGGCGAGCCTTGAACAAGGCGCAACCGGGCGTGTATCGCAATACATCGCGGAAGCGGGAGAACTCCGCCACTTCCTGGGCTGAACGCGGCGCGCAGCTCGACCCTGTACCTGGTACCCAGTATTGACAGGAAGGGGAATCGGGCGCATAGTTGAATCCGTTATCGGGGTTGGCATCGGCATGTGACCGCCCCGGTTGGTTGGAGACAATTCCCTACAACAAGAGACGTGGCAGCGCGTTTTGAATATCGATATGCGCGAGCGCGTCGATTGGTGGTTGGGGAATGAAGCAGGCGTGAATCGCCCCCCGAGATATTCCGGCGGGGCAGGCCATTTGAGGTTGCATGGCAAAGTACGTCTTTGTGACCGGCGGCGTCGTTAGTTCCATCGGAAAGGGCATCACTGCCGCCGCCATCGGTCGGCTCTTCACGAGCCGCGGCATCAGGGTCGCAGTTCAGAAGCTCGATCCGTACCTGAACGTCGACCCCGGCACCATGTCCCCCTATCAGCACGGCGAGGTCTTCGTCACGCGCGACGGCGCGGAGACTGATCTCGACCTCGGCCACTATGAGAGATTCGTCGATACCGAAATGACACGCTCATCCAGCGTCACCGCCGGCCAGGTCTACTCCTCCGTCCTCTCGCGGGAGCGGCGCGGCGACTTTCTCGGCGGCACCATCCAGGTCGTCCCCCACGTCACCAACTCCATCAAGAACCGCATGCGACAGATCGCGGACGAGACCAACGCGGAGGTCATCATCATCGAGGTTGGCGGCACCGTTGGCGACATCGAAGGCCAGCCGTTCCTCGAGGCCATCCGCCAGGTCCGCAACGAGGTCGGCCGCGCCGACGCCATCTTCGTTCACGTCACCTATCTCCCCTATCTCCACGCCACCGGCGAACTCAAGACCAAGCCCACGCAGCACTCCGTTCGTGAGCTTGGCCGCAGCGCCGGCATCGCCCCTGACGTCATCATCGCCCGCAGCGAGGTTGAGGCCGACCAGGACACCATCGAGAAGATCGCCCTGTTCTGCGACGTTGAGCCGCAGGCGGTGATCCCCCTCTCCACCGTGGACACCATCTACCGCGTTCCACTCCTTTTGGAAGAGCGCGGCCTCGGCGGCTACCTCCTTAATAGGATGCAACTCGCGGAGTATGCGGAGAAAGAGCCGCAGCTCGATGACTGGCGCGGTCTGGTGCATCGCTTTGAAGAGCCCAAGCCGCCTCTCACCGTCGCCATCGTCGGCAAGTACGTCGAACTGCGCGACGCCTACCTTTCCGTTAAAGAAGCCCTCACGCACTCCGGCCTTGAGATCGGCGTCGATATCGACATCGACTGGATCTCCGCCGAAGAGCTTGAGGAGGACGGCTGGGAAGCGCAGTTGGAACGCGCGCACGGCATCGTCGTCCCCGGCGGCTTTGGCGAGCGCGGCATCGAGGGCATGATCCGCGCCGCCTCCTACGCCCGTGAACAGCGCGTCCCCTATCTTGGCCTCTGTCTTGGCATGCAGATCATGGTCATTGAATTCGCGCGAAACGTCGCCGGCCTGTCCGGCGCAAACTCCACCGAGTTCGACGTCGCCACCCGCCATCCCGTCATCCACATCATGGAAGACCAGGAGCGTGTCCGCGCCAAGGGCGGCACCATGCGCCTCGGCTCCTACCTCTGCCACCTCACACCCGGCGCCAACGCCGCGCGCGCCTACGGCAACCCTGAGACCATCGTTGAGCGGCACCGCCACCGCTTTGAATTCAACAACGCCTACCGCTCTTCCTTTAATGAGGCCGGCCTCATCGTCAGCGGCGAATATCGTGAGCTCGATCTCGTCGAGATATGTGAAGTGCGCGACCACCCCTTCATGCTTGGCACGCAATTCCACCCCGAGTTCAGGTCGCGCCCCACCCGCGCCCACCCCCTCTTCCGGGAATTCGTCTCCGTCGCCGCCGGCATCCTCCGCGAGGGCGAACAACCGCCGCTCATCGTCGCCCAGGACGGCCTCGCGCATCCCGCCCAACGATTTGACCCCAGCCCCAACAGCGCAGCCTCTGGTACATCCGCCTGACAGACAAACAAACAAGTCCTTTCCTTAATAGAGAAAAAAGAAAACACACTCGCACAGACAAACGCACGGGCATCCTCTCATCGCCCGCAGCAAAGGAGACATCGTGGACACCACAGACACCCCCAACACCGACGAGCCGCAGCGCCCCGTCACCCGGCGCGGCATCGCCCGTCCCCCACGCACTCGACGCACAACGGCATCCACTGCCGCAACCGAAGCTCCCCTGAGGAGACCGCCACCGCCGACGAAGCCGTGACCGACAACGGCGCAACTCCCGTCGAAGCCCCCGCGGACAACGGCGCAACCGAAACC